>CAZHQD010000018.1:0-14908 GCA_964533835.1 uncultured Puniceicoccaceae bacterium | reverse complement strand
GTACATTAGAGTGCCCGCTAAATGTGCATAATAACGCCCGCGATTTATACATTAGTTTTTCCGCGAAGTATACAATAACGTATTTATTTTTGCCTAAAACACTTGGTCCTGATTGATAGTTAAACTTCTTAAGTCGTTGTATTTTAGAACCTTATGAAAATAAATTCAGGGCTTGATTTCCCTTTCACTACTTCCCGGCGGGATACGCGTATGCTGCCTGCGATGTGTTGCCGAGTGAGGTGTTGTGGAGAGGCTTCGTCTGGCCGGAAATAGTGTCCAGCAGCATCAGGCGGCGGTAAGTGCCTGTGCGCTCAGTGTAGAGGGCATGGCGCCCGTCGCGCACCCAGCGTGGTTCTACTGCATCGCCCGGGCCCTTGGTGAGGACGACGGCCTTGGAGGTAGTGGCATCCCAGAGAGCCACTTCAAATTCTTTGCCAGAGGCCACCGTGAACAGGATGAGGTGGCTATGGCGGGGGTTCCAGTCTGGCTCGGCGCAGTAGCCCGATATGTTTGTGGGGATGCGTTTTGGGGAGCCACCGCTGCTCGGCATCTCGTAGAGCTGGGGTCTGCCTGGAGCGTCCGATGCGTAAACAATTCTGGAGCCATCGGGCGAGAAGCTCGGCCCGGATTCCAGCGCCGCCGTTGTGGTAAGGCGTGTAGGCGCGGCCTTGGGGTTGCCCGCCATCGAAACAAAGAGGTCCGCGTTGCCCTTGGGCGAGTAGATGGCCGCTATGCGGCTGCCGTCTGGTGAATAGCGGGCGCTTATGTTAATCCCCTTAAATGTGGCAAATGGTGTGCGCGTGCCTGTGGCAATATCTATTGAGTAGATATCTGGGGAGTTGCTCCTGTAGTAAGTCGTGTAAAGCAGGCGGGAGCCGTCTGGAGAGAGTTCTGGGAAGGCGCAGCGTGCATTGTCGCGCGTAATCTGGCGGATTTCCTCAAAGAGCATGTCTGCTATGTAAATTTCAGACATCCCGCTGCGATCGCTGATAAAGGCTAGCCGTCCCGCGAAGAAGCCCGGGAGGTTGTCCGTCGTGCGCTCCACGGCTCGATCTGCGGCCCGCATGAGTGCATCGCGCAGATTGCTGCCCGAAATCGTTTCCGTGAGCACGGTTCGGCTTCCGGCATTTATCGTAAGCGTTATGCCTGCGGACCCACTTGGCTCAAATCGGAAGCGGTAGGCAGCCTGATTCTCGGGCACGAGCCTGTAGGCGCCATGCACGGCAAATGCCTGATTCGCCAGCTTGTGCATCCGTGCGTCTGGAGAGGCCACGTGGATGGGGCGGGCAACCACGTCTGCCGAGCGGCTGAATGCGGGTAATTCGATTACCTGCGCGTATGCGCTGGCAGATAAAAAGATGGTGGCTGCGAGAGTGGCCAGCAAAGAGATAGAGCGGTATGGCTTCATAATGCGTGGGCACTATGAAGACTGAATACCAAGTGCGCAAGAATAGGAAGCGCACAAAATGCGAGGGGTGTTTTGCCCGATGCCTATTCTCCCTTTTTCTGCGAGAGATCTGCCTTGGCCGCAGGGTTCGATCGCTCATTGAGCAAGAGCCAGTAGAGCCCTAGTTGACCAACTGCTTCCGTAAATTTTTGGAAATCCACTGGCTTCACAATATAGCTATTGGCTCCCACGCTGTAGCCCCTATCCACATCAATTTGCTCTCGGGATGAGGTCAGGATCACTACGGGCAAGCAGCCTGTGGCAGGGTGGTTTCTTATTCTGTTTAGCGCTTCTATTCCGTCCATGCGCGGCAGTTTTAGGTCCAGCAGCACCACCACTGGCTGCACCGAGATATCCCTCTCCGCATATTTCCCTGTGCAGTGCAGGTATTCAAGCGCCTCGATCGCGTCGTTAAACACGATAAGGGCCTCGGCTATACTGTGCCGCTTAAATGCGCGAACGGTCAGCTCTACATCGTCGGAATTATCTTCCACGAGCATTATGCTATGCGGGCGTATGGTTCTCATCTGGAGTTTCGAGTGGGTATAGGGTGAAGTAAAATGTGGCGCCTTTCTCGGGCTGGCTCTCGGCCCAGATGCGGCCCTTGTGCCGTGAAATCACGCGATGCACTATGGCCAGCCCGATGCCTGTGCCTTCAAATTCATCAGGTCGGTGCAGCCTCGTGAAGGGCTTAAACAGCTTATCCGAGCTTTCCATGTCAAAGCCTGCACCATTGTCCCTTATGAAGAGAGTGGACCCATAGGCGGTCTCTGTCTGCCCGATTTCTATCGAAGGCCTTGAGGCCTTTGCGGTAAATTTCCAACTGTTGCGAATCAGGTTTTCCAGAGCGTGGAGCAGCAGAGCTTGGTCGGCGTGTGCTATCAGATTGGGAGCCACGGTGGCCTTCACCGTTCTCTCAGGCTGCAATCGCCGCAGTTCATCCAGGATGCGGTTGGCCATTCCCGTAATGTCCACTTTATGCCGCTTCAACTCTGATCGGCTGATGCGCCCCAAACGCAGCAAATCGTCTATGATGGCATCCATCCGAGCCGTGGCCTTGCGAATGCGCTCTAGGTAGTGCTTGCCCGTGGCGTCCAGTATGGCCTCGTAGTCCTCCTCCAGAGCTTGGCTAAAGCCGTCTATCGCCCGCAGGGGGGCCCGTAAATCATGCGAGACCGAGTAGCTAAACGATTCCAGTTCGGCTACTGCCTCCTGCAGCCGTGCTGTCCTATCCTTCACCAGATTTTCCAAATTCAGATTAAGGTTGTTGATCTCCAGCTCCCTGTGCACTTCCAGCGTTATGTCTTGAATCGTTCCATAGAGCTTTCGCTGTAGCGTAGTGGGATCTATCTCCAATCGTGCCAGCTCCCGTACCCACCGCAGCTCCCCATCGGGGCGTATTATGCGGAAGCGCTTTGCGTAAACCTCACCCTCTGTTAGTGCGCGCTCCACCGCCGCCTCCACTTTCTCCCGATCCTCGGGATGCACCACCTTGAAAAACGAATCGCGCAGTGAATGGGTGGTCGCAGGATTCAGCCCTAAGATACGATACACCTCGCTCGACCACCACACGGCGTAGTTCCCGTCGCGACCGCGCTTGTCCAAATCCATTTCCCAGCTCCCAAGCCCCGCAATCCGCTGCGCAGTTTCCAGGCTGGCTTCCACGCGCCTTGCTTCCGCCTCGGTGCGCGATTGCGCAGTAGCATCCAGCGCCATCACCAGCCTCGCCTCTCTCCCTTCCCATACAACGTCCGATGTCACCACATCCGCGATCAGCTCCGATTTATCCTTCCTCTGGTGCGGCCATAGGCCCACTCGCCTGTAGCTCCCTGGCTGGCTTTTGGTCTGCTGCGGAAATCGGTGCCTCATGTCCTCACGCTGCAAGTCCACCAGATTCAGCCCCAAAAATTCTTCCGCCGAATAGCCATACTGGATGCGCGCCGCCCCATTGGCCGCAAGAATACCCAGCGTCTCCCGATCATACACATACATCGGGACGGGATTATTTTCGAAAAGGACATTGAGGGTAGTCTCCATGGCAGCGGGACCCACTTACAGGCACAGGCAGCAAAATAAAATTTGAGGTATTTTCTCTAGTACTAAACTAACAACCCAACCACAGCAATTCCATTTTTTGCAAATGATTCTACATTCCGAAAAATAGGGATAACGGGTTATCTTGGCCTGGCTTTTTACCACAGTTTCCCTTATCCCGCTACCGCCCCTTCATCCCATGAGATCAGGTGCTCGCCGGCGGCTATGGTTTGATAGGTTGGGATTAGGCTTTCCGTTTGAATGAGCGGCTTCCCGTTTATTTTGCGGTTTGTGGATGCCTGTGGAAGGCATATCGCTACAGGGAGAGGCGTGGGCAGTTGTAGGCGGTAGGAGAGGGTGGGGCCTGTCCTCTTGTATCCTGCCTCAATCCATCCTTGCGGCGTTTGTAGCTTTGCGCTTGCGTGAGCCAAGGCACGGGGCAATTGCGGTTGCAATCGGATTTGTGTCCAGCCTTGGGCTTCAGGATGAAGGCCCAATAGCTCCTCGATTACAATAGGGATGGGCGCGCTGGCCCATGGATGGCAAAAACTGGTGTTCCATTTTTGATCGGGATGCCAGGCCTCAAGGCAAGTGGTGGCTCCTGAGCGCAGCATTTGTTTCCACCCGTATTCGCTGTCATTCACCATTAAGGCGTAAGCTAGCTCCCCGTGCCCTGCGCGGTAGAGCGCTCTGAGTACAAAGTAGGCTACCCATACGCCACATTTCAGCCCCTTGCTCCTCACCAGTGCAACGATGGCATCGTATTCATCTGGCTCTGCCACTCCTGTGTAAAGCGCAGCCATGCTGGCATGCATCGAAAAATGAGCGCTGCCAATTCTATCGCGAAATAGGCCCGTGGTTCTGTCTAAAAGGCTTGCCCGCAAACTCGCCCTTACTTGTTTGGCTTTGGCTTCCCAATCGACGCTTGCCGCAGGCATGCTTAGGAGTCTGTGCAATTGCGCCATGCAGCTTAGGCTATGGTAATAGAAGCAGTTGACTACGGTGTTTACGTTGTCCCTTACAGCCTCGCAGTCTTTCGCCCCCAGTAGCGTTGTGTCGTCGTAATTGTCTCGAAGATTGGGAGGCCAATCAACTAATGGCCACGCGGGAGAGTGGCCTTCTTTGGGCGCGTGCAGGTCTGTCAGTAAGCCGTGGGTGGTGGCGTATTTTTCGTAAGCCTTTAGCATCTTTTCGGCCTCGGATAGCCAGCCTTTTACTGAGGGGGAATCGCCTGTGTACCGCAGGTAGTCCGTCAGCATCTGCGGGATGAGCAAAGAATACTCTGCGATAATCTGCGCTTTCGGCATTCCACCATGGCAGCTCACCAGAGCATCGGTCTCCAGGTTTCTCTTGAAATCGCGGAGCAGTTGTTCGTAGGGCAGCTTGTCAGCCGTCAGAATAAGATGGGCGAGGCCTGTCACGGCGGCATCGCCCAGAAACTCTATTTTCTCGCGAGTGGGGCAGTCTAAAAAGCGCTCCTGAGTGCCCACTCGAACACTGTTGGCGCACAGGTCCCAGATGGCATCAAGGTCCGTGTTTGCGGAGCTGAAGAGGCTCGGTTTTTCAGGCCACGGGGTATGCCGCTCCCATACCCATACTCGCCCTGCCAATTCGGCCTCGGGCCAATTCAGGAGCTCTAGGTAGCGGAAGCCTTTGTAATCGAAAAACTCCACGTGATCCGACTCTCCGGAAAGTGTGACCCATTCCTGATAATGGCAGCCACACCGCATGGCATAGCGGGGGGAGTCTGGCGCTTCGCACTCCTCCGCGTGTCGAATCTCCAGCCTGTGCCCCTCTGTGCCTTGTATCCTCAGGCACGTATGCCCCACCATTTCCTCCCCCATATCCACAAACCAGTGGCCCGCGCCTTTTTGGCGGATTACCTTTGGCTCGCGCAAACGCCACTCCACAGGCAACGCTATCTGTGGCTCCAGTCGCCAATCTGCGGCAAGCTCATCGGGCACCACCACAGCCTGTTGCCAGTCTGCCCCGTTGTAGTCTGTCGTGCGCCACCCTTGGCGAGCGTGGCGCATATCAATATCCTCCGCGTGCTGCGTGTGGTAGCCATACATGCGGCCACCGCTCTCTCGATCCTTGCTGGCTGCGCATTGCCAGCTCCCATCGGTGCCAATTACCCGCCGCTCCCCTTTGCTATCAACCAGCGTCAACTGCGCCCGCAAGCCACACCGCCCATCCCCGCTGTGGTGTGCCCGCTGCCTGGGCCCATGGTAATACACTCTGACCGCAAGACAGCTGCGCTTCCCGCCGGTAGGCACAACAAACCAGCGCGTCACATCGTAGGCGTTGTAGGGGTGGCAATCATTTGGCAAGACTACGGGCCCTGTGCCCACCAACTCATCATCCAGCCATGCCATGTAAAGATCATCTGCCGTAATCAACAACTGTGCTTCAGCGACCTCCGAAGGCACCTCGAAAACTACCCTGAAAAGAAAGTGCTGATTCTCCGTTGCCCCCGCGTCTCCAAAAGCGAAGTCCTGCGCCGTGATCCAGACCGAGCGCGCTACCCAGGGCAGCGCGCCCCGCGCCTCAATACCTCTGGCGCCAACTTCTCTACTATTCATGGGGAGTCCTCATTTAAGCGGTTTGTATTTTCTTCTCGCGGCGTGGACGAGCATAATCAGCTTATCTGCGAGGACTAACGTATCTATAGGTGCTCATTTGGCAGACCAAAAAAAGACTGGGTTCGTGAGAACCCAGTCTGAAAAATACTTGCAGAAATGACAGCCGGTTTATTTGCGACGGCGCAAGATAGCCAGTCCAACGACTGCCAAGCCGAACAGTGCGGCAAACACTCCTGGCTCAGGTATAGGCGTCACATCGGCAAAAGTCTGCCCGATACGTATCTCGTCTGCCGAGCCTTGGTTCGTGCCACTGCCGAGGTAAACGTGAACATTGCGGAAAGCGATGCTGGTATTGCTCAAACCAGTAAGGCTGGCATTGGCGGTGCTGATGTCGGGATCGGCCCCACCAAGGAGCCCTCCTGCTGGATTTACCCACAGGTGCGCAGTGGAGTTTGCTCCGTTTAAATCCACTCGCATTATGAGAAGATTGGTCGTGCCATTGACTGGACTGATGCCTGAGGAAGAGCTAACGTTGCCATCACCCAGAGTCCACGCGCCGCCACTGTTAGAGCTCACACGAAGATCGCTCGTTTGTGCTGGCTGCCAGGGAGTGTTTGTGCCTCCCACCAACCCCAACGTAAGATTGGCATTTCCATCTCTGCGGATGAGACTGCTTACCCAGAGGACACCACCTTGATCAATATCGGCTATAGAAAAGGGGTTGGACATATAGCCTGCACTGGCAAAGACGCCAGAAGAAGCATTGTCTAGGCGCCGGCCAACGTTTGTGAAGCTATTGCCGCCTGAGAGGTATTCGCCGCCTGCTGAGGTGAGCAAATTCCCATAGGTTAGCGGCGTTGTATTTGCTACCGAATAAAAATTGGTATCGCTTTGTGAGTCCCAATTGGTGTTCCAGCCTACGCCGTCGGCAGCGCCTTCGACGGTGCCATTGGCTATTCCGCTAAAGCCTGAGTAAGCGAGCAACGCCGCGGAGGCACTGGTAAGAGCGAGCGAGTTGGCTAGGGCAGCGAGCGCAGCAACGCCAAGGAATTTACTCCCATCTTTGTACAGTTTCATAGAGTAATAGGGTTAGGGGGTTAGAAACGTAGAAATAGGCTATCTACAGGACGTGATTATTAATAGCCTGAAACAAACGGGTGGCAAATCTATTCTCCAGTTTTTAGCGAGTAATTTAGCTGCCACAGGCATAGCCAATTACTCCAACTTATTACCGCTTGATGAGGACTGCGGTTGTCAGCGATTACTATTCTGCACAACCTGCTGAAAATGGTCGGGGCGACCGGATTTGAACCAGCGACTTCTTGCTCCCAAAGCAAGCGCTCTAGCCAGACTGAGCTACGCCCCGATTTTTGAAAAAGGTGATAATCAGCAAGATTTGCGGCGCTGTCAAATGGTTTCGGGGTAAGAAAAGCGGATTCGTTTGTATAATAGCACGCAATCAATTACTGCGCGGCGCCCATCTTTTCGAGGATGCGCTGCAGGTCTTCGTTGCCATAGTATTCGATGATTATGCGGCCCCTCTTGGGCGTGTGGCGCAGCATCACCTTGGTGCTCAGGCGGGAGGCGATCTGCTTTTCCACGGCCTGCACGGCGGCCTCTTCGAGCTGTGGCGTGGGGCGGGTATTTGCGTTGCGGGTGCCTTTTTGGTTTTTCAGGCCCGCAACCAGCTGCTCCAGATCGCGCACGCTCAGGCCTTTTTCCAGGACTTTACGGGCCAGAAGTAGGCGCTCCTCCCCAGGCTCCACGCCTAGCAATACTTTTGCGTGGCCCACTGTGAGCAGGTTTTTCGAAAGGTAGCCCTGGATTTCCGTCTCCAGCTGCAGGAGGCGGAGCGCATTGGCGATGGCAGGGCGGCTGCGGCCCACGCGCTCGGCCACGGCTTCCTGCGTAAGGTCGAAGTCACGGATCAGGCTGGCGTAGCCACCCGCTTCTTCCACGGGGTTCAGGTCTTCCCGCTGGAGATTTTCAATCAGCCCGATCACGGCGCTCTCGGGGTCCCCTGCCTGAGTGACGCGGGCGGGGATTTTCTTCATCTGTAGCTGCATGGACGCCCGCCAGCGGCGCTCTCCCGCCAGCAGCTCGTAGCGCTCCCCTTTGCGGCGGACTAGCACGGGCTGTAGCAGCCCCACGCTGCGTATGCTCTCGCAAAGCTCGGCCAGGCTTGTGGGGTCTATCTCGCGGCGCGCCTGGAATGGGCTCGTATCTATCAAGTGCGTCGGTATGTGCTCAAACCCCTCTCCCGTGCGCACGGCCACGGGATGCTCTTTTTCCTTCGGGGCAGGCGCGGGCGCATGTTGGGCGGCCTCTGCGGCGCGGGGGGGATTGACTACGCTTCCGGTGATCAGGCCACCGAGACCGCGGCCCAGTCTGCTTTTTGGTTGATTGGCCATTCCTTGCTTAGCGTTGGGGGATAAAGAGGGTTTGGCCGACCTTCAGGTCCCGCGGGTCGGCGATACGGTTAGCATTCTGAATGTCTTTTACTGTCGAGTTGTGGGCTTTGGCAATACCTGAAAGCGTGTCCCCGGAAACTACCGTATACGTGATCCCCGTTTTCGGGAAATCATCGCTAAACGACACCGCGGGCGCCGCTGCCGCAGAGGAGGCCTGCCGCGCCACAGAATTGATGGCCGACTGCGTTTGCGAGCCTAGCCGCTCGATCTGGCGGGTGACTTCGGCGATTATCTCCGAGCGGTTCCGATTGTCCTCGGCGATCAGCTGGGCACGGAGGGCCGCGAGCTTCTCATCCACCGAGCCACCGCCTGCCGCCACGGCCTGGAGCTGCCTGCGCAGGTCCTCATTTTCCTTCCGCAGGATTTCATTGTCCAGAAGCACCTGGTCAATCTGGCGTTTCAGGATGGCCAGGTCTTGCTCCAGCCCAGCCACGCGCACGGCGGTATCATTTGAAGGGCGGATGGGCTGCCCCTGGGCGCTGGCTGCCTGCGGCACGGCGCTGAGCAGAGCCAGCAAAAGGGCTGTCTTTAATAGATATGGGCGAGTGGCGGTATGCATGGCAACTACGGTTGTAAGACTGTCAAACGAGGGAAAAGCTCCCTCGCATTTGCAAAAAGAAAGTGGCAGCTCCCGCGAAAATCCCACCCTGGAAAAAGCTCGCATTGCCAGGCTAGATTCTCGCGGAAATGCAGCCAGGGCCACGGGCAGCCCTTGGCATTGGATGCTGGAATTTTAGATTGCCCGCTGCGGGGGGGATTGTCACGGTGAATCGTATATGGACCGAATCAGCGAAGCATTTTCCAGGGCGCAGGCAGAGAACAGAGCGTGTTTCGTAGCTTACATATGCGCGGGCGACCCCAATCGCGAGGCCTCCCTCGCCGTCTGCCGCACCCTCCTCGAAAACGGCGTAGATATCCTCGAAATCGGCGTCCCCTTCTCCGATCCCCTCGCCGACGGCCTCACCAACCAGCTCGCAGCCCAGCGCGCCCTCGAAGCGGGCATGACTCAAGACGCCGTCTTCGATCTCGTTCGCCAGGTCCGCTCCTTCTCCCAAAAGCCCATAATCTTCTACACCTACTACAACCTCGTATTCTCCCAGGACGAGCGCGCTTACGCCAAACGCGCCAAAGAAGCAGGCGTAGACGGCGTCCTCGTGCTCGACCTCCCGCCCGAAGAGGCCTCCGATTGGCAAGCCGCCTGCCGCGCCGCAGGCCTAAAGACCGTCTTCATCATTGCCCCCACTACGCCCCCCGCCCGCATGGAGCTCATCGCCAAGGCCGCCACTGGCTTCATCTACTACGTCTCCCGCGAAGGCGTAACTGGTGAGCGAGACACCCTCGCCTCCTCCATGGGCGCCAACGTCGCCGAAATCCGCAAACACACCACTGGCCCCGTAGTCGTCGGCTTCGGCATATCCACCCGCGCCCACGCCGCCGCCGTAGCCTCCATCGCCGACGGCGTAGTCGTCGGCAGCTCCATCGTCAACGTCATCGCCGCCAACAAAAACAACCCCCAAGCCATGCTCGACCAACTAAAGGCCAAAGCACTGGACTTCGCCGCAGGCTGCGGGAAGTGAAGGCAAGGAATTAAGAATTAGAGACAGGTTCACCACAGAGGCTCAGAGCAGCACAGTGGGGAAAAATAAAAAGGCAGAGCGGTAATGGCTAAAACCATTACCTGTGCACTTCCACACCCCAATCCCTTGGCTTGACACCGCCCTCAAACCGTTCTACAAATTGTAGAATGATTATTGACTTTGCCTGCAAGGAAACCGCCAAAATCTTCAGGCAAGAACCAGCCAAACCCAAAGTCATCCCACTCCAGCTCCAGCAGAAAACCCTCGAAATCCTCCAGATTCTCGACGCCGCCACCACCCTCAGCGACCTCTACTTCCCTCCCTCCAACGGATTTAAGAAAATCGTAAATACACCCGCCACCTACGAACTGCGCGTGGACAAGCGCTACCGCATCTACTTCGACTGGGACGGCCAAAACGCAACCCGCGTCCACTTCGCAGACCACCTATGAAAACAACCACCCTCACACCCACCCACCCAGGCCTCATTCTCCAGCGCGGCCTCCGCGACCTCGGCCTCCCGCTCACCCGTGTCGCGCGAGACACACGCATTCCCCTCTCCACCCTCAGCGCCATCGTCCGCGCTAAACGCCCCATCAGCCCCGAAAACGCCATCCGCCTCAGCCGCTACCTCAACACTTCCCCTCGCTACTGGACCAACCTCCAGTCAGACTACGACCTCCGCCTCTCCCTCTCCGCCCACGGCCCCACCATCGATCACGAAGTCTCCCCGCACTCCTCCGCCGCTTAACCCAGCCCCCCCTTCCTCCGTCCCCCCACAGCCCCGCCATGTTGAAACGTCTCTTTCATACACTCCCCCTCCTAGTCATATTGGGGTGCCTCCTGCTTCTGGCTGCGCCACACTCTGGCACAGCGCAAATCACTCAAGTTCCATCGAAAAACGAGAGCGACGAGCAATACCTCGAAAAAGCGGCCCAGATTTTCCAACGCCCACTAACATTCTACGGCAAAGTACTAGATAATAATAACGATCCGGTTGCTGGTGCAAAAGTACGATATTCATTCATGGATAACCCAGACCCTAATGGAAGCGGAACTAAAGGAGAGATTGAAAGTGGACAAGACGGTAGATTTGTTATCCACGGTAACGGTGCAGGGATTTACGTTGAAGTATCGAAAAATGGCTACTATGCGGTTCCAAGGAATGATGAAAAGTTAGGATCATCTGGTGGCTTTGTAAATTTCGATAATATTGGTAATAATGATGTGCCAATACCGAATAAAACCAATCCAGCGGTATTCACTCTTATTAAGAGCAATGTATCAAAAACTTTGAATCATAACCCACAGCGATCAATTGCTATACCTAGAGATGGTACTCCTGTAATTATCGATTTAGAGAGGGGTAAAGTTACTGATCCCAAAGAAGGTGATTTGTCTATAATGGCTTGGACAAATAATGTAAATATAAAACCAAATAGTGGTGAGCGATATGATTGGCGTTGTAGGATTACAGTTCTAGACGGTGGTATAATCGAACGAGATTCTGAATGGGATTTTGAAGCACCGTTAAATGGATATATTACTAGTGATGAGTTTGGTTATCTTAAATCAGAAAAAGAGTGGCGTAATGATCTTACTAAAAAATATTATATCAAATTATCAGGCGAAATATATGGATATATTATCATCAGTATGATTGCGCATGGTGATCATTTTATCGTGGTAGAAAGCTATATTAATCCAACTCCCAACGATCGCAACATCTAGCCAACTGATTCGCACGCAATAAATATTAATTAAAAAATTAATCCCCTTGTCTTGTTGTGTAATGATTGAATATATAATCAGGAGAAACTATTAAACAAAAACAAGGAATGAAAACCATTCAATATATACAAATCATAAAAATAATACCTTTATTTTTCATAGGACTATGTTTGTATGATATTTTTTCTATTGCAAAAAGTATTGAAAAAGAAAGCTATGAAGTTATATCAAAATCTGAATACTATTTAGAGAATATAAATAATTTAAACAAGCATGATAATTCACTAAAATTATGGCTTGAGTTTAGTACTGATAATCAGGCTTACTACCAAATATACATTAACAGAATAAAGGAAGTAATCTGGAAAATATCAATATGGATACTGTTCTATTTTGTATTAGACATTGTAGCTTTAAAACATATAAAGGCATTTTTTAAAAAATCGTATCTCTAGCACTGGTTGACGTTAAAATAAAATGAGCCGACTAATTAACGTTCGCTATAAAAACGTTTCCGTCCCGTGTTTTAGAGTCAAGAGATGCTAACGCCATCCGTCGCGTACCTGATATGATGTCATGTGAATTTGATTTGAGTCATTTCAAAGGTCATAACTCTACATGTTCGCCCAAGCTACAAGGTTGCGTCCTAAAGTCTCAGAATTGCTTAATTTAGCTTGGCGCATTTAAACTAGAACAGCACTTATAAGTGCAAAGTTAACGTCGCAATGTTGGATCAGGCTTATGCGGAATGGGATCAGGGTGAGCCATGCACCACGCCACTACCATTTCGCTCACGATGTCATATGGACTGCCTTCATCACTCAGGTCTGGACATTCCTGGTCTCGAATAATCTCTTCGATCTTCTCCTTTAGAATACGCTGTTCTTCACGATTAAATAATGATGACGATCCAATTACTGTTCCAATGTAGCGCCACATTCTCTCGTGATCATCGTCCCAGTTCATATTGCCATTTCGATATGCTTGATCAGACAACTTACCGGATATACGAATCAATTCACCCTGAAGAGTGCTAGCCTGACCAGATGGAGGGACTAACTGATCCCATAAGCGATTATGTTCCTTCCTCCAATTATAGCCCTTTGAATTCACCTACCTGACAATAGATTATAGCCTATGACAGGCAACAGTAAGTTTGTATTTATGCATGAATAACAAATAAACATTGGAAGAAATGCCCCAGTTCTTCCCCTAGCTCCAAATACTCAGCATCGTTCTATCTCTTTACCAAATTCAACGAGAGCCTGCTTAAAATAATTAACTGCCTTACTACGATACCTCAACGATTTCGTTTGTGCTGGCAGTCGAGATAGCCAATGACGATTCGTTCCTGGATTCCATTTAGACCTATTTGACGTTCCGTATCTAAGCCCAACTAGTTTTTGCGAACTAGGCATAACCTTTATCTCAAATATTCTGATCAACTCCCGAATTTCATCCATTGATGAAAATACAAATGTCACACCATCAATTTCTACATAGAAGTTTGGAAAACCTTTAGCTGGAACTGGACGTGGCTTTTCAGGGATAAAATACTCTGCATCATACCACGGCTTCACGTCTGCCTCCACATGAACCCAATACGTCATCGGATGCTGCCGATTCCACTCTTGGGAAAACTCTATCCAGTGCCGCTTCACGAATAACGTTGTGCTAGAAATTGTGCCTGTTGACAAGTCCGTGCAGGAAACCGTTTGCACAAAGTTTCCTCCCCACCTCAAGCCTGTCTCCCCCCCAACCTTCAACGTTCAACCAGCGTCCACCCGTTCTCACCCTCCCAAAGAACCTGTCTCCTTGCCTCCACTTGTTAATTGCTCTACGCGCCGAAGGCGCAAGGGGCTGCAGGAAAAAATCCTCCCCCTCTCCCACCCACCCCCGTCTCATAAACAAACCTGCCATCTCATTATAATTTATAATTTTGAATTTATAATTTTTCTGCCCCCGAACACAGCCGATACAACCAATACCGACGATCCCACAAACACAGCAGACACAACAGATCCCGCTGATCCCACCGATACGACCATAAGCAGGAAACAGGCACAGCAACCTGTTATCATGGTGCCCTTATGCACCAAAATAACGAAAACACCATCCAACACCCACACGGCGCCCAAACGCCCCCAACCCCCGCCCAATTCGACGACTTCGACTCGTCCGATTACTTCACCCCCGAACCCGCCCCAGATGACGTATCACCCTCCGATTACCCGCATCAGGATGCAGGTCTTAAAACCGAAAACTTAAAACTTAAAACCGTCTGCGATACTCACCCCCGCATCGATTACACAAAATACAACGCCACGCCCACAGTCCCTAAACCATTTACCCGCACCCTCACCCTCCCCACAATCAAGACCATCCTCTTCACCCCAAGAGGCGAAGCCTACCTCAAGTTCCCCGAAGCCTTCCCACAAGAACAATTCCTCCTCCCCCGCTACCACCGCGAACTCCAAACCAACACCAACGAAGCCCGCCCAGACCACCCACCATTCCCCAACAAACCCTCCCCACTACCACCCGCAGACACATACGCCGCAGGCGTAAATCCCAACTCCTCTGCGCCCCTCAGTGCCTCCGTGGTGAACCTCTACAACGGCCACACGCCATCCCAACTCCTCCAGCGCATCGCGCGCCGCCTCACCCGCGAAGACTGGGAACACATCCTCGAAATGATCACCATGCGCGCCCACGACCTCGCCCGCCACCTCCCCCCCAACTACCAACCCACCTACCCACACTTCTACGAACTCATCCCCAACCCCTGCCGCCCAAAAACCCCAACCCCTACCCAAAACCCTAACGACACAGAGCAAGACTACCCCTCGGATCAAGAATCTGCCTCAACATCTTCCTTCTTCCTTCCTCCTTCTTCCTTATCAAACCCCTCTGTGCCCCTCAGTGCCTCTGTGGTGAACCCTACAGACACAGAGCAACCACCCAATACCAAGCCATGTCCAGCGTTGCTCCACGAAATGCTAAACAAAGTGCGCGACCTCCTTTTCCCAACCCGCCTCGAAAACCGCAAGAACGGCAGCGGCCTCT
>CAZHQD010000017.1:0-28366 GCA_964533835.1 uncultured Puniceicoccaceae bacterium | reverse complement strand
GGGGGCGTGCATGGGGACTCGGCTACGGTGGCCACGGTGGCCAACACGCTGCCGCGTTTGCAAAAGATGCCCGCGGGGCTGCACCTGCCCACGGATTTGCCCGTGGCCTAGAGGGCGGCCATGTCTATCTCTGTCTCATCGTGCATGGGCACGGTGACGGCCATGTCTGTAGTGCGGACGCTGAACTCGCCGACTTTATGGCGGAAATACTTTTCGAGGGCGAAGAGGGTTTTGCGCGTGAAGGCCATGCGATTCTGCAGGTCTGCCCTAATGGGGTTTGAGCTTACAAATTCCTGGAGGACGAAGCGCTTGGCACCTTGCACCAGGGAGCCGAGCTCGCGCAGCTCGGGGACGGTATGGATACCAGGGATTACGGTCGTCCGAAACTCGTGATCCACGCCAGAGTTTTTGATGGTCCAGATGCTGGCTTTGATTTCAGCGGTTTCTGTGCGGGTGCCGATGGCAGAGTTGTAATTTTCAAAGGGGGCCTTGATGTCCATAGCCACGTAGGCGACGAGCTTGTGGCGGAAGACCTCGCGGAGGACGTCAGGGCGGCAGCCGTTGGTATCGAGCTTGATGGGGAGGCCGAAGGCGGAGAGTTTTTTGAGGAAGGGGATAAGGTCGCCCTGAAGGGTGGGCTCACCGCCCGACACCACGATGCCCTGGAGGTGAGATTTGCGTTTGGCTATCCATGCCAGGACTTTCTCTTCCGGGATGCACGCGGTAAAGCGATTGGGGATGACAAGCTCCGGGCACCGGCAGTAGGGACAACGCCAATTGCAGCCTTGGGTGAAGATAACGGCAGCCGTTAGGCCAGGATAATCCGTGAGGGACGCTTTGTTGAAACCACCGATTTTCATAGCGGGATGGGTTGTTAGATGTCTATAAGAAAAACTTAACATATTGCTCCCTAGAATCAAGAAAACTTTTGATAAATTTTCAAATTAAAAGATATTTAATAATTAAGAGTAGTTTAGATTTTTTTATAAATTATTTCTTGAGTATTTTGCGTAAAATACTAATGATTAGAGGTAGAGGCTACCGGACAACCGGAGAGATTACTAGTGAGAAATTCTGGCGATCAGAGAGAGCGAATAATCAATAAAGCTCCTTTGCAGAGTTGGAAATAAGCACACGGCAGTAGTAACGATAAACAAACTCAATAGCAGCGCAGCTAAGCTATGCGACATGCAGGTGATGCTGACATAATCTTATATAAAAATGAAAATTGTAACAGAACAGCCTTATCAATATAAAAAAATCAAAAATGAAAATAAATCATTCTTGATTTTACATGGACTTAACGGATCTCCTAAAGAACACTGGCAATACTGGTTAGCCGAGGAGTTGCACGAAATGGGGCAC
Organism: uncultured Puniceicoccaceae bacterium; assembly: GCA_964533835.1. Lineage (GTDB taxonomy): Bacteria > Verrucomicrobiota > Verrucomicrobiia > Opitutales > Oceanipulchritudinaceae > CAZHQD01. The sequence goes on along the minus strand of CAZHQD010000017.1, from coordinate 27,001 downwards.
AGTGTAAGTTTTCCGACTTTGCCATCAAGTGAGAGTCCAAACTTACTCTACTGGCTAAGTTTGTTGCATCTTGAGATGCAGGCTGCCGGGCCTGATGTGACGGTGATTGCGCATTCGCTGGGAGCTTATTTATGGCTACAATACGCATCTATCGCTGGCGCAGTGAGAGCGGAGCGGGTTCTATTGGTTGCTCCTCCCGGGCTGAATGAAATCAGAGCTACGGGCAGGGTAAGAGATTTGCCAGATATAGAGCTATCTCCCACCAGAATTCATTCCACAAGCAAACGCACACTTTTGGTTGCATCCGAAGCAGATCCCTACAGCAGGGCAGGGGCAAGGCAGGAGTATGCTAATCCACTGGGCTTAGAGTATGTAGAGCTACCAGAATGGGCTGCACATATAAATATCGAATCCGGATTCGGAGAGTGGCCCTCGGTATTACAATGGGCATTGGGCGCTCCCAACTCGGTATTTTTGAACACGAATACGAGGTATTTCAAGGAACCCATGCTAAAAAGCAGCTAGGGTAGCGCAAGTTTATGGGAATGCGTGATTTTACGATAATGATAACTAAAATTTTTATTTTACGATTTAAACAAACGTAAAGCCTAAAAAGAAAGGAAGTATGAGCACACGACAAATAGGATATGAGTACAGATACAGGATGCGTGAGCTAGTGAAAGGATTTCTGGAGCATTGCGAAAGAGGAGCTTCCTGTGTGGGAAGGATAGATCATTTTGTATGGCAGAGCGGACTCAAATACGGGATGCCGACCTTTATGCTGCCTGGTGGTATCGACGAGGGAGGCGAATCGCAGATGGTAAACATTTTGGGGAGAAACGAAGGGACGGAGACCAAAATAGCGGAAGGAATACTGCAGATAATTGAGAGACTGGTATTACAGCCACAAATTGCGCGCGGGTTTAATCTAAGATTAATGCCCGTGAGTAATCCGATAGCACTTGAGGGAGCAGAAGAAGATGAGGCCAGTAAAGCAGCCATCTGCAAGCTTCTGGAAAATTGGAAACAGGTAGCGCCAGACGGATGTGTTGAAATCGAGGAAACTAATAGTAATCGAGCACAGATAAAGGTGTCTGGTGACGATATACTATTTAGGAGCGTGTTGGGGGCAGATGAGATTTTGTGGAAGCGGCACGGAGAGCATTGGGTAACAATTATTGAAGAGTACCGAGCAGAAATAGTTATAACCGGAGGATGGGAGATAAAAATCTGCGTACCTAACAATTGGAGTGCAGGAATTTCAACTCATATGATAAGCCAGTTTCTGTTAGCATTTATGAGCAAGAACAGAGAACAACGCCTCAAGAACTCAATCGTCGGCAAAAGAGAGGCTATGCACTAACTGTGACAAAGACGTGAGCAGAAAATCAACAAGGAAAGAGAATAGGGTGTTTTTTATTGGACAGCGGTATGGATTGTGCTTTTGTAGAAGGGAATGAGCGAGAGTGGATCCAATTCGTTTACCGTAAAGAGCACAGGTATTTGCTTCCTGCTAACCTGTCTGGTATTTGCCTACCTGACATGGGCACTGAGGCCGTTTGTGCCAGATGAGCGTCCGATGGTGGTATGGACGGTTTCCGCGTATACATCGGCGTGTGTAGCGGGGGTATTTTTCCTTGCGTCCAACATGTTTTGGGCGGTTTTGAAGGATCAACTAGCCCGCAAGCGCTAGCAAACGCATGGGGCCACCGAGAGGGGGCGCCTATAATTATCTTGCTATCTAGGGAATTTGCCGCTCAATAAGACGCGCACAAGCGGCGTCCGTTATGTCATCAACAACAGTCCAGCGCCACTACCCTATACCAAATCTTAATTTCCGGGATTTCTGGGATGTGTGCAGTCATTTTCAGCGGACAAACCCTGATTTTCCAGTGGTATCGTATAGTGTGGAAACGCATCATGGGCTGCTGGTGGACGAGGAAGCGGATGTGGCGGTGGTGTTGAAAAAGCTATCGACATGCAAGGAGAAGATCAGAAAGTTTGTGGCATTGTTCTATCGAAGCGGGGCGCATTGGGATATGGGAAAGGCGGATGCTAAGCTGCTCTACCTGCTTGAGAACGCGGATTTGCTGGAGCCCGGGCTTTACTATCACAGCGAGGAGGCTACGAAGCTATCTCTTTTCAAATTTGAGAATGTGCTCTACTCGAACTATGAGTTCGATACGATGGGGAGCGAAGTGGACGTAGAGTTTGGGTTGCCGTGTGAGGTACTGGCTTGTGTGGTGGATATGAGAGGATTTTCCACATTTTGTGAGCAGCCAAACATAGAGTCGCCATATACATGCGGGCTAATGACGGCTTTTTACAATATGGTGAGCCGCAGCTTTTCGCGATACCCGCCCGACATGATGAAGTTTTTGGGTGATGGGGTGCTCTCCATTTGGCAGACATCGCCAGAGGACCGTACGGTGGCGATAGATGTGTGCCTAGATGGGATTGCGCTAATGAACAGGCGCTGGAACGAGATACGGCGCGGGCCGCACTTCACGCACGGGGCGCCGCGGGATATCGGGAGCGGGGTGTCCTTTGGGCTAGCATCGAAGATTTCAGTAGGGAATGACTACATAGGGCGGCCCGTGAATATTGCCAGCCGACTGTGCTCGGTATGCCAAGCGGGGCAATCACTGATTGACAAATCGGTGCCCGGGCTCAGCGCAGATCCGCGGACTAAGGATGTGAAGGTGCGGATCAAATCATTTGGCGATTTTCCTGCCTGGAGCATGCTTACGGCCTAGCTTGGAGCGCATGGCGCTATACGACTTCGAGGTGAGTGCGTATGGCGTTGACGAGTTGCTGCATGATGGAGCCGCAGAGTTCCTTGGATTCGGCTTCGACGAGGAGGCGGATTTTTGGCTCGGTACCAGAGTAGCGAACGAGGACTCGGCCACGATCGCCTAGCTCAGCATCTATGCGCTCCAGCTCTTCTTGAAGCGCGGGTATTTCGACGATAGGGATTTTGCGCTCTACGACGATAGCTTTTAGCAAATTGGGGTAGAGGCGGACGCACTTACGGAGATCGGAGAGGGGTTTTTGGAGGTGGCGCATGGCAGCCATAACGTGGAGGGCGGCCACGAGAGCGTCTCCCGTGGGGGCGACATCACCAATGATTATGTGGCCGCTGGATTCGCCGCCGAAGCCCGCGCCTACGCGAGCCATTCGCTGGATAACCTGCCTATCGCCCACGCCAGCGCGGTCCACCTTAATACCTGATTCGCGGAGGGCGACATCGAGGCCTTGGTTGCTCATTACGGTGACAACTACGGTGGACTGGGGGAGGCGGCGGTTGCGGTTGAGGTAGAGAGCCAGGAGGGCGAGTAGCTCGTCTCCATCAAGGACTTTGCCCAACTCGTCGCAAACAACGAGGCGGTCAGCATCTCCATCGTGAGCGATACCGAGGTGGGCGCCAGTCTCCTGGACGAGGGCGCAGAGGCGCTCCGGGTGCTCGCTGCCGCAGCCTGAGTTGATATCCTGGCCGTTGGGGGAGTTGCCAATAGCAATAACTTCTGCGCCTAAACGCTGCAAGGTGAGTGGGGTAGTCTGCCAGGCGGCGCCGTGGGCGCAGTCGCAAACAATCTTCCAGCCCTGGAGGGCGGAAGCGGGGAGGAGAGAAGCGCAAAAATCTATGTAGAGGCTATCGGCGCCGCAGCCTTCGCGAAGGCGCTCGACATTGTTGGGGTAAGCGGGGATGGGCTGGGTAGCGTCTATGAGGCGCTCGATGGCGGTTTCTTCTTCGTCGCTCAGCTTGCAACCATCCCGCCCGAAGAGCTTTATGCCGTTGTCTGTAGCTGGATTGTGAGAGGCGGTAACAGAGATGCCCATTTGGGCACGGAGCTTGCGGACGGTAAGGGCTACGGCGGGGGTGGGTATGATGCCTGCCTCTACGACCTTGATGTCGTGGAAAGTAAGGCCTATGGCCAACTGGGTGACGATAGATTCCCCACTGGGGCGGGTGTCGCGACCGATGACGACGCGACAGGGCTGGTCGCGGAACTTATCGCGAAGATACTGGCCGAGGGCCGAGCCTAACCGCCGCAAAAAGAGGGGGTCGAGGAATGGTCCATCCACGCGATCACGAATCCCGTCGGTGCCGAAATAGCGTCCACTCATAGAGAAAGATTAAGCAGAGGCTACTTTTTGATAGAAGGCACGGGCGCGAGCAAGCCACGATTTTAAGGCGCCGCTTGAGATAGTCTCGCGGGCGATGGCGAGGCCCGTTTCTACGCTATCGGCACGACCGGCAACCCAGAGAGCGGTGGCGGCATTGAGGAGGACGGTGTCGCGCAGGCCAGCGGGCGCGGTACCAGTGGCTAGCTCGTGGCACATGGCGGCGTTTTCGGCGGGGGATCCGCCTTTGAGGATTTCCGGCATGCAGGGCTTGAGGCCGAGGGCTTCGGGCTCCCAGACGGTGTCTATGTGGCGGAGCTCCCCAGCGCCGCAAACGCGGTTTTCGCCCGCGCAGGTCATTTCGTCGAGACCAGACTTAGAAAACTCGATACGCCCATGGGCAACGAGGGCACGCCTGAGACCGAGGCCGTGGAGGGAATCGGCAAGCGGCTTTACCCAACTATCCGAGAAAACGCCGAGGAGCTGATGGGCGGGGCGCGCGGGGTTTATGAGGGGGCCGAGGATATTAAAGACGGTGCGGATGCCTTGCTCGGCAAGCGCTTTGCGGACCGGCATGATCTCCTTGAAGGCGGGGTGCCATGCGGGTGCGAAGAAGAAACAAAAGTTGAGCTCTTCGAGGGAGGCGCGCAGGATATCGGCGGGAGCATCTATGCGGATGCCCATTTCGCCAAAGAATTCGCTGCTGCCGCTTTTGGAGGTGATGGCTCGATTGCCGTGCTTGAGGACGGGGGTGCCGCTGGCGGCCACAATAAACGCGGCAGTGCTGGAGATATTGTAACTGCCAAAGTGGTCGCCACCAGTACCCACGATGTCTATGCCACGCGCAGCCCAGTCGTCCATCTGCGGATTTTTGGCGAGGGTGCGGAAGACTTGGGCGAAGGCGGTTACTTCCTCTACGGTTTCGCCCTTAGCAGAAAGCGCCTTGAGGAACGCTAATTTGGCTTCCTGGGGGACTGTGGCATCGACAAGCGCACTGGCAGCTTCTTGAGCCTCGGCAGAGGAGAGGTGGGAACGGGTTTCGAGCTTGGCAGTGAGAGTGGCTATGGGCATGGAAGAATCTTTTGAATTATAAATTATAAATTCAAAATTATAAGAAAAGGTATTTTTGACTGCACACCAATCAATTAGAGTGCAGGGGGCTGAATTGAGTGGCTCAGGCTGGAGAGGTCTTCGATGTATATGTCCATTTGCTGGCCAACATACATGGGGTAGGAGGCGCTGTTTGGGCAGGAATAGATAACTTGCAATACTCTGGTGTCCACACGCTCGTTTGGAGCGCCAGTTAACGATTGTTTGGGAATGACAAAGGGCTCTATTCTAACGAATTGCAGCTCAATTGGGTTGGGAGCGGCACCCTTGAGTTGGCCTACGGCTTTTGCGCCCTGCTGAATGCGGGAAGCGAGTTGCTCGTCTATATCTGCCCTGATTTGCACCATATCAATTCTGCCCAGTATCATGAGTGGATCGGTGGTAGCGGCAGAAGCGTATTCGCCTTCCCGTATGTTCACTTTGAGTATGGTGCCCTCTTTGGGTGCGCGGACGGTAAGCCTTTCAATCAGGGCAATGGTTTGCGCAACGGATGCTTCAGCCACTTCTATTTGAGCCCTTGCGACGTGGGCATCGCTCTCCAGTAAACGAATTTCTTCCATAGGGGAAGCGCCTTGGGATGCAACTGACTGAAGGCGCTCGATTCTATCGAGAATCCTTTGTAATTGAGCCTCATAAACTTTAACCTGGGCTTTTTGGGGTGCGAGGGTCGCGCTGAGTTCTCTAGCGTCTAGCCTAAAGAGGACATCTCCCGCCTTCACATCGTCCCACACTTCTACGGCCACATCCATAACTAATCCACCTACGGGAGAACCGATGGAGACGTTGTCTCCGAGTGCTTCAATCAAGCCAGAGGCACCGACGCTGTGGGCGTAAGGTTTTTCCAGAGGTGAATTTCTGGGCTCCGGCACGGGAATATTTAAACTAGCCTGGAGACGCACAATGAGGCTTATGGCCAAAAGCAAGCCTGCGATAGCCAGCCAAAAAGAGAGGTGTTTGTGTAGCATGACAATAACGGAGGTTTAAGTTAGTGGCTAAATTGGGCTTTAGCTATGGCTTCACGCGATTCGTACTCGCGAATAATTTTGCCGTCTTCCATCTCCAACATGCGGTCAGCGTAGGAGTAGATACGGGAATCATGTGTCACTACGACGACGGTAGTCCCCGGAACACAGACAATTTTTTTGAGCAACTCCATGACGAGTTTTCCGTTGGCGCTATCGAGGGCGGAAGTCGGCTCATCGCAGACGATAAGGCGGGGTTTGTGGACAAGAGCGCGCGCAATGGCTACCCGCTGTTGTTGGCCACCAGAGAGCTTCATGGGACGCTCTGATACTCTATCCCCAAGGCCTACTTGCTCTAACATGGATTTTGCCATGGATATGGCCGTTTTTGAAGGGAGGCCCTGAATTAGCAAGGGGACCGAGACGTTATCCAGCACCGAGAGGGTTGGAATAAGGTTAAATTGCTGAAAAATAAACCCGAGGTGTTTGGCTCTAAAGCTTGTGCGCGCTGACTCGCTCAAGTGAGTTATGTTTTCACCCATAACCATAACCTCGCCATCGTCTGCACTGAGAGTGCCGGCCAGAATGGATAAAAGGGTTGTTTTTCCGCAACCTGAAGGGCCAATTACAAAAAGAAGCTCTCCAGACCGCCCGTAGCAGGTGGCCCCGCGCAATGCCTTGGTTACCGCGGTGCCGCTTCCGAAGGATTTATTGATGTTCACCAACTGAAACATCGTGTTTTGACTGGCGGGATTGGGCGCGCTCATGTGCGGAAGACTATTGCGGGTTCAAGCTTGGAAATTCGCCAAATGCCCAGCGACGCCGAGAATAAGCAAATCAGGGTTATGGGAACAAAGACGGCTATGGGAATTGGCCAGAGAAGAAGAAAGGGCACTTTCTCCGCCAGGAGCAGGATGTTGCCCAACGTGGCGACAATACCCTGGCCAATGCCAAAGCCTATGAGCCCAACTACCAGAGATTGGAGAATCATCATGCCGGCCAGACGGGTGTTGCTCAGGCCCATCGCTTTCATGGCGCCAAAATTGCGGGTGTTTTCCACGATGAATGAATAGAAGGTCTGGCCCGATATGACCGTACCGACGACGAACCCGATAAGCACGATGGTGCCCACGTTAATGATTATCCCAGTATTCTTTATATACCAGCGTATGGTCGTCCACATGAACTCTTTCTCAGTGAGCGCTCGAAGGCCAGTCTTTGAGGAAATGGAGTTAGCCAAGGCTTGCAGATCCACATTCTCCTGGGCTCCAACAAGGATGTAGCTGGTCATTTTTCTCTGTGGGGGCGCATACAAGACTGCCCTATCGTATGTGGTAAATAAATAGGGGCCTCCTGTAAATGAGCGGTGGGCCTCACAAATGCCTACTACTTGCGCCCTGCGGTCGTTTAGTTCAAACTCGTCTCCAATTTTAAGCTGTCGGCCAATGCTTTCGCCAAAGAGCTTTGAGCCATACTCATCGATTATCACACCATCGGGCACTCTTAAATCATCCAAGCTGCCAAGCAGCATACTGACGGGAGAACCTACAAGAGTGGTGGCATCTACCCCGATGAGTGTGACTGGCTTGGATGCGCCATTGAACAGTTTGACGGTGTTGCCGCCTGAGTAGAGGGGGACGGCCCACTCAACACCATCTACAGAGCGAACACGAAAAACATCGGTTTCCCTGAGCGGTTTATTGTCTGCTATTTGTTCAACGCGAGGGTCAGCGACCCAGACTTCGGCTCTTACGTTTCTAAGGGTGGAACACATCCATGACATAATGCCTGCCAGGAGAGCCATGCCCTGAGTCATGAGCAGTGTAGCAAATACGACTCCACTGATGAGCATCATATACTTGGTGCGGTCACCAAAGAGCATCTTTAGAGCCAGTGAGGACATGGTAGTTAGCTATGTACTGGTGATTGCGGAGTGGCTTTCCTGTAAAGACTGATAGCCACGCTGGGTAAGAAGGCCTGGCCAAAAAACCTGAAATGCTTTTTTGACGACGACTTGAGGAGGCATTCCGAGGTGTTCGAGAGAGTCAACGGTAGTTAGGGCTCGGACAAATTGCAGCCATGCGTAAGCAGCAAAGTCGGGATCGACAGAAGGCCTGATGTATCCCTGAGCGATTCCTTCCCGAATGAGCTGCCCGAAAACACGGGGGACGTTTTTTGACCGAACTTCTTCCAGTATTTGGAAAACTTCAGGCGCGTATTTTTGTATGTCTTTCAGAAAGCGAGGGGAGAGCTTGCTAAGCGCGCCAAATACCTCGTTTATGACGGCATTCAGTCGCGAAGGAAAATCCATGTCGTCCTTAGCAAGAATTGCCTCAAGTCTTGCAGTAACCCTTTTGGCAAGCATTTCGACGCAAACCCTGAGCAACGGTTCTTTTCCCGGGAAGTAAACGTAGAGCGTTTTTTTGCTCATCCCCAGTTTTTCAGCAAGCTCATCCATGGTCATTCCCTGATAACCTTGGCTGAAAAACAGGCCTCTGGCGGTGTCCACAATACGTTTGGAAACGCCGTCGGCCGTAAACTCTTCGTTGTCGTTTTTGTTGTTCACTATGGAAACTATTGCAGTTTTTATAGTTTCCGTCAATGGGAAATAAAAAGAAAGGTTTTCTCAACGAGTGAGGGGAAGCGGTTTTGTGGGTTGCGGGTGTGCTAGCGATGTGCATACTTTAAAAAATGAAGGCTAACTTGGTAGAATTACGGCGTAGTCCGAGGCGTATATTAGAAGCAGTGAAAAAGCGGGAAACGGTTGTGCTTTCCCGTCGTGGTAAGCCCATAGCAAAAATTACTCCGATAACAGACACAACCGTCGAAAAAACACTCACTCATGCGGCATATGGAATGTGGCAGGAAAGAAAAGGTTTTAGCGTAGAGGCCGAAATAAAGAACCTACGAAAAGGACGTTTTGATGATCTTTGATACGGACGTGCTTATTTGGTACCTTAGGGGGAACCCGCGGGCCGCAGTAGCCATTGATGAATCTAGTGATCGGAAGATCTCAGCAGTTACATTGATGGAACTGTATCAAGGTGCCCGCGATAAAAGAGAGTTAAAAACAATAGGGGATTTTTTTTATGACTATTCTTTTAGCGTGTTGCCCATTACGGAAAACATAAGTCATCGCGCTAGTATCTACGTTGAGCAATTCTGTCTTGGCGCTCACTTGCAGATGGCCGATGCATTAATTGCTGCAACGAGTATCGAGCATCGAGAAATTTTGCATACCGCAAATGCAAAGCACTACAAAGTAATACAGGAACTGGCGATCAAGGTTTTCAAACCTGAGTAAGTAGTGGACAGTTACCTATTTGCAGAGGTTTCCGCTTACAAAAAGTTTGTGGCGCTCCCAACTGGAGTCGAACCAGTATCGCAGGCTCCGGAGGCCCGTATTCTATCCATTGAACTATGGGAGCTTAGAGGATTCAGAAGAACGGAAAGGGTGGGGCGGGTCAAACTGATTCGGCGGGGAAGGGTGGTTAGGCATTCTCGGTCTGCTCGGCCATTTTGTTGATAAGGCGCTCATTGAATTCCTGAGCGGGGTCGTGGCCGATTTGGCGGAGGGCTTCGATCATGCAGGCGACTTCGACGAGGCGAGCCATGTCGCGCCCTGGGCGAACGGGGAGGATGACATGGGGGATTTTTAGGCCGAGGACTTCAAAATATTCGCGCTCAAGGCCAGTGCGGTTTTCTTCCATGCCCGCTTCCCATTCCTGGAAGGTGATGACGAGGTCGAGACGCTTTTCGCGGCGGACGGAGCGTATGCCGAAAAGCTCGGCGACGTTGATGATGCCGAGGCCACGGCATTCCATGTAGCCGCGGTTGAGCTCGGGACCGCTGCCGTGGATTTCCTTTTCGTCAATGAGGCGCATGTGGACGATGTCGTCGGACACGAGACTGTGGCCGCGCTCAATGAGGGCCAGGGCGCACTCGGATTTGCCCACGCCGCTTTCGCCGCGCAAGAGGGTGCCAATGCCACGGATGTCCATGTGGGTACCGTGGAGGGTGGTGCGGGGCGCGAAGTGTTCCTCCAGGAGGAGGGTGCATGTGGCGAGGAAGTCGCGAGTGTTGAGTGGGGAGCGAAGGAGGGGGATGTCATACTCATCGGCCACGTGGACCATGGCGCGCATGGGGGTAAGGTGGCGAGAAACCACCATGCAGGGGATGTGCTTTTTGGCGATGTCGATGAGAATCTGATACTGTTTTTCTTCGCTGGCATCGCGGAGATAGGCCATTTCACCTGCACCGAAGAGCTGAATACGGCGGACACCAAAGTTTTTAAAGTAGCCCGTTAGGGCGAGGGCGGGCCTGTTTATGCTTTTGTCTTTGATGCGGTGCCCCATGCCTTTTTCCCCTGCGACGACTTGTAATTTGAGGGAGTCTTTGCCACGGGCCAGCAGATCGCGAACGGTTATGTAGTCGGCCTGTTTGGTAATGGGTTTGAAGGGCATGAGGTAATTGAAGTTGAGAAATGCGATAAACAAAAAAGGGGCTACAGACAATCGAATCTGTAGCCCCGAGAGAGAGATTTAGGCGTTACCGCGAAGGGTATCTGCCCGCGATCGGTTGAATGCGGAGATGAGGGCCTTTAGACCTGCCTGTTCGATATTGGCATCTATCGCGGCGCCCCAGAAAGTCCTTTGGTCTTTGGTGCGCTCGATTTGGATGTAGGCTATAGCCTCGGCAGCCGAGCCTTTGCTGAGGGCGTGCTGGCGGAAATCTGTAACTCTGAACTGCTTCCAGCCCTTTGTCTCAATGGCGTTGACGAGGGCAGCAATGGGGCCGTTGCCTTTTCCTTCGATACTTAGACGCTCACCAGAATACACGACGCTGGCCTTGAGGCTAATCTGGTGGTGATCAGAAGGCGAGTGGACGATGGTCTCGTAATCGAGTAACTCCAAAGGCTCAGAGCGGTGGAGGTATTCGTTTTCGAAGATTTCCTTAATTTCAGTGGGCTCCAGCTCGTCTCCCTTTTGGTCGGCGATAGCGGTGACGACGACACCGAACTCCGGGTGCATTTGCTTGGGGAGATCGTAGCCATACTCGCGCTGCAAGATGTAGGCGACGCCACCTTTGCCGCTTTGGGAGTTGATGCGGATGATGGCCTTGTAGGTGCGCCCGATGTCGGCAGGGTCTATCGTGAGGTAGGGGACTTGCCAGAGAGCGCCAGAGGAGGGGTCCATCTTGTCCATACCTTTTTTGATGGCGTCTTGATGGGAGCCAGAGAATGCGGTGAAAACCAAATCTCCTGCGTAGGGGTGACGCTCGTGGACATCCATCCGCGTCAGCCGCTCGTAGGCTGCGCGGATATTGGGCAAGTCTCCGAAGTCGAGGAGTGGGTCAACGCCCTGAGTATAGAGGTTGAGAGCTACGGTGGTAATGTCGAGATTACCCGTGCGCTCGCCGTTGCCGAAAAGGGTGCCTTCCACGCGGTCAGCACCTGCCAAGAGGGCGAGCTCGGTGGCGGCAACGCCTGTGCCGCGGTCGTTGTGGGTGTGGAGGGAGATGATAGCGCAGTCCCGCCGCTTGAGGTTCTTGCAGAACCACTCAATCTGGTCGGCATGGATATTGGGAGTGGAGAGCTCGATGGTGGCCGGCAAATTGAGGATGAGGGGATTTTGCTTTGTGGGCTTAATCACATCCATAACTGCCTCACAGACATCCAGAGAGAAATCCAGCTCGGTATCGCAGAAGCTTTCGGGGGAGTATTCGTAGCGGATGGATTGCCCAGCTACGGCATATTTTTGCTGATACTGAAGGCACCACTTGGCGCCCTGAACGGCTACCTGCTTAATCTCTTCCTTGCTCATGCCAAAGGTGACGCGCCGCTGCAAGGGATTGGTGGAGTTGTAGAAGTGTACGATTACCTTCTTTGCGCCCGCAATCGCCTGGAAGGAGCGCTCAATGAGGTGTTCGCGGCACTGCACGAGCAATTGCACAGTGACGTCGGCCGGGATGAGATTATTCTCAATGAGGTGCCTGCAAAAGGCGAACTCGGTGTCGCTCGCGCTGGGGAAACCTATTTCGATTTCCTTGAAGCCGATGCGGCAGAGCATCTGAAAGTATTCGAGCTTTTCAGCGACGTTCATGGGGACGGCGAGGGCTTGATTGCCATCACGCAAGTCCACGCTGCACCAGATAGGCGCTTTGGTTATCGTCTTGTTTGGCCATTCCCTATTCGGCAAAGAAATTGTGGGAAATGGACGGTATTTTGAAATGGGATGCTTTTGCATCATAACGAAAAAAATTGAAGGCTAAATTGGGATTCCTTTTCACTGCTGCCAAGTGGAGTGCGCGTATCTTGGTCGCGTCTCCGATGATTTACCAGTTGTACTATTTTGCCGACAACTGCGCGGGCACACAAATATTGCTCCCCCTAGGGGAGTAGGAATCCATTGAGGATGCTGCTATAAGCCATAGCCATATAAATAGTGAAAACTGCAAGGCACTGTGTGTCAAGCAACGATAGTATCCGTTACTCAAAGGCAGGAGGCCTTGCGCGGCCAGCAGCGCTTTTTCCAGAGCTGCGCAAAAAGGATTTCTTTTCTTTCTCCGCTTCGGGCTGAGCTTGAGGGAAGCTTCTGACGGCAGGGATGGAAGCCTGGCCAGCCGTGGCCACCCACTCAATGAGGTCCACCTTGAGCAGGCCGTTTTTCACAGCGGGGTCTTGCATAGCCAGCGAACGCGCTTCGGAGGCAGAGAGGCTAGGGGAGGGCGAGACCACGGCGCCCTGACCATCGGCTCTTGGCCCGAAGCCCGAAATTTTGCCATCGCTGAGAGCCTGATTATAATAAGCGGCATGGGCGTCTATGCCTGCCTGATTCGCCCATGCAGCGCCAAGTTTCCAAGCAGCGCCAGGAGAAAGGAGGATGAGCTTTTCGGTAGGCCGTGGAGGCAAGCTCTGTGCCTGAAGCGTAAATGCCATAACGAAAATGGCTATAATAGAGGGGATAAATCGGCTACTCATAGGCTTTGGGAAAAGTTGGTTAAGCGATGCCATGCTGACGCATGAACGCAAACACTACAAGTAAGGATTTCCTTTGCTCGACTCTCCTCCCGTTATCTGCCATTAGGGAGCCATGCAGGAGAAACCATTTCCAACGCTGGAGGGCAAGACCGTGATACTCGGCGTGACAGGTTCAATAGCCGCGTACAAGGCAGCGGATATCTGCAGCCAGCTCGTAAAACTGGGCGCAACGGTGCATGCCGTAATGACGAAAGAGGCACAGGAGTTTATAACGCCGCTCACGCTCAAAACGCTGAGCCGCAACCCTGTGGCTGAAAGCCTGTGGGATGAAGCAAAGGGCTGGAACCCAGGGCATATCGACTTGGCAGACAGGGCGGACTTGCTGCTTGTTGCGCCTGCCACGGCGCACACCATAGCCTGTTTTGCACAAGGGCTGGCGCCTGATTTGCTGACATCAATCTATTTGGCGACTCCTGCTCCCGTGGCGATAGCACCCGCAATGAATGGAAAGATGCTGGCGCACCCCGCCACTCAGGCGAATATCAAGTTGCTAACCGAACGAGGGGTTCAATTTATTGAGCCTGCAGAAGGAATGCTGGCCTGCGGGTACGAGGGAAAAGGTAAGCTTGCAGCCGTGGAAACGATTGTTGAGACGGTCAAGGAACTACTTACCAAGAAGCGCAAGCAGTAATTTTTCAGAGAGCCTAATTCAAAAAACAGAATATGAGTGTTGAAATCTGGCTACCGCAATCCATGATAAACCAAACTAATCTGCCATGATGTCGCTGGAAGGAGCCGGAAATCCGTCAAACTTAGGAGCTGCTGAATCGGATATACTCAATCCGGGGCAGGCGTTCGATGCCTACAAGGTGATGCGATGCCTGTATTTCAGCCCGCTTGGGGGCTTCTATCTACTCAATAATGTCCAAAGCGGGGTACTGTGTGCGGCCTATATATTCCCAGGAGCCGTCTCACAAGACCCACAGTTTACGAATCGCTTTCATGAGTATAGCTCGAAAATCGCAGCACTGAATCATCCGACTATACTGAAGGCGAGAAATCCAGACATCATTTCCAATCGCTATTGCCTGTTTTACGATCCCGTGGAAGGCAACACAGTGGAGGCCTCACTAGAGGAGCTTGCGATTGAGAAGAAGGACGCAGAGCGAATTGCCAAACAGACAAAACAGCCGTTTCGGCCAGGACAGCAAGTGGATGAAGGCCCTATCGTAGTTGCCGGCGCCGGATTCTCACCTGAGCGTGTTCGCAATATTTCACAACAGGCATGCCAGGCGCTCAAGTATGCCCATGAGCAAGGGCTGCACCATTTTAGCCTGTCCTGCCACAATCTGATTTTGGGGCTGCAAGATAGCATACAAGTGTGGGGAGTGGGGATTTACGAAATGCTGGGAGATGAGCTATTCCAACGGCTAATCTCGCAGGGAGTGCCCCCGCTGAAATCGAATCAGCGCAAGAGGGTAGTGAATCCCGTGGAAATACTCCCGCCCGAAGTGAGGCGCGGAGCCCCGCACGATGCCCGAAGCGATATTTACTCTATAGGGTATTGTGGATACCAGATGCTTACGGGCTTGAAGGTGGGCCCAAACTTCCAACTCCCATCGCAGGTAGTGCCCACGACTCCGCAAGTATGGGATGGATTAATAACGAAGTGCCTGGATCCCGATAACAACAACCGATTCCAAACGCTGGCGTTGCTGCTCACTCAACTGGAAAGCATGGCGCCCCCAAGCGTAAAGACCAAGGATGCGCCTGCTCCATCTGCCTCAAAAGGCGCCATGGCGTCTATCAATAAGGGACTGGATATTATCCCGCTGCCAGGGAAAATGCAGGAGAAAGCGAAGCCCACACAGAAGCTGGCATTTCGATTGGCGATACTAGGGGTGCTGGGTGCGATCGTGGTGGGTATAGCCGCCGTAATCTATCCACAGCTCGTTTCCGATGATATTGTAGCCGCAGAGGGACCCCGAGTGCTGCGGACTGCTCCAGGCTCGAAACCACGCCTCACGCTCAATGTGAACGTGAGCAAGTGCAGGGCGGTATTCACAGGGAAGGCAACGGGAACGGTGGTTACACAAAACGGAGTAATTGAGGCGAGCATGCCACCCGGGGAATACAGCGTATCAATCGAGGCTGCCAATTATTCACCGTCCAGAATATCAGTAATTATAGGTCCTACGCCGATTGAGATGCCGATTCGCCTAGAGCCGAATTACGGGCTACTGCAAGTAAAGGCCATGCCTGGAGCGCGACTTTATTCAGTGGGATCGAATGGGGCACGCCGCTTTGTAGGAATGGTAGGCTCCACGGGTGAAGAAAACTTTTCCACTCGGCTTTTTGCCCGGAAGTATGATTTTGAGATTTCTGCGCCAGGGTATGCGCCATCGGTATTTCCAGGAGTAAGCCTGAACTCTGCGCAATCTACAGTGCTAGCCGCAGATCTTGTAGCGCTGCCCGGCACCGTGAGGATTCTAACGGAGCCGACAGGGGCACAAATACTCCTCCAAATCGGGGAGGCTGAACCCGTAGAGCGAGGCGCAACTCCACTGGAGCTTACTGATGTGCCCGTGCAAACGCCCATAGTTTTCACCGCGGTGCATCCGCTCTACAAAACGCGCTCCCTAGCGTTTTCCCTGAGGCCAGGGCAAAAGGAAGTGCTCGATTTTGGTATGCTACAGCGCAAAGTAGGTAGGCTGATACCGCAGATAACTCTTGGTGGCACTAAGCCCACTGCACAGGAGCTGCAAAAAATTGCCTTTAAGGTGGATGACACGCTTTTCACCGTAAAGGAAGGCATCATGGAAAATGTGCCAGCAGGGCCCGTGAAAATCCAGTTGGATCATCCAGATTTCCTGCCGTGGCAAGCAAACGCCAATATGCCAGAGGATCAAACGCTGACATTTACAGCTAACCTTGAGCCAAAACCTGCGCGCATCTCGGTCATCCTGCCTCAGCAAGTAGCGTATGAGTTTTTTGCGGATGGGGTGCTCCTTAGTGGAAACGACAATCTATTTGACGTTCCAGCCGGTGCGAATCGCCAGCTGGAGGTTCGCATAAAAGATCACCTGAGTGTACGCGCCACGCTCAACCTAGGGCCCAATGAAAAGAGAGATTTGCCTGTGGTGCTAAGGCGGATACCTGCTCCTGAGCAGGGGAAGAATTACACAGTGGCCTATGCAGACATAAACCTTATATGGGCACCTGCTGGAACCTATATGATGGGAACGCCACTCGCCGAGCAAGGTCGACTGCCCAATGAGGGGGATGGCAATAACAGGCAAGTAGAGGTGACATTTACACGCGGTTTTTGGATCGGCCAATATGAGGTAACCCAAACCCAGTATGCCTACTTGATGGGGACTAACCCGAGTGAATTCAAGAATCGACCGATAGACGCAGGGCAAGTGCGTCCTGTGGAGCGAGTGTCTTGGCAAGATGCGGTGGTATTTGCCCAGAAATTGACCGAAGTGGAACGCACAGCGGGTCGCATCCCGCAGGGATACAGCTATCGCCTTCCCACTCAGGCAGAATGGGAATATGCCTGTCGCGCAGGAACTACGACACCATTCCACTGGGGCAATGAAGCCGACTCGACTCATGGAAACTTTAAGGGAGTGTATCCTCGCACGATGAGTGGAGGCACAATAGATGACAGCTATACAGGCACAGCGCCGATAGGTAGCTACAAGCCAAACGCCTGGGGACTCTATGATATGCACGGGAATGTAAAAGAGTGGTGTTTGGATGCCTACACTGAGCGGTTCCCGCAAGGGCCATTGGTGGATTGGCCTGGTGAATCTGGTGGCCAGGCCCGCCCCATACGCGGAGGCGGCTGGGATGATCTGGCAATAAAAGTCCGCGCAGGAGCGCGTGACCGGTTGGCACCTAACTCACGATTAAGCTCTGTTGGCTTCCGACTCGTCCTTGCTCCCGATGTAGGTACTCGCTAGTAGCCGTATAGGACAAGCAAGAGTGTACGACCCGTATTCTGCCCCGAATCGTGTAGTAAATGTTTCGGGATGAGTTGACCTGTAACTACTAAGTATGTCCGTTTTGCCCATGCACACATTACTGCTTACCAACGATGACGGGATAGACTCGGCGTTCTTTCGCGCCCTAGTCGAAGTGGCTCTTGAGCGCTACGAGGTGTATGTGGCTGCGCCTGCCACCGAGCAAAGCTGGATAGGACGCGCCCTGAGCAGGCACAAAGAAGTGACAGTGGAAGAGCGCGCCGACCTAGGGTGCCGCGCATGGGCAATCTCAGGGACGCCTTCTGACTGCGTAAATATCGCTTTGGGGCATCTTCTGCCGAAGCTGCCTGACGCTGTCGTTTCGGGCATAAATGTGGGTTATAATCTGACAGTTCCATTGATCACCTGTTCGGGGACAGTGGCAGCTGCTTTTGAGGGGGCGGCATGGGGGCTACATGCCATGGCTCTTTCGCATTACTTAGCGGATGATTTTTTTGAAAAAGTGAAGGCGAACCCCACAGAGCTACCAGATGCTTTACGCCCGTCTCTACGAACCGCCTCAACGCTGGCCATGGACTACCTAGCTGAACTAATTAAAACACCGCCAAGACGCTATACCGTCCATAACCTCAATTTTCCATCTCCTACCACAGAGGGTGCCCGCATTATTCCAGCGAGGCCTGCTCACGTTCATTTAGGCACGCTCTTCGACAAAGTAGGGGAGCGCACCTACAAATTTGGCTACCACCCAGGTAAAGAGATTCATCAGGACATAATGACAGACCGAGCGGTAGTCCGCAGCGGCAATATTTCACTTTCCGTATTAGATTTTACAAATCTTACGCCTCATTCGACACGTATATAAGTTCATCCTTGCCGAACTCTCCAGTCTCGGTAACGAATAATGACATTATTATGAATCTATCGAAAAACTGGATCCGCAGCTTCCTTTTGCTAGCACTTGGTCTATTGGCTACAAGCGTATCGCTTCGTGCCGAGACGGTGACTATTTCAGATACTAATCTGGCCACTGCGATACGGAAGCAGCTTGGAATAGAGAATACTAGCATCCCTGTCACTCAAGATGACATGCTAAAACTCTACACGCTCAATGCCAGAGGTTCTAGCGGTAGCTCTAGCAAAATTACCAATCTCACAGGACTCAAGTATGCAACGAAATTACGGTATTTAGATTTAAGCGAAAACTCATTAACCAATGTTTCCGAACTCTCAAGTCTGACAGAATTAACCTACCTTGATTTGAGTTTCAATACAGCGTTGGAAGATGCCAGCCCGCTTGCATCCCTCTATAAACTTAATACGTTAGGGCTTGGTGGCACAAAAGTTAAAAACTTGGATTTTCTTGCCTCACTGGCCCAGCTTCAGCAGTCCAACCCTCCATACGCCCTTGAGCGTCTGTATATTGGAAAACTAATTCAAGACATTAATGAATATGGGATAACCAATATTGATGTAGTTGCCCAATTTCCGTCACTTAGCACTCTCTCCGCCGAGTATAACCGTATTTCCTCAATCGAATCCCTCATTCCTCTTATTAACGAAACAAAATCCCTAAAATACCTCAATCTGTTTGGAAACTACATCAACTCAATAGAGCACTTGATTCCGTCCGAAGGAAAGACGTCAGGTTTGGTTCGTTTAAATCTTGGATTTAATTATATTACAAAATTGGATGGCCTTACACGCGCTAACTTTACTGATGTAGATGAACTTTTACTCAACGGCAATTTCCTTGATACGGCAGACGGTTCAGCTACCCGAGCAATTCTAAAACCTTTTGAGGACATTGGTACGATTGCAGTGAATTATGCCCAACAAAGAGAAGATATATGGGCCAATCTTCTTACTTTCGGGACGGAAACCAGCGATTACCGTCCCGTTCAAAATAAAGCCTTTTTCCCTGAAGACGATTACCAAGTTATCTTTAAAAAAGCGCCTCATTTCAAGTGGTCCGAATCTTTTGGATATATTTATTTCAGTAATGAAAAGCAAAAGGGCTCTGATCTGTTTGCGTATTTTTTCAGCTATGACGATCTAGGATGGACATGGGTGCAAATGGATAGTTTTCGCGCAGGGTATGTTTATTCCTTTACTCGCAAAGATTGGGTGAACCTTTTCCAGGAATAGGCTAGTTTCGCTCTGCCATTTGAGCGCCGACCAGGCCAATCGTCACGACGCTGCTGAGAGGCATGAGTATGGCGGCGAGGAGTGGGCTCATAAAACCTAGAAGACAGGCGGTTGCGGCGCATAGGTTGTAGGTGATGGCAAAGCCAAAAACTACTCGAAGCGTGCGCTTTCTTAAGGCTGCGGTCTCCATGAGCATTCGCAGGGGAGACAGGTTTCTTGAGAGGAAATAGAAGTCGGCTTTGTTTTCCAGGAGGCCGCGATCAGCCACAGGCGTTCCTCGGCAATAAGCTGCGTCGAAGGCCAGGGCATCGTTTGCTCCATCGCCGACGTAGAGCGTTTTTCCATTGGCTGACTGTTCCAGCCAGTCGGCTTTTTGCTGGGGAGTAAGCTCGCCGAGGCCCGATTCTTTGGGCAGACCGAGCTGGCTCAGCATTTTCGCTACTTTTTCGTTTCTATCACCGCTGAGGATGAAAAGACCGTAACCGCGTTTCCGCCAATACGCCACCTCTTCCTTTGCCTGAGGGCGGATCGTCTCAAGGAGATTAAATTGAGCTACCACCACGCCATCTCGCCGCAATTCCATATCGTGGCGGTCGGTATGCAGCGTGCTCTCAATTCCCTTAGCGCTCGCGCTGAAAGGCCCAAGAACCCATCCCTGTTTTCCTATGGTCCACCTCGCGCCGTCTCTATCGAGCGAGAGACCGCAGCCCACGTATTCTTTTACCGATTCATTTGTTGAGAGAGCGCCAAGCTCGGGCCATTTGTCTTGCAGCGCTTCACGCAGGCCGCGGGCGGCTGGGTGGAGATTGGCGTGCACCATGGCCCAAAGAGCGTCTCGGGCTTCGAGGCTCAGGGCATTGAGCGCGTCTTTGTTGACGAGCTGCGGGGCTTCGAGGGTGAGGGTGCCTGTTTTGTCGAACACAAGATGGCGGATGCCTGGCAGCTTTGTCCAGAGCTTGCTATCTCGCACAAATAGCCCCCATCTGCGCATTCGGGCCACCGCCATATCAGTTGCCAATGGAATTGCTACTCCAAGCGCGCAGGGGCAGGAAACCACGAGCATGGACAGCGCTGCTTGCGCACCCGATATCCAGTCTTTGCCGAGGACACCCCAGATCAGCAAAGCCATGATCGTGAGCGCCATGACTATTGTGAGGTAAATCCTTAATACGTTTCCTGTACCGTCGTCGCTCGATTTGGACTTTGCGTCTGCGAGGAGCTTTGAGAGGAGGGACTCACCCCAAGCTTGTTCAGCCCGCACGATCAACTCGCCTGTGCCTACATTGACCGCACCTGCGGGCAGTATGCGCCCCCTTTCCCATACACGCGCTTCGGCTTCCCCATTAATCCATTCCAAGCTTATTTGCGCAGGCCCGTTCTCCAACCGCGCTTGCACAGGGCAAACTTCTCCTGCCGGCACCCCAAATACGGCTCCCTGGGTCACTGTGCGCGGATTGATTTTGCCCTTGGGGGAAAAGCTGCCATCTGCCGTTGTATCGTAAGAGGGCAGGGCCGACCACAGTGGCGATGCGCGCAAGACGCGGTTGCGATTTCGCTCGTGAGCGCGCTCTTGTACCCATCTGCCTCCGAGCATCAGAAACATAAAAATACTCACGAAATCAAAGTAGAGAAAACGAGCGTCTCCCAGCCACCAGCCTGCAAGTGAGCCGATATACGCGCCCGTAACGCCAAGGGCGATCGGCAAATCCAGAGGCATAAGGCCTTCTTGCCAGGCGAGCCACGCTTTCTTGATAAAATAGGTGCCGCCGACGAGAAAGGATAGTGTCGCGAAAACTGCCGTTAGGAGATCAAAAAGGCCCGCCAAGGCAAACGACTTCTCCATGCCCAAATAGGCGGGTAGGGTAAAGAACATGGTGTTCATCGCAAATGCGGCGCAAAGCCCCACCCGCAGGAGCAGCCCTTTGCTCTCTGAACGGCTGTTTTCGCCCACAGGGCCAACTAAATAGCCAAAGTTTTGCAGCTCCTCGGCAAACGCCTTGGCGTCGAACTGGCCGCTTTGCCAGTGCATCCAGAGCCTGCCCAATTGCAAGTTCACTTCGGCCCGCAATGCGCCTTGCTTCTTATTGAATAAACTTTCTATGAGCCAAATGCAGCCCGCGCAGGATAGCCCTTGTATATCCAGGAGCAGCTCCGCCCGCCCGCCCGCCTTTTCTGCCTCTTTTGATGCTTCTGAAAGCCAGGTAAAATCTCTTGGCTGAAGTGTGGCAGGCCGCACGGGCGTCACACTCTCCCCCCGCAAATCATAAAACCTGCCAAGGCCACTCGTTTGAATCACGCTATGTACGTGCGCACATCCCGAGCAGCAGAACCGCTCCTCTTTGCCAATCGGCACAAACGCCGTCCCACAGTGTTCGCATTTAACGGACATACCCACTATCACCCCCAACAACCGCCCACCTTTCAAGCCAAATCCTCAATGTGACACCCCATCTGTTATTCAGAAAAACTGCCTTAATCTGAAAACCGAACACTGAAAACTGAAAACATGTTCCTCCCTACGGGCAAAACGGGCAAGTGACTTCAGGCCCCACGCCGCCGATGGTTCCGCGGAGGCGCCAGATAATGAGCACGGCCATGCAGAGCGCCATGCCGCGCTGCACCCAGCCAAATAGGCTAGGGGAGAGCCGCCCGCCCCACCGCACCACACCCATCTGCACGAGCATGAGTAGGGGCAGGGTGCCTAGCCCAAACGCAAAAAGGAACTGTGCCCCAATCCAGGGCGATCCCATAACCATCGCCAACCCGAACACCAGATAGAGTGGCCCGCAGGGTAAAAAGGGAGTCGCCATTCCGAGAAGACCGCCTCCCACGAGTTTAGGCAGTTTTTGGAATCGCTGGTTGGCCTGAAAGAAGAGTTTGGAGAGGAACTTTGGCTTAGGCAGCCATTTATCCAGACCCGCAGCCACTGCGACGAAAAACACCACTAGCGCCCAGGGCGCCATTTGCAGATGCGCTCCGTTGAATGCGTCTATTGCTGTTTGCCCCAGCCACCCCAAAAGCCCTCCTATAAACGCATAGGTGAGGACGCGCACGGAATGATAAACGCCCAATTGCGCCCAGGCTTCATTGCTGGTTTGCGTCTTGGGACAAATCACGCAGGCGAGGGGACCGCACATGCCCGCGCAGTGCAGACTCGTAACTAAGCCTGCGACGAAGGCCGTCCCCACCGAGTTGACTGTGTTTATATCCATTGAGAAAGAGGATTCAGGATAGCTCAATCTGGCTTTTCGTCCAACTCATCATGGGCATCGAAAGGATTATTTCAAAAGTTTATAGCGGCCACAACCGACATTACTAAAAAACAATCGCGCCCCATGAGTAGCTGGCTCACGGGGCGCGACGCAAAAGAACTTACTTTATTTTGCCTCAGTTACTCTTCGTAACTATCTAAATGAACCCATCCGGATACTGGGCCTTCGCCAAAGAAGTGCACAAAGCCTTCGTAGGAAAATGATGTCCAGAACCATTGCTGCGCGCCAAAAGACCAGCCAAAGAAGCTATCAGCTGTGGCGCCCAATGGATAAACATAAACCCATCCATCCGTAGTAACGGGAGCCAATTTCCACGCATACACAAACGGGTAGTTGCTATCCCATACCCAGCCAAGCCCTGTGTCATTCGCATCGCGAATGCCATCACCAACATCGGTCTTGTCCTTGAAGAGGCTGGTAAACTCCAGTTTCGCATTGATGATGTTTGTGCTTACACTTGTCGGTCCTTTAAAAACTACGCCAGTGCTTTCTTGGAGTGTTACTATTATTGTCTCTGTCACTTCATCATCCTGCAGATCATCAATAACCTGCAATACGATACTACCTCTGATTTCGCCGACAGGAATGGTCACCACACCTTCCCTATAATGCCCAAGTGTTTCCGATGCTATGTAGTCCACTCCATAGATTGCCGTTCCTGAAAAGGACACATTCACTTCTACGGCTGTCGTTGTGTCTAGGTCATCACCGTCTCTATTCACTCGTATAACCTCCTGGCGACGATTCCCTTCCGTAAGATTTACTCCCGTATTGGTTAGCACCACTTCGGTGATTGGTATGCCAACTGATATATGCAATGTGGCGGTCGCCGATTTACCCCCTGCATCGGTTGCCGTGGCAGTTATTTCATAGACCCCTGTTTCTGTAAGCGGCAGCGTGCCTTGAGTCGCATTGTTCATAGCGTTTGCACGGACAACTCCGTTCACCGCAATGCTAATATCCAGCTCATCCCCATCAGGATCGCTATAAGCTATCTCAAACGGCACACTGGTTCCATTCTGGAAAAATGCAAACCGTTCAGGGGAAACAAATCGTATTACTGGCGTGCGGTTGCCATCCAGCACTTGAGCATACATCCACTCCTTAATCCCAATATTTTGATTAGCAGCTTGTGTCTGCACATGATCTGTGTTTGCGAAAATGGTAAATAGGGGATTAACGCCTGTCACCCAGGTGAGGCCTCCCCGATTATCACCATTGGCTGCGCGTATAGCCGCCACACCTGATATTAGGCCACTTACCCTGGATGACACATCCCTGTCACCAATTGTCGTCCAGATAGGTATATCTTTAACAAGCTGCGCATTGAGTCCCGTTGGATTAATTGCCGACGGATTAGCCGCTGCAAAAAAGTTAGGTCTAAATTGAATAAAATCCCATATACCAATGGCTCCCATCGAATAACCCGTTATGTAAATGCGCCGTGCATCCACTGGCTTAGTTTCAATTAGCTCATCGATAATCGAAAATATCGCACTGCGTCGAGATTCACCTGTCCATCCCGAAGCATCACCCACAGGTGCCATAATAAATGTCGGAATCGGCTGGGTATTTGCATCAAAATTATGCCAATATTTTAGGGTGGATTCTTCTGCTATTTTTTCGTGAGTAGTGCACTCGGGACAACTTCCATGGAGGTGGATCACAAGCGGGTATTTCTCGCCATTAGCAAGCACGCTTTCGGCGGGATGATAGAGCACATACTTTAGGCCGCTCTTCTCCAAATACTGGTATTCTTCGGGGGCTGCATGCAGTGCAGCTCCTGTGAAAACCAAGCTAAGAAAAGCCAGCAACTTACTGATTTTTTGATTTGTAGCGGTAGATTTATTCATGTCTTTCTGCATATAGTGTGTTCCAGCTTTTGATGCTAGGCGCTCATTGTTGCCTTACAAGTAATATCTAATTTCCGTTCTTGCACAAACCACGTAGGCGAGGGGAGTCCCCGACATTACTAAAAAACAATCGCGCTCCACGAGTAGCTGGCTCACGGGGCGCGACGCAAAAGAACTTACTTTATTTTGCCTCAGTTACTCTTCGTAACTATCTAAATGAACCCATCCGGATACTGGGCCTTCGCCAAAGAAGTGCACAAAGCCTTCGTAGGAAAATGATGTCCAGAACCATTGCTGCGCGCCAAAAGACCAGCCAAAGAAACCGTCTGCATTTGCCCCGAGTGGATAGATATAGATCCAACCATCGGAAGTAGGTGGTGCTAATTTCCATGAGTACACAAAGGGGTAGTGGGTATCCCAAACCCAACCGAGTCCAGTGTCGTTTGCATCACGTATGCCACCGCCTACATCAGGCTTATCTTTAAATAGGGAGTCGAAGACTAAGACCGTATTTTCAATGGTAGTGCTTACGCTTGTAGGTCCGTTAAAGATTAGACCTGGGCTTTGCTGTATAGTAACAATTATCGTCTCTGTTTGTTCGTCATCTTCTAGGTCGTCGATAACCTGTAATACGATACTGCCTCTCGTTTGACCTAAACCAATAGTTAGTATGCCATCCTTGTAATGACCGAGCGTTTCTGATGCAAGATAGTCAACTCCGTAGGTGGCTGTGCCTGAGAAAGTGACGCCAACTTCTACAGCAGTGGAGGTGTCGGGATTTGTTCCTACACGATCTAATCGTATAATTTCTTGCCGTCTATTTCCTTCCCGAAGCACGAAGTTTGTACTTGTGAGCTGCACCTCCGTGATTGGGGTACCTACGGAAAATTGGAGGGTAGCCGTAGACGATTTACCCTCTGCATCAGTAGCCGTGGCAGTAAGCTCGTAGATGCCTATCTCCGGAATCGAGAGGGTGCCCTGTGTCGGATTGCTCAAAGCGTCTGGCTGGACGATGCCATTGACCGCAACGCTGACAACCAAATCGTCCCCATCCGGATCACTGAACGCAATCTCGAAAGGGATGCTGTTACCGTTTTGGAAAAAGGCAAAACGAGTAGGATTAACAAAGCGAATAATCGGTGTGCGATTGCCATCAAGCACTTGAGCATACATCCATTCTTTAAATCCAGGGATATTCTGTGTGGCAACCTGAGCCTGCCCATGATCTGTGCCAGGGAAAATAGTAAATCTGGGATTAACACCAGTAACCCAAGTGAGGCCGCCGCGATCGTCACCATTGGCCGAGCGAATGGCGGCCACAGCTTCGGTGAGCCCGTTTACGCGTGAGGCAGAATCTAGTGCTCCAATTGTTGCCCAGATGGGAGTATCCTTAACTAGCTGTGCATTTAGCCCTGAGGGGTTAATTCCCTGGGGATTGGCTGCTGCGAAGAAATTGGGCCTATACTGAATATAGTTCCATGTGCCATTGGCCCCCATGGAAAACCCAGTGATGTAAATGCGCTGGGTATCGATAGGCTTGTTTTCCACGAGCTCGTCTATAATCGAGAAAATCGTGTTGCGACGGGATTCTCCAGTCCAGCCACCTGTGCCTCCGGCAGGAGCAATTATAAATGTGGGTATGGGCTGTGTGTTAGCACTATAGTTGTGCCAAAACATCAGATTGGACTCAATTGCGATGCGCTCGTGAGTAATGCACTCCGAGCAACTCCCGTGTAGATAGAGGACGAGAGGGTAGACCTCGCCCTCGACAAGCGCATTTGGGGCGGGATGATAGAGGATGTATTTGAGGCCGTCCTTTTCCAAATATTGGTATTCGGGCGGGACAGCTTGGGAAGCAGTACAAATAACAAAGGGGATGAAAAATGTGAGTAAGTTTTTAATTGCTAGGTACTTAAGTAGATATTTCTTCATTTTTTAGGAGGGGTTATGGGATACACTAACAAGGTTAAATCTAGGTTCTTAACGTCATGTTTCAAGGAGTTATTAATTAGACATAATTTATATTGTGCGTCAAAACGGGCTGGAAGTCTGCAACTATATGACAATACGCAACTTAGGAGAATTGTGAATGGTGTTAATTATTGTGAATTGTGTGAATACTAATTTAGAAAATCGTTATTTAGTTCACACACACATAATCCGTTAGGTTGCGTTGTTGGCCCTCCGCGTGGAAAGCGCGGAGGGCTTTTCCTTCAACAACACGCACCATGAACGATATCCCGATTATAGAAGTGGTTACCAGAAACGATCTGGATCGGCTCAACGCCGATCGATCCGCAAAAGGCCGCAAGGCATTGCTTGAGGCTAGGACTGAATACACGAGACAGAGGCGCAATGAACTCCGCTTCATTTGTCCCTGGCACCCTCCCCGTAGCGATACACGGGCAATGTCGCTTCTCAATATTGAGCGCGTTTTCCATGTTCTCCGTAGGATTCGGGCAAACGTCAAATTTGGCTTGGATTCAATCACGGTCGAAGACGACAAAGTGCCCTTCTACTGGACAGGTAAATCTCTAGGAGAGCTATACGATCAGATGCAAAG
>CAZHQD010000016.1:17202-28690 GCA_964533835.1 uncultured Puniceicoccaceae bacterium | reverse complement strand
AAATAACCAACGTCGTCTCCAAAACATAAATCTGAAATCTCACTTCTGAAATCTTCCTTTCCACCCCCTCCCATTTCTTCCTTGTCCCCTCTTCCTTCGCACGATAACCCTATTGCTTTTCCCTTCATCGCATAATCCATTTTACCAGACCTTCCTGTGAGCGCACGGTTCATCCTTTCCCTTCTGGCCCTTTCTTTTTGTGCGGTTGCCCTGCAGGCCGCTCCGCAAATTACGGCCTCGGAAACCCTCTTCGACAATGCCGCTCAGGCCGTCATCTACAAAGGCAACGCCCTCTTGGTAGATGATGATTTCGTGGTAAATGCCGACGAAATAACCTTCTACCGCCGCGAAAACCGTGCCGTGGCCGTCGGGGATGTGCGCATCTCGCAGGAAGGCTTCCGCTACGTAGGCGAATCCCTCACCTACTGGCCAGACAAGCGCGAGTTTGCCTCCACTCGCTTCCGTATCGGTGCCCCTCCTTACTTTGTCGAAGGCGAATCCTTTAGCGGCTCCCGTGGCGAAATTCGCTTCCAAAACGCTATTATCTATCTCAACGAACCCGCAAAGGAAACCCCCAGCCTAAATGCGGCCTCAGGTATCATCTACCCAAATGATCGCATAGAGGCCGAAGGCATCCGTCTGGGCCTAGGTGGTCGCAATATCCTACCTTTTACCATCCCTGCTACAACCCAACGCTTTGAAGACCCAGGCATTCGCCTCCGTGGCAGCATCGGCTATAGCGATGATGACGGCGTATTTTTCCGCACAGAGACACTTGCCCCGGTCGCTCCCGGCCTTCGTCTTGGAGCCGCCATTGATGGCTACACCAGCCGCGGCGTCTTGGCTGGCCCACTCGCCGACTTTTACTCCAATAATCCCGACAATACTTTCCTTACCCAAATCCGCACCGCTTATATCGACGACAGCGGCAATCGTAGGCAAGACACCCTTAATGTCCCCATTCGCGAAAGCCGTTACGCTCTTTCGCTCCATCACCATCAGCGCATCAACCAAGACTTAACCCTTACCACAAAGCTCGATCGCCTCAGCGATAGTGAGTTCTGGCGCGATTTCCGTGACTGGCGTTACGAGGCCGATCCCCAGCCCGACAATTTCGCTGAAATCGCCTATCTCTGGGACAATACCTACATCTCCGCCTTCACCCGCATAGAGATGAACGAGTTTTCCGAGACTCGTGAAAAGCTCCCAGAAATCCGCATCGACCGCCTCCCCACCCCCATCGCCGATACAGGTATCTTTTACGCCTTTAACGCCAGCTACGCCCGCTACCGCAACAGCTACGAAAACATCAGCTACCCGCCACCACCTTTTGGCCCTCCAGGTGCCCCCACCCTCCCACCTCAACTCACCACTCCTCCATTCAACTTACAAGTTCCGCCACCGCGTGTGCCTACTGAGTCATCATACACCCAGTTTGCTCCGGCAAGCGGTCATGATTCCTCCGCAAGCTCCACCACAGCCGCTCCCCTCACCTTCGCCGACGCCTCCTTTGCAGAAACCACCATCGACTTCGGGGTATTCGACACTGGCCTCTACCTCTCCCGCCCCTTTAAGCCAACCTCTTGGTTCACCTTTACCCCGGTTCTCGGTGGCAGGTTCACCCACTACCACGATTTCGATGTAGATGGCCCCGCAGTTGGCACGTCTTACCCAATAGCTTTTCCCAGAGGTAGCACTGACGACAGCGCCTCCATCTGGCAGGCAGAAATCGGCTTTGATGCCGAGGCGCAAATCACTGGCTCATGGGACATTCAAAGCAAACTCTGGAAAATCGACGGCCTCCGCCACCGCCTTATGCCCATCATCCAGTATCGCTGGCTACCCCGCGATTCCTATTGGAGCACCGAACAAGGCAACGCTTTCTATGGCCAGATTGCCGCCCCTCTCCGCCCCGAACTCAGCCTGGCCAATCAGCGCATCGGCTTCGCTCAGCCCGACCAAAACGTCCTCCGTTTCGGCCTCCGCAACCTCCTCGAAACCCGCTCCAAAGATTTCGGCGCCCGCGAGCTTCTCCGCCTCGACCTCTACCAAGACATCAACTTCCACCCACAAAGCCGTCCATTTATTACAACCGACGAGCCTAACTGGGCAGCTACCTACGCCGAAGCCTCCATCACCCCCGCAAGCTGGCTCGCCTTCACGTGGGAGCAACGCCTCTATACCGAAGACCTTTCCAGTTCGGGTCACCGCCTCACCATGACCATCAAGGACGGCGAGCAATGGTCCCTCTCCCTCTACCACGAATACCTTCCTCGCGCTATCACCCAAGACCCCCGCTATTTCAACGAATCCCTCGAAGGCTATGGAGCCAACCTCTACTACCAGCTCCTCAGAAATATCGGCATAAATATCGGCCTCTTCTACGATTCTACTTTGGGCGAAGTCACCCTTCAGCGCTACGGCATCCGCCAGAGCATCGGGCGGAGCTGGGAAGTCGAATACCGTGTGGACGTCCGCGACAACAGCGCTCGCGAAGACGACCTCCGCTTCAGCATCGCCCTCGCCTATCTCAACTTCTAGGTAGAAATCCGCACTGGCTCTATCAACTTGTTTTTTATGATTTTTTGTAGAAAATAGACTTATGAACGTCGTAATTTCCAAACCCAAAAACGATGGCTACCAAGCGGAGATTCGTGCCATCGACG
This sequence comes from uncultured Puniceicoccaceae bacterium, assembly GCA_964533835.1. GTDB lineage: Bacteria > Verrucomicrobiota > Verrucomicrobiia > Opitutales > Oceanipulchritudinaceae > CAZHQD01. The sequence continues at coordinate 26,024 of CAZHQD010000016.1, read as the reverse complement.
AATTTACAAAGCGCATGACCGCCGACCCCAAAGCCGCCCGTGAATATCTCATCAAAAGTGGCTTCATGAACCGTAAAACAGGCAAACTAACAAAACGATACGGCGGATGATAGTAAGCTCAATCGTATTGGCATACCACGGTTGCGATCGTGCACTTGCTGATAAAGTAATTGATAGAAAAGAATCCCTAAAACCTAGCCAAAACAAATATGACTGGTTAGGTGAGGGTGTTTACTTCTGGGAAAACAGCCCATTAAGAGCGTTACAGTGGGCTGAGCTATTAAAGAAACGTTCTCCTAGCAAAATTAAGGATCCCGCCGTAATTGGGGCCGTTATAGACCTTGGACATTGTCTCGACTCAACCGATCAGGCATCGCTGAACCTGTTGAAGAAATCTTACACCAGCTTTGTTGCTTTGTGTTCCTCAAGCGGATCAGAGATGCCAAAAAATGAAGGGCTGCATGAGGATGACTGCGATTTACTCTTACGCTATCTTGATTGTGCAGTGATTAATCATTGTCATCAATTTATCCACGAAGAAAACCTACGACGTCGTAAGGCCCCTGAAAATCGCCTGGAACCCATCAGAGAGTTTGATAGCGTCAGAGGAATCTTTTACGAAGGGAAAAGTCTCTTCGAGGGATCGAAATTCAGGGAGAAGACTCACATTCAAATTGCCGTCCGTAATCCAGATAGAATCCTTGGTTATTTCTGGCCAAAAGACCTAAATGAGTAGTCTCTCTCTCTCGCTGCAAACCCGACTTTAGCCATTCAAAACCACTCCCCTCGTGCCTACAGACGCCCTCATCGCCCCCTACGAACCCCCGATTCGCCTTCAAGCCTTTGAAGGTCCGCTTGATCTGCTTCTTTTCCTCATCCGTAAAAACGAAATAGATATCTACGATATCCCTATCGAGAAAGTTACCGATCAGTATCTCGATATCCTCCACGGCATGGAGCGCATGAATCTCGAAATCGCGGGCGATTTCTTTGTGATGGCGGCTACCCTCATGCTCATTAAGAGCCGTATGCTGCTCCCAAAAGACCAGCAGCCCGAGCTGGAGGACGAAGGCGAAGAGGGCACAGACCCCCGTTGGGAACTCGTCCGCCAACTCATTGAATACAAAAAATTTAAGGACGCCGCTACCGACATTGCTCATCTTATAGACGAGGCCCAAAACCTCCTGCCCCGCTATTTCCCCAACGCCAACTTTACTCAAGAAGAGCGCCCCCTTCAGCCTACCGACAAAATAGGTATCTGGAATACCTTCAATCAAGTCCTTCGCCGCCTTGCAGAAAAGATTACTATTGGCCAGATACATGCCGAAACCGTGACTGTGGCAGACCGCATGGAGTTTGTCCTCAAACGCCTCGAAACAGAAACCCACTTTACCTTCACGAGCCTCTTCCAAACAGGCAAGCCCTACGGACTGGTCACTGTCGTGGCCACTTTTCTTGCCATCCTGGAGCTCACTCGCCTCGGTAACCTCACCCTCCGCCAAGATGCCCAGTTTGGTGAAATCTACTGCGACAAAGCAGAGCCCAGGCCCGTTGTCCCAGACACAATACCCATAGAAGAAGACCCCACCCCCGCCGCCTCTTCGCCCGAGCTCGACCTCCAGGACCCCGAAGAAGACCCACTCGACGAATAGGCAGCCTGCCATTCATCACAAGCGATCGCTCGCGCCATAGCACTAGGCATAACACCTAGCTTCCAATGCATAATGCATGAAAATCATAAATCCGAAATCTAAAATTGCATCTGTCCTCACTCGCTCACGCCAATCGTCGCCAGGCTAAACGATTCCATCTCCGTCATAACATCCGTTAGGAATTGCGAGCCCGCTACCCCATTGATCCAGCGATGATCGAAGCTTAAGCAGAGATTCACTACTTCCTTTGGTTGGGTGCCGGGATTGGTAATTTCGTAGTGGGCCTCACCCACAAACAGCGTTGCTATGGCGGGAGGCACTACCACAGGAAGGGCGAATCGCACGTTAAACTGGCCCATACTTGTCAGTATGAGTGGCGTTCTTACCTTCGAGGCCGTCTTGCCACTGCGCACAGAGTTCACGGCTGCTTCGTAGGCTTTCAGGAAATTCGGCCAATCATGCGTGCCCGCTCGTGGCACTACCGCCGTCTCCAGCGCGTCATTTGCCAGAGAAACAGCAATGCCAAAGTCAAACTCCTGCTGGGGTGCAAGCGTGTCGTCCAGGCTTATCGTGCATCGGAATATCGGATTCTTTTCGAGAGCCCGTACTACGCACCAAGCCGTCATGGCCGTGGGAGAGGGAGCCTGCTTGCCCAAAATACGTTTGGCATCTGCTCTCGTGGTGCGTATGGCAGAGAAACCTGCCAATACCGTCATGTGAGCGGGAACTACGTTCTTCAGCTGCCCTACAATATGTGGCGCCAGTCCTCCTTCGCTGTTGGGCTGAGCGCGCCTTACCGCCAGCGGGCTATGCGCTGTTTGCGGCAGTATGCGTTCAGTCGCGGGCGAGCTGGGCATTGGAGCATGCGGGCGGGCTGCCTTGGGCACACTGGCGCTGCTCTGCACTTCCAGCACCACAATTTCCTGCCCCACTTCTATGGCATCCTCTTCCTTTACGAGCCACTCTTTGAGCACACCCGCAAACGGCGACTCCACGGGGAAGAGCGCCTTATCTGTTTCCAGTTCGCACAGTGAATCGTCGGCGCGAATAATATCCCCTGGCTTCTTGAGCAATTGGGCCACGCGTGCATTCGTGATCCCCTCACCTAGCTGAGGCACACAAATATGCCTCGTGCTGGCCACATTGGATACCGTGGTTTCTTCTTGAGCCTCAAGCGGTGCCCGTTCAGGCGGCTGGGGAGCGCTGTGGGTGCTTGTGTTGCTGCCAATTTCTATGCCACCGCCAAATGTCCGCAAAAGCTCGCTTCGCAGGGAGCCACGAATAGCCGTTAGCACACCGGAAACACTCGGCAATACCCCGTACTCATAGATGGGATTGAATCCCACGCACACATCGCCCTTGCTTACGATTACAGGTGGCGCCTTCATCGTCTCCCATAGATCACTTCTTCCGGACAATGTAGCCACTAGCATTTGCGCAACACTGCACGTTAGGCTATCTTCTTGAACGATTACCAAACGTCCCGTCCGTGCTACAGACTTAGCTACCGTCTCCACGTCGCAAGGCACGATTGATCGCAGGTCGATCAGCTCCACTTCCGCTTCACCTTCCAGCTCACGAAGCGCTTCTTCGGCAAGCTCTACCGTATTCCCCCAAGCTACCAGGGTGAGGTCGCGGCCAGGCCTTACCAAACGCGCTTGGCCAAGCGCTAGCGGAATGCGGTTAGCCTGAAACTCCACCTCTCTCCACAGCAAGTGCTTAGGCACAAGCACCATGGTGGGATCTGCGCCATGTATACCGCTCCAGAAAAGCCCCGCGGCATCTTCTGGTGTTGCGGGTACGGCTATATTCAACCCTGGCTGATGTGCAAAAAATGCCTCATTTGTCTGGCTGTGCATTGGCCCGCCTCCAGGCAGGTATGCCCCGCTTGGCGCGTAGATCACCATCGGGCATTTCCAATCGCCGAATGTGCGCCACCGTACCGTGGCCAGATTATGCACAAGCTGATTCCAGCCTGGCCCGATAAAGTCTATAAACTGTATCTCAAAAACTGGCAGCTTCCCATAAAAAGCAAGCCCACAGGCCACCCCGAGAATTGTAGCTTCTGCCAATGGAGAATTAAAGACGCGGCCAGGATGCTTCGCGCTCAGCCCCTTGGTTAGGCTAAACACACCGCCTTTAGGATCCTCTATATCTTGCCCAAAGAGGATCACACGTGGATCGCTATCCAGGGCCTTCATTAGGGTGGCATTCACAGCGTCCACCACGCGGGTCTTGGCGCCCAGCTCCAGTTTGGGTGCTGCGGGCGCGTGGGGCGTGCCACCCCTTATTTCAGTGAAAAAGTCCTCTGGTAGCGGGTCCTCTTCTTCTTCCGCCTGTGCGTACACCTCGCGCACAGATTGCTCAATGCGCTCCTTCATCTGCGTGTAGGCATCCTCTGTCAGGACTCCGCTTTCCACGAGCTGGTTCTTCAGCCGTTCCACAGGGTCATTCTGCGGTAGCGCCTCAATCTCCGATATGCCGCGATACTTGCGCTGATCATCCGCGCTGGAGTGGCTGTGTAATCGCGAGCAGCGGCACCAAAGAAAGGCCGGGCCCTTGCCCGCTCTTATCTTCTCAACCGCTTCACGCGCGGCAGTGTCCACCGCTTCCACTGAGCAGCCATCCACTTCTACCCATTGCGCGCTATTCATTACGCCAAGGGCGAGTGGGTTTATCTTATCTGTAAAGCTGCTAATCCCCAAGCCGTTGTCCTCTACGACAATAAGAATGGGTAGCTGCTTCTCCACCGCAAAGCTGATAGCCTCAAAAAATTCTCCCTGTCGCGTCGCTGCATCCCCACATGAGGCATAGACGATCCCATCCTTGCCATCCATCTTGAGCCCCCAGGCTACTCCGCAGGCGGGCAGCAAATTCGATGGCACTGCGCTCGGATTTGGCAGGATGTTCAGCCTGCGGCTGGAAAAGTGCTGCGGCATCTGCCGCCCTCCGCTCACAGACCCCCGCTTCGCATAAAAAATCAGCGAAATCTCCCTCTGCGTAAGTCCTCGCGCCAGCACCAGCGCGCGATCTCGGTAATACGGGCTAAGGTAATCTTCTTGCTTCAAATACCGCGCTATCGCGGCCAATGCCTCATGGCCCATGCCAGCCACATGGAATAGGCCCTTGCCCTGTCGTATCAGGCTTTGCTCGCGCAAATCGCCCATACGGCTGGCCAGCATTATTTCGAGGAGCTTTATTTGTTCCGACTCCGGAAGTTTCATAACAGCCACTTTGCAGATTTAAATCCTATTGCGCAAGGGAAAGCTAATCCCCTTTGCAGGGTAATTTTTATCGCTTACTGCTCGTTAAATTTTCCATTTGCCTGTATGCTCACAGACAATAAAGCTAGTCCCGTATATGGCAAGCCCAAGCATGTTGTTTATAGACCCTGAGCGCCCCCTAGAGCCACCGCTTGCCCCCGCCTGTGAGCAAGTGACCCATGCCATCTGGAGCCACTACTATGACCATATCTGGGAGCCCACCCACCGTGCCGTTTTCGACAAAGACCTCTATAAAAAAGCTATCCAGCTAGACAAGCAGCCCCTCCCCGCTGGCCCTGACAGGGAGTTTTATTTCGGGGATCGCCATGTAGAATATTGGGTTTCCGGCCTTGCAGACTACGAGTTTCTTCTAAAAGCCTACGAAAGAAACTCCATTCCCCGCCCAGCCAAAGCGACCTACCTTGATTTCGGCTGCGCTTCTGGCAGAGTTCTCAGGCACTACCGCTCCCTTGAGCCCTCCTGGACCCTCTACGGCGCCGACCTCAATGCCAACAACATCGCTTGGCTCAACCGCTACCTCGGCGACCGCATTCAGGGCTTCGTCAGCACTACTGTGCCACACCTCCCCCTTGCCGATAACTCTTTGGACTTAGTTAGCGCTTACTCCGTTTTCACCCACATAGATACTCTTGAGCTCACTTGGCTGCTTGAGCTAAACCGTGTCCTAAAACCAGGCGGCATTGCGGCGCTCACCATCATGAGCGATCACCTCTGGCAAGAAATCGACGAAAATCACTACGTCTACGAGGCCATCAAAAACCGTGCCTCCGTCATGCGCATGCCCAACCCCATCACCGATTTCACTCCAGCCCTCTTCAAAAACCCCATGCCCGCCCCGCGCCTCGCCTTCAATTGGGGTCAAGATGAGTCCCACCTCACCATCATGTTCCACAGCCACGACTACATCCGCACCGTCTGGGGCAGAATCTTCGAGATCGTCGAAATAACCCGCCGCGGCCACTGTTCCCAAGACATGGTTATACTAAGGAAACGCTGATACGGCACAGGCCAATCTTCGTTTTTTCGTTGGTAACATTTTGGGAATCAAGCGTTCTCCTTTGATGCTTTCCCTTGGCTCAATAACGTCTATTAAGGAGTCATGGAAGCCATTACGCTTTGTATCGATGCCGATACCTTGACCCAAGCCCGTTGTAGGCGATCGTAGCTGGTCACGAGAAGACATCTATGAGCGTTAGCCCTTACCCAGTGGCCCCACCACCCTCAAAGACCGCAAATCACTGCCGTATTATAACCGCACGCCCCTAGTCGTTGATTAAATTGGTAACTCTTTCGGGCAATCCGCTCCTTAAAGCTGGCGGCATCCTTTGCCTCGGCATCGTGCCACAGGCAAAGCCGCCCATCAGGATAAAAGGCCAGTAGCTGCTCGCCAGGATGATCCGTGATCCGGCCCACGAGCGCCACCGTTCCCGCCCCTATGCTCCCGATTACCTCCCCTTTGCCATTGAGCAAATCACCGCTCCCACCCGCCACTCCCGCCACTAGCTCGTGTTCGCCGTCTCCATTTAGGTCAATCGGTATGGTGCGGTAAACGGAAAATGGCAACGCGATTGGCTCCCCCGTTGCCACATCCCACGCGTATTCCGCTCGATCCGCATGGAAGCGCCCTTCCGGTCCGCAGCTCTTCGCACCTATCGCAATAGACATCGCGACTGGCCTACTCTCGGGCCCGAAGTGAGCCACCCACCCCATATCCATATGCCCCTCTGCCACATCACCCCACAGGCGGGTTCCATCCGCATTGTAGGTAACCACTCGCGGCGCATAGCCTGGTGTTTCGCGGCAGGTATAGATCACCCAGCGCTTTTCCTTTTCCAGCCATACAGGCTGTATTATGTCGCTATGCCCTTGGTAGCTGTCTCTGTCGCAACAGAAAATTTCCGCCCCCGTATCCAGCGAGATGCAGCGCTCTCCCCACAGCAGCTCGTCAACACCATCACTATTGATATCCACCACAGGGCACATATGGCTGCCCCTCGCCCCAGGTGCCTCCTTCCCTATAAAATATTCCCACCGCAAGGACATATCGGCATTCCACCCCCGCAGATACATATCTCCGTAGGTGCCATTGGCCGTTACCAGCACCCTTTCTCCTCTCACATAGCCTCCCATTATAAAATCCCTATACAGCATGCCCATCCACTGCGCGCCTAGATCAACCCGTTGCCGATTGCGCCAAGGCCATGTGCCCGTATCCTCTCCCGTCAAGGCGTTCGTCCTTTGCAGCACTCGGTTATTGAAACTCAGGGGGTGCTCCGGGCTTGTATTGTTCACCCAGTAGATTTCATCGATACCGTCCCCATCCAAATCGAATGGAAAGAATGGTGTGAACCACATACCAGGTATGATACCCCGCCCCAAATCGCGCTTCCACAGTAGCTCTCCAAACTCAGTCACTACAGCCAGCTTCAACGTATCCGTGGGAAAGAAAAACATCTCTATAAAGGGATCCACATCAAAGTCAGCCCCATAAACGATTAAAAACGCTTTGGGCTTTCCTGCACCCAAGCTCACTGGCGCTGCCCGCAACTGACCCAGTCGTTGCCCGATATCCAGATTAAAGAGTGCTTTCAGTTCCATCGCTGTGCCTATTTTTTGGGGGTAATGTGTTCTCTCAAAAAAACTAACACCTGTGTGTTATTCCCGAAAGCTAGAGTTCGTAATCGCCTCTGCCAAGTTGAATATATCGTAAGCCCTCTGAACCGCTACCCCCTCACCCAAACCGCCGCAATCTCAGCGCATTGAACACCACGCACACGCTTGATGCCGCCATAGCTAGCGCGGCCCATACGGGAGAGAGCAGTGTGCCAGTAAATGGATACAGCACACCCGCTGCCACGGGAATCAGCGCCGTATTATAAGCAAATGCCCAGAAAAGGTTTTGCCGTATGTTCCTCAAGGTAGCCTTCGAGAGCCTTATGGCCGTCGCTACTTTCCTTATATCACTCGACATCAGGACAACCTCGGCGGACTCCACGGCCACGTCAGTACCGCTGCCTATGGCAATCCCCACATCTGCCGCTGCCAGCGCAGGCGCATCGTTGATGCCATCCCCCACAAACACTACCTTGCCTGCCTTCTGCAGCTGCTTGAGCGCGTCCAGCTTCCCTTCTGGCAATACTTCGGCAATCACCTCGTCTATCCCGAGCCTGCGGGCTACGGCCTCAGCAGTCTCTTTCCTATCCCCGGAAATCATGGCCAATCGCAGCCCCTCTGCATGCAGGCGTTCAATCGCCTCCCTCGCGGTATCCCGTATGGCATCCTCTATCACAAACGTTGCCACATGCTTCTCTCCCACTGCCAGGAGCACCACCGACCTCGCGCCCTCGCTCTCACCCTCGCCACTGTAAGTAGCCACGCGCATCTGCCTTGCTTCCAGCAACCGCCTATTGCCGATCAAAACAGCCTCCCCTTCGGCTTTCGCGCTCAGGCCAAAGCCAGGAATTGCCTCGAAGTCACTAATCTTTTTATGAAGATTTATTTTCCTGATTTTCGCGGCCTCAGTAAGCGCGCGTGCCAGTGGGTGCTCGGAGTGCTCCTCCACAGCAGCCGCTATTCCGAGCGCATCCGCTTCGCTAAGTGCCCCATGCAAGTGAATGCCCGTCAGCTTTGGGCGTCCCTCGGTGAGTGTCCCTGTTTTGTCAAAGGCCACTATTGTAGCCTCGCTCAAGGTTTGGAGCGCATCGCCCCGCCTGAATAGAATCCCCATCTCTGCGCCCTTGCCCGTTCCCACCATGATAGATGTTGGCGTGGCTAGCCCCATCGCGCATGGGCATGCGATAATCAGCACCGCGATAGCATTGGCCACCGCAAAGCCCAGCGCAGGCTCAGGCCCAAATTTCAGCCAAATCATCGCCGTCACCATTGC
>CAZHQD010000016.1:2362-17102 GCA_964533835.1 uncultured Puniceicoccaceae bacterium | reverse complement strand
TACGATTGCCCCGAAACCACATCCCCATCCACGGGCAATCGCTCGCCTGGCCTCACCACGATTAGGTCCCCTGCCTTTACACCCTCCAGCGCCACTTCCTCTATCACGGTGCCCCGCCGTACACGCGCCACCTTTGGCTGCAGCCCCACTAGGCGCTTGATCGCATCGCTCGTACGCCCTCGCGCGCTCATCTCCATCCATCGCCCAACCAGCACCAGCGCTATCACTACCGCCGATGCCTCGAAATACACATGCACCGCTCCCTCTGGCAAAACACCTGGCGCAAACAACGCCACCATAGAATAAAGCCAGGCCGCGCTCGTTCCCAATGCCACGAGCGAATTCATATCAGGCGCCCACCGCAACAACGCGGGCACACCCTTGCGATAAAAGACCAGCCCGGGCCCAAACTGCACCACCGTGGCCATAATCGCGTACAGAAAATACAACGCGCTCTGCCCGGCCACCCCCATTAACCAATGATGAAATGAGGGCACAAAATGCGCCCCCATCTCCAAAACTACCAGCGGCGCCGCCAGCGCGCCAGCCAACACCGCCGCGCTCTTATACTCAATCACATCCCCGCTTCCCCCTCCCTCAGTGTCACCGCCACCATCATCCAGCTCAGCTTCGTAGCCCGCGGCCTTCACCGCTGCCACGACTCCGCCCACATCTGCCTCCCCACGGAAGCTCACTGTTGCCGTCGCCATGGCAAAATTTACCGCCACGGCTTCTACGCTCTTCACCTCTGCGATCGCGCGCTCCACCCGCCCGGCGCAAGACGCACAACTCATCCCGCGCAACACAAACCGATAACTTTTTTCTTTTATAGCATTCATACACAGGGAAGACGAAGCCCTCAGATGTTTTGGACACCGATTAAGTCATTTTTTCTTTTTTCCTATTGATTGATTTTTTAATCTTATTCAATCGCTTCAAATGTATCTCCCCACTTTCACAATAACCATGATTGGGATATACATGGCGCAACTTGATGCCATTTAGTTTTTCTAGATTTTTTCTGGACTGAATATGATCATCATTAAGAAATCGTGGTGGCAAGTGACTGAATATACCATAACTGGCAAATAAATCGCCAGAAAACAAAATCCCCCTTGATTCAGCGTAATAGCCGCAATGTCCGACAGTATGACCAGGCAAATGTAATACTTTAAGGCCACCCCAAATCGGTAGTATTTCGCCGACTTCTAGCCAGTAATCAACAGCCGCAGATTTGTATCCAAGTATGCGCCTTCCCAATTTTTCTAACCATCCGCATATACGTGCAGACCCGCTATAATAATACTGCTGTTGATAGTGCAACTTGTCTAATTTAGGCACCGCAATCCATAAGCCATAGGTTTGCCGTAGTTCATGCAAGTTCAATACATGATCCAAATGGCCATGAGTTACCAGCACGCCCTCTATTCGCAGCCCGCTCCACCCTACTTTTTTCAGCGCTCTCTGCAGAAGCGTTACTCCGCCAATAAATCCTCCATCGATTAGATACAACTTATCACCGTCGCGAAGAACGTGAATGTTTGCCCCTATAGAGCAAACACACAACAAATCTGGCAGCAGCAGTTTCATCCCCCTACACCCCCGCCAGCTTTACGCCGAAGCGGAATGCCTGAGGCGCGAGCCGATCCTTTTCCCAGGGCCACGGGCCGCAACTACCGCTGCCTATGCCGTTTTGGGCATAGTCGATATGCAGCACGTTCCCGGGGGCGCGCTTTAGTTCGTATGTATGCCGGGCCTTTTCCAGCATCTCGGTGGTGTAGGGATGCACGCTAAAATCAAATTGCGGCAATCCCTCGATTTGCAGTCCCGTGCCCACTTCGTTGGTGATCTTTGCCCAGCGGGTAGCCATGCGGTTGCCATACTCCTGCGGAAACACATACGGCGTGTAGAGCCCATCCACTGTGTTGCGCCAGATACCCAATCGCGCCGCCTTGCAGGTGTCGCGATAGTTTTCGCCCGGTCCCATGCCATACCAGCACACTTGCTCAAGCCCTTGGGCCAGCATCAGCTCCAGCCCTATGCGGGGCAGCGTCTCAGGGAAGTTCCCCCGTGGTGTGCCCTCTACCAATAGCTGCACCCCGCCATCAGAGTCTATGCTGTAGGTGTAGCGGCACTCGAAGCCACGATTATGGACGGGAGTCCCGATAAAGGCCCCCACGCTGACCTCCACCACATCGTTGCCAGCCGTATCCTGCGTCAGCCCCATCTCGGCGATCTCGATTCTATGCTGCAAGAGGTCGAGTTTGTGCTCCCGCCACTTGTTGGCTTGGTTAGTGGGCCAGCCGCCACGGTCATTGTCCGTTGTCGCTCGCCAGAATGTCAACCGCGGGCCCTGTCCCTCCACGAGCAGATCGCGCCCGCGCACATTCCACTGCTTGATCCGCCCCCTTGCGCGGTCAAACTCCATCGCAAACTCCGCCCCCTTTAGTGTGAGCAGAGACGGGCTCTCCTGCACTTGTATCCATTTTCTGGATACAGGCGCATTCTTGGCGCTGCCTTTGGCGGCAGCCTTGGCTTTGCCCTTAGGCTTGGCAGTCGTAGCCGCGGCATCATTCACAATGGCTTGCACAAACTGCCCCCAGGCTACCTCGTGCCCCGCATCCGCCCAGAGCGTGGGTGTGGCCAGCTTTAGGCTCACGGTCAGCGCTAGTTCTGTGCCTTCGCTGCCAGCCAGATGCGCTGCCACTTGGGCGTCAGGCAGCTTTACAGTGCCACTAGCGCCTGGGGCTATTGCGGGCAGCTTCGCGCCCCCGGTGGCCACTAGTGCCCCATCCCGCTCCAGCTTCCAGGTCAGCGCGAGGTGATCGAGCTTTATAAAATCATACCGATTTATGAGCGTTAGCTTTCCGCTTTCCCAATCATAGGCGCTCACCTTCACGGGCTCGATTACCTTCTTGTATTCGATGAGCCCTGGAGACGCCTCCCGCCATGGGAATACCAAGCCATCGCACACAAAGTTTCCATCGTTGGGCACATCGCCAAAGTCGCCCCCATACGCATGCCACACTTTGCCGTCTGCCGTCACTTGCTTCAGGCCATGGTCTATCCACTCCCATATAAAGCCGCCTTGCAGCATTTCGTGGGCATAGAAAGTCTCCACATACTCGGTTAGCCCGCCCGGCCCATTGCCCATGGCATGGCCATACTCGCAGAGGATAAACGCCTGATCCTGCATCCGCTCCGCCGCCATCGGCCAGTATTTGGTATCGGCCACGGTTTCCTTTCGCGTCTGCCGCATCAAGTCATTGGGGTGGGAATACATGCGGCTTTGCACATCGGCAAAATCCACATTGTAGTCACACTCATAGTGGATCAGGCGCGTGGGATCCAGCTCGCGGGCTCGTGTAGCCATCGCCTTGTGGTTGTCACCTACGCCGCTCTCATTCCCAAGCGACCAGAAGATGATGCTCGCGTGATTCCTATCCCGCATCACCATCCGCTCCATGCGATCCACGTAAGCCTCCCGCCACTCTGGGTTTTTGCTCAGTGTGCCCCAGTCTCCCACATCGCCAAAGCCATGCGTCTCCAGGTCGCACTCATCAATCAGATAAAGCCCATACTGGTCGCACAGGTGATACCAGCGAGAGTCATCAGGGTAGTGCGAGGTGCGCACGGAGTTTATGTTATGCCGCTTCATCAGCAGCACATCGTGCACCATGGTTTCCAGAGGCTGCACACGCCCCAGTGTTTCGTGAAACTCATGGCGATTCACCCCCAGAAACTTTATCGCCTTTCCGTTCACGAGGAATGTCGCCCCCTTGCGCTCTATCCTGCGAATCCCCACCTTAAACACCGCCGTTTGCAGCGGAGAGCCCCCTGCATCGCTCAGTGTAATGAAAAGTGAATACAGCGCAGGTTGCTCCGCGCTCCACAGCTGCGGTTTGGCCACTGGCAGAGCGATCTCAAGCGAGCTCTTTTTCTTGGCGGGTTCCAGCGCATAGCTCTTGCTGGGCAGCACCTCTTTGTTTTCGGGGTCCAGAAGGAGTGTGCTCACCGTATGCTCTTTGGCGATGCCGCTCCACTCCGTCTTCACCACAATTTGCGCCTCAGAAAAATCAGCCTTCAGTGGTGTCGTTAGATACGCATCCCACAAATGGGCGCTCGGCACCCGCACGATTGCCACCTCACGAAATATGCCGCTCAGCCACCACATATCCTGGTCTTCCAGATAGGTCGAGTCCGCCCATTTATACACACGCACCGCCAGGAGATTCTCTCCCGCCCTTGCTATCCCCGTAATATCAAACTCACTCGGCAGCCTGCTCCCCTTTGAGAGCCCCATATACTCACCGTTCAGCCAGACTTCAAAACACGCATCCACGCCCTCAAATCGCAGGTAGAGCGCCTCTTTTTGCCCTGTCATTGCCAAATGGAACTTGCGCCGATAAGACCCCGTTGGGTTCTCCGATGGCACATTCGGCGGGTCCACGGGAAACGGGTAATTCACGTTTGTATAGTGCGGCTTCCCAAACCCATTCAGCTCCCAGTGCCCGGGCACGGGTATCTGCGCCCACCCTTCCTCTGCCTTGGTCGGATAGACCTCTTCCCAAAAATCCTGTGGCGCTTCTTGCGGGCTCAGCGCATAGTGGAAATCCCAAATCCCATTGAGTGATACCCGCTGCTCCCCAGCCGCTTGCTCCGCTAATCCCAGCGGCAATGTGCAAGCCGTCCTCGCCTGTGCTTCCGTCGCAAAGCACTTTAGCGCCGCCCGTGCAGGCAGTCGGTTCTTATGCACTATTCTGTGGTTTGCCCACACAGGCCGATTCTCATTTTTTTGAGTCATAGGGAGTATAACGAGTAAGTATTTAAACAGGGTTTCCTTTCGACGCTTACACTTTGGCTTGACCTTGGCAAGCCCGCGGCATCCCGTGATGCCATGAATCTCCTGCTCCTTCCAGACCAGTCTGCCTCCCATTCCCTCAGCCTCGATAGCCCCCCATCTCAGCACATCCTCACCGTCCTCAAGCACGCCATAGGCGATTCATTCGATGTAGGCTGTATTAACGGCCCCCGTGGCAAAGCTACCCTTACTGCCGCAGACACCCGTTCGGGCCTCGCCTTCAGCGTCGTTTGGGGAGCTACTCCTCCGCCCCCGCCCCCTATTTTCTTGGCCGTCGGCCTTCCCCGCCCGCAAACCGCCCGTAAAATCCTCTTCGATGCCTCCTGCCTCGGCGTCCGCGAAATCCACTTCTTCCGCTCAGAGAAAGGCGAGCCCAGTTACGCCCAGAGCAACCTCTGGTCTGGCGGAGAAAGCGGCGAATGGCGCACCCACCTCATCGCGGGCGCAGAGCAAGCCTTCACCACTTGGATACCCACCGTCCGCCACTTTTCTTCATTGGCCGACTGGCTGACCTTTCTCAACTCCCTCCTCCCCAACACCCGCATTGCGCTCGACAACTACGAAGCCCCTACCCACCTCCACTCCCTGCGCCCCACCGTCCCCTGCGCCCTCGCCGTCGGCTCCGAGCGCGGATGGTCCGCCACCGAGCGCACCCTACTCCGCGAAAACCACTTCACCCTCGCCCACCTCGGCAACCGTGTCCTCCGCACCGAAACCGCCTGCATAGCAGGCCTCTCCCTTATTCTTCCCCACTTCCAGCCCCCAACTTGATTCAGTTACAAGGGCTTCTTTTTATAATTTATAATTTTGAATTTTGAATTTCAAAACGGCCTTCACTTTGCCGTTTTGTATCCGCCTTTCCAAAACACCTTCTTCTCTGGCACAGGCAGCCCCAGTATCTCATAGCACGTCTTGAAATGCAGCTTCGCCACTTTCCCCAGCACTTCGGGGCCATGCTTTTCCACCAATTTCTTGCCTTGTGCTTTTACCTGTGGCCCAGCTCCCAGATGCAATTCCTCGCCCACGATCTCCGAGAGCTTCTTTACCTGCCGCACAAACTCTGCCCTCGCCACGATTGAGGCCGCGGCCACCACAGGGTCTGCCTCAGCCTTTGTCTGCATCCGCAGGTCAAATTTCACACCATCTTTCTTCAATTGCTGCTGCACGAGCGGTGTCTTGCTAAATTGGTCCAGCAGCCCCCACGGTGTTTCCTGTTCGGCCAGCGCAGCCGTTAGCGCCTTCGAGTGCAGCCACGCCAAGAGTTTGTTAAGATTCGCGGCGGGCTTCGCCATCAGCTCATTGTAGCGCTCCATGGAGCAGTAAGAAGTCTTCACGGTCACCCCCTTAATCCTTCGGATTTTGGCGTCAATCCGTGCAATCGTAGTGTCGCCTAGCGCCTTGCTGTCCTTCACTCCCTCTTCCACCAGCGTCCGAATCGCTTCCTCTGTGGCAATTACAGTCGCGCACACCAGCGGCCCAAACACATCTCCCTTCCCCGCCTCATCCAGTCCCGCGTGCGCCTCATACCACTCTGGGTGCCATATCTCATCATACCCAAATCGCGCCTCCTTCGTCACCTCAGGCTCTACGAACTCCTGTATAAACGCCTCGGTCCCCTTCCCCGATATTACCAACTTCGCAGGGCGCCCGGGTTTCTTTGGCGGATACGCCGTCACCACTACTCCCTTCGCTTTGTGGCGCGCTGCAAACGTGGCATAATCCACATGAAAAAACTCCCACAAATAGTAGTCGCAATGCTTCTTTACCTTTTCCACCTGCTCAGGGGTAAGCTCCATGGTATGGAGGCTTGTTTTTTTTGAAGCAGGTTCTTCAATTTCTCGCTTTGGCATCGCTTTGCTGTTTTTAAGTAAATTAAAACAATCCCCTAAACAACAGGATGGAAAGCGCTTTGGCAAGCCCACTGGATATTCATGAAGTGCCCTTCAGGGAGCGTTTGCTCGCTTGGTTTGCCACTGCGCGCCGCGATCTCCCCTGGCGCCGCGACCGCACGCTCTACAAGGTTGTGGTTTCAGAATTCATGCTCCAGCAAACCCAGGTCCGCACCGCCACCCCCTATTTCGAGGCATGGATTGCCCGCTGGCCCGATTTCTCTTCTCTCGCCCAGGCTTCCGAGGAAGAGGTCCTCAAGGCATGGGAGGGCCTCGGCTACTACAACCGCGCGCGGAACCTCCACGCCCTCGCCAAAGAGCTCGCCCTGCGCCCCTCCCCTCCCGTCACTCAGGATGAGTGGCAGGCCCTCCCTGGTGTCGGCCCCTATACCGCCGCCGCCATTACCAGCCTCGCCTTTTCCGCCCCCGCCGCTGTCGTGGATGGCAACGTCATCCGCATCCTCACTCGCCTGACTGCCAACGACCACCTCTTCCGCAGCAACTCCGAGGCCGTTCAGGCCCTCGATGCTCTCGCCCACCGCCTCCTCGATCCCGCTGCCCCGGGCCTCTACAACGAAGCCCTCATGGAGCTGGGTGCCACCGTTTGCTTCCGCACCCGCCCCTCCTGCACCATTTGCCCCATCCTCGCCTTCTGCAAGGCTGGCCGCCAGGGCGATGCCGACCGCTACCCCCGCATCAAGCGCAAGGAAATCCTCCAGGTCCACAACCGCCGCGCCTGGCTCGTCTGCGAGGGCAAGCTCCTCCTCCATAAGACGCCCCGCCAATCCAAGCGCTTGGCGAATCTCCACGAGCTGCCACTCGCCGATTCCCTCGCCCTGGATTTGCCCGAGTCCTCCATCATCAGCCGTAAAAAGCGCTCCATCACCCATCACCGCATCACGGAAACCCTTCACCGCATCGTCCCCAGCCCCTCCGTCATGGAGCGCGTAGCCAACCAGCCCAACCTCGTCTGGATTGCGTTGGACAACCTCAACAGCGTCCCCTTCTCAGGCCCCCACCGCAAGTGGATCCGCGAGCTCTCCAAATGTTGATTTTTTCATTTGCAGTTGACACACCCATTACGGGAGTGAAAAAAATAACCAAGTTAGCACAGTTCTGTGCGGCAAACACAATCACATAAATGAAAACTGTCACTCAATATATATATATATATTAACTTTCTATTTGCAATTACAATTGCAAATGGTTTCTACGCCGTAAGCAACTCAGGCGGAGGTGTTTACTTAACGGATATAGCTAATCAATATAATATATCTTCTATAAACAGTTCAGATATAAATAATTTGAGCGCAACAATAAAAAGTGAATCAGGATTAAATAATTTATCCTTAGTTTGTAAAAGTGTAAACATCGGTCAAAATGGAAATAAGTATGTAAAATATATACAATATGTAAATAATAGAGAAGTCAAAGGCGGCGAAATAATAGTCCACCTAGATAACACCAATAAAATATCTTATATTACTGGTTTACATATAGACAATTCGCTATATTTTAATAACAGTCCATCTATCACTAGCACTCAAGCCAAGAATATAGCATTAAACTCAGTAAATCTTTACAATAAAGTCTCCGGCACCCCTTTCCTGAAATATTATCACCATAACGATAACATTTATTTAATATATGAAGTCCAAGTAATTGGATATATGTCAAATATTACTAATAGTATAACTGATGTAGTCACGGTTAATATTAACTCAATCAATGGAAATATTTTAACAGAAATCTCAAGCCTAACACCTATAAAATTCAGGCAAATATACAACTCTAATGGAACTGCGGCGTTTCCTGGAGCACTTTCACGCTCCGAAGGGCAGTCACCAACAACAAACAGTCAAGTAAACACAAATTACACAAACTTCGGAATAGTCTATGATTTTTTTAAACAGCATTATGGGTTAGATTCTTACAACGGTCAGGGAGCTACAATAAGTGCTACAGTAAACTTGGCCAATAATATACCAAAGGTAGGTGTAAATGCAGCATGGCTTCCCACTCAAAATTGGTTTATATTCACACTTGGAGACGGCACGTCTTTTTCAAATTTGGTCGATGCGTTAGATGTTACAGCACACGAATATACACATGCTGTTACCCAGTATTCATCTAATTTGGAATACAACGGAGAGTCTGGTGGTCTCAATGAAGCACTGTCTGACATCATGGGGGCCGCCTGTGAAGCATGGCACTCTGGCTCCGTCAGTGCAAATACTTGGAAGATTGCAGAAAGTATTATTACTCCTTCAATTATTAATGATGCACTAAGATATATAAACGATCCGACGCTGGATGGAGTTTCCATAGACCATTATTCAGATTATAATAACCACAATGTCCACTATAGTAGCGGCATTGCTAATCTAGCATTCTATTTAATGTCTCAAGGTGGTTATCATCCAAGTGGAAGTAACAGTATTCTTGTTCCATCTGTAGGATTCAATTCAGCCCGTGATTTATTTTACTTCGCCAACAAAGATTTATTTACATCTTCAACTGATTTTGCTGATGCAGCTTATCAAACCGCACTAGCTGCTTGGACCAATTTTGGGGATGAAGCTAGAGTTTCCGTTCAGGCAGCATGGGAAGCTGTTGGCGTCACCAATATATGGAGTTCAAACAATTCAGGGTGGAGACTGACTTTAATAGGTTTCCAATATTTTGATTCAAACAACTGGGTGTGGAGTTCAGAAACTGGTTGGCTGAATTGGACTTCATATGACACCAACACATGTGGCATAATGTTTTGGAATCCGACAAATTCACACTTCATTTACACAGAACCCAGTTTCTATCCTTACTTCTATGACTTCAATTCCAGTTCATTTATTCACATCTCAACTCTTTAATCGTTATGAATCTTAAAGTATTTTTATCAGTCTTAGCGATAAGCGCAACCACACAACAAGCAAATTGTTCGTTTTCCGAACCTGTAGTTTGGACATTGTCACTGCCTTCACAGATAAGTAGTGGTTGGGAGTTTTTACAAGTATTCCAGATCAATAGTGAGGTTGTATTGACGATATTTCCAAACGATTTTCCGATACCACCATTTACAGAAAAAACTTCCGCCGTATACTTCATAGGAGCTCCGAGTTTTTTTGTTACAGAGGTTAAACCGTCCTTTCGTACTGACAACATTCCGAATCTGATCGAATTGACTTCTAACACCTCTTACAATTTCGAGAACGGTGATGGTTGGATAGACTCGCCCTTCTTCGGCGAATTCTACTGCAAAGCCTATCCGTGGGTGTATTTGCTAGATGAGCAAGGTTGGTATTACGTTCACGCGGCAGGTGTCACTGCCACCGAAAACGCCTACTGGCTGTGGAACCCGTCTGATGGCTGGGAATGGACTACACGTAATGCCTTCCCCTATCGATGGAATTTGCAAAGCATGAGTTGGGTTCAGTAATCAGTATATTGTCATTTCTCGTCAAGCGGGGCCTATCATGGGCCCCGCTTTTTATTTCCGTCTGATACGGCTTAGAGGGCTTTCCCTCAGCACGCATTTACTCCCTTTTTACCGTTCTCTCAGGGTATCCCCCAGAGTAGCATCCCTTTTTCATAGTCGATTTGTAAAAATCATAATCTCGGCGCACTGAACTTGCCCCGTTTCTCTCGCTCTGAAATAATTTCGGGTGTTATGAAGAGGGAAGTCATACTCAAAGAGCAACGTCGCCTACTCACTGAGGCCTTTCTTACGCTCGCTCCCGAAACGAAAGCCACTCCGGGAGAGGATGCCTTCGTGGTCCTCAAAAACGAGGCCACCCGCTCCTACCTCATCGTCACCAATGAAGAAGCGCGCGCGCTCCAGCCTTTCCGCGATGGCTGCCGTGTTCCCGAAGCGCTCACGCGTCTCATAAATACGCACCAGTGCCCCTCCCTGCGCTGCTTTTACGAGCTAGTGCTCAAAGCCGTTAAGCATGACTTGCTTCAGGAAGCAGGCGCCCCTGCTCGGCCAACCGTAAAGCCCATCCGCTGGCCCATTCGCCTTGGCTACCGCCTGAGCAACCTCCTCGCCGCTGGCACGATCCTCTTTGGTGTCGTTGGCCTCCTTGGCGGCAGCGCCGCCCTCCCGGGCTCATGGCAAGAAGCCGTCATCGGCTGCCTTGCGCTGGCGGCCACGCTCACTCTGGGCCAGATTTGGGCCGCCTCCGTCATTCGCGGCGCGGGCTGTTCTGTTTACGATCATGGCCTCGGCTGGTGGTCACTTTTCCCTCATTTGCACATTGATACCAGAGATGCCTTGATGGGTGGTCGTTCGATACGCGCTGCCGCCGCGCTGGCTCGTTTGGCGCCGGTCGTGGCGGCAGCAGGTTGGGCGACCAACTTCATGCCTTCTCTCTCTTACCCCCTGCTGCTCGGCGCGCTCGCCGTTTGCTCCCCTCTTTTGGGCGGCCCTGGCGCCGAGTGGCTCAAAGCCCATTTCCAAAAAGGCCGCTCCGCCACTCTCAGCGATTTCCTCTTTCTCCAAAATCGCCTCTTCTGGACGCTCCTCAACCTCAAGGCCAAATACGCCGACTTGCGCTACCTGCTCGTTTTTAGCGTGGCCACTCTCGGCTGGCTCTGGCTCGTCTACTGGCTTCACTCCTGGCTCTTCGAGCTGGAAGGTGCCGCCCTGCTCAACCTCCTCTGGAGCCATACATGGATCCGCTGGGCCGCCTTCGCTTTATTGGCCGCCCTCATCGCAGGCATGGCATTTGCCATTGCCTCAGTGCTCTGGATTACCCTCAACAACCTCCGCAATCTCTTCCGCCACTCCAAACGCTGGAAAAAAATCCGCTCCCGCTTCGGGTTCAGCAAACCTCAGACCCACCTACCCCACGAAAAAGTCATTGGCCTCCTCAAGCAATCCCCCCTCTTTGGCGATGCCGATGCCGATACCCTCAATGCCATCTCTGGCAGCCTCCTCGCCGTTCAGTTCCTCAACCGCCGCTTCATTATGCTCGAAGGCGAAGAGGGCGATTGCCTGTACATTATCGCCAGTGGCCAGGTCGAAGTCCTCCGCGAGTCCTCCCCTGGCCGCTTGGAGCGCGTAGCCATCCTTGCTGAAGGCGAGGCCTTTGGCGAAGTTGCCCTGCTCGACGGCACCCCTCGCACCCGCTCCATCCGCTCCCTCGGCACCACTGTTCTCCTTGCCATGCGAAAGGAAGACTTCTTCCGTTTCGTTGTCGACCGCATCGGCGGCCAAAAAGTCAAAGAGCTTCTCCAGCGGCGCATGTTCCTGGAGCGCATCCCCCTCTGTGCTGATTGGCCACCACACGCCCTCGCCAAATGCGCCGAAATCAGCCGCATCGAAGACATCCCCGCTGGCCGCAGCGTCACCTACCGTGGCCATACTGCCCCCTATGTCTATATCGTTTACGAAGGCCGCTTCGAGGCCACCACTGCCAACCGCGGCGTTAGCATCCTCCGCATCGGCGATCTCTTCGGCGAAATCAGCCTTCTCCAAAACGGTGTCGCTCAGGCCGACATCAAGGCCCTCACCGATGGCCGCCTCCTCCGCATTGAGCGTTCAGCCTTCCTCCATCTCGCCACTAGCGAAGTCGTCCTTGGCCTCCAGCTCGAAGCCGTCGGCTCCCGCCGCCTTGGCCGCCCCATCCTCCCCGTCCTCACCCAAGGCATGGAAGCTGGGTAGAGCAGGCGCTTGCGAAATAGTGCCGCTTGCGCTTACTCTTTTGCCGAGTGCACTTCCCTCTCCCCGCCAACCTCTCCGTCCGCTCCCGCCCTTATCGGCGCGCGTTCGCCCGCCCGCTCCTCACGGCGCACGGCGCATGGTCAGTTCGCGATGGCTGGCTCCTCCGCCTGGAGCTTGATGGCAAAACCGCTTTCGGCGAAGTCGCCCCTATCCCGTGGCTCGGTTCGGAGTCCTTTCAGGTAGCCGCCTCTGCGCTTGCAGCCATCGCATCGGGCGCACCCCTATCTTCCATAGATTTTTCCGACAAGCCCGCGCTCCTCAGCGGCCTTTCCATGGCCCTCCTCAGTCTTGAGCGCCCCACACCCATTTCGGTCAGTGCCCCCGTTGCCTTGCTCCTTGATCGCTCCTGCCCGCTCGACCCCACGCCCCCCCTGCCTCAAATCCCAAGCGGCGCTACCGTTAAACTAAAGCTCCTCCCTGATGACCCTATCCTATCCCTCCTCTCCCTACTGCAATCCCACCCGTTCACTCGTTTCCGCCTCGATGCCAACGGCAGCCTAACGCCCACCCAAGCTGCCGCGTTCCTCGAAGCGCTATCCCCCCTGCCCAACTTCGATTACCTGGAGCAGCCCCTTCCCCCTGCCGATATCCCCGCTCTGGCGTCGCTTACCCACCGCTTTCCTCACAAAGTGGCTCTCGATGAATCCGTCACAGGCCTGGCCTCTCTCGCAAGTATCCATAAATCCATACCGAGCGCCATCCTCATCCTCAAACCACTGCTCGTCGGCGATTGGCGTGCTCTCCTCGCATGGCGTCAATCCCATGGGCAAGACGCCGCCATCGTCGTCTCCTCCGCCATGGAAACCTACCCAAGCCGTATGGCCTGCGCATGGTTAGGGGCAACCATCCATTCTATCAAACCGCACGGCCTCGGTGTCTCTCAATTTTTCGCCGATGAGCTAACGCTCAAAAACCAAACGGAGCTTGACGCTCTCTGGCCCTGCCCTGATAACTATACCTCTTTATGGGAGACTCTTGGTCAATTTGGCTAGAGCGCTTTGTCGAGCAGACTGATGGCCAATCCCCTCTGCCTGCCCCCAATTCCACGCCTTCTTCTTCCCTCGTGGCAGATCGCGATCCCTCGCGCCTTCTCGCCCTCGCTCTTGCTCGCCTCGCGGCTGGCCATCACGTCTTTTTAGCCAACCCAGACTGGTCTCCCTCCCAATGGCAAAAAGCCATTAGCCTGTCCACGCCTTCCGAGGTCATAGGCGCTCCCCCCACGCTTCCCAAAGAAGAGTCCCGCCTTTCGATTGCCGTTAGTGAAGAGGCAAAGTTTATTAAAGAAACCCTGCGTGAGCTGCCCGTGCTGTGGATTCCCACAGGTGGCTCGGGTGGCAATATCCGCTTCGCCGCGCACACACTCACTACCCTAAAATCTGCCGCCGCCGCCATCCCTGCCGCCCTCGGCCAAAAGGAGCACCACTCTGTCTCCGTTCTCCCCGCTCACCATATCAGCGGCATCATGCCCACTCTCCGCGCCCTTGCCACAGGCGGCTCCGTCCGTTTCGCCGAGTGGCGCGCCCTTGAGCGCGGTGAGCTCTCCCCCGAACTCCTCTCCCGTCGCACACTCTCACTCGTCCCCACTCAGCTCCAGCGCCTCCTCGAAACGCCCCATGGTGCCGATTACCTCGCCCACGCCGATGCCATTCTTCTCGGTGGCAGTCTCTGCCCCGTAGCCCTCCTCGACCGCGCGCGCCGCCTCCGCCTGCCCATTGCTCCCTGCTATGGCATGACAGAGACCGCCGCTGCCGTCACCATCACTCCGCCCCGCCACTTTCTCGGTGGAGATACCACTCTTGGCCTCCCCCTGCCCCACGTTCACATCCTCGTCCGCGAAAACAACGGCCTCCCTGCCGCCCCTGGCCACGAGGGCCAGCTCATCGTCATGGCCGATTCCCTCTGCCGCGCTCTCCTCCCGGGCGGCCTGGTCTCTGCCCGCGAAGGGTACGCCACGGGCGATCGCGGCAGCCTCGACCGCTCAGGCTGCCTCCGCATCCATGGCCGCATGGATGCCATCATCATCACAGGCGGCGAAAAAGTGGACCCCATCCTCGTCGAGCAAGCCCTCTACCACACAGGCCTCATAGCTGATTGCACCGTCTGCGGCATCGAAGACCCCCAGTGGGGCCAAACCGTCGCCGCCATCGTCGTCCCCAAAGCGCCCCCACTTTCCGAGCACACCCTCCGCCAGCACCTCAAAGACCGCCTCTCCCCCATCCAAATGCCCAAACGCTGGCTCATCCGCTCAGAACTCCCACGCTCCCAAAA
>CAZHQD010000016.1:0-2262 GCA_964533835.1 uncultured Puniceicoccaceae bacterium | reverse complement strand
TCAGATACCCTAAAAACCGCTCCTTTTGCTCTGGCTTCAGTTCCTGCGCCACCGCTCCCACAAACTCCCGTCGTGTGCGCCGCGCGTGCGATTCTATCTCGCGCTGCTGCTCCAGAATGGTGAAAAACAACAAGAAATCCACGGCGTCATCCTTCTGCCGCGCCTCTTCCAGCTTGGCCGCCTCTTTGCGATTCTCTGAGAGCTTATTTACTAGCAACTGAAAGCTTGGCCCATACACCACATGGAGGGACTGTATCCGCTCCACCTGTCCGGGCGTCAGCTCCAGTGTTTCCCGCATCCATTCAAGGTTTGCGGCAAACTCCCGCTCTGGCTGGGCCACCTTGTAGTTATACCAGCCAATATGCGCCAAGAGCCCTAGGAAAAGCCCGCCTGCCGCTACATAAACTGCTTTCATGGCCGTGCCTCCTCTCGCTTCCCATCGGGCAGCTCGCTGTTTTTGCTGAGCGTCGCATTTGCTTCCGCTTCACTCAAATCGGGTGTTAGCAATCGCACATAGCGATCCGCCAGGTCCTGGCTATGAGCGCGCCAGTATTGGGCCAGCCGCCACTCCGCCAGCAATACGCCCAGTCCCATGCACGCCATCGCAAAACCCACTTGAAAATACTGATTCCGCCACAAAGCCACAAAGCCGGTCGGGGGCGGCACGCTCTCGCTCGTCCTAAACGCGCGGTTCAATACCGTGTCCAGCTCAGACTGATGGCACGCCTCACGGTATTCCCGTTCGATGCGCCTCCTTACCCGCTCAGACAGGTCCTTTGCCGGCGGCAGCTCAGGGTTCCAATCCCTCCAAATAGCGTCCTCTTCTTTGCTTTTTCTCTTAAATGGCCAAAACATATTCGTTACAATAACTACTACACCGCCTATCCGTAGTTTCCCTATTTTCCTTTGCAAAAATAATGGACCCCGGGCGGTACTCCTAAAACCGCTCCGGGGTCACGGGGACACACTACTCCAGATGAACTATCGGGACAAAGGTTTTTGTTACCCTTTAATCCTGAAGCTGGCCTACTCCTAAACCAGCTTCATTACAGCTTACACCCACTTTTACATTTTTCCCAATAAATAAATTGTAAAAACCAACACGAGTTGTCTCCTTGCAATCATGACAAACTCGAACGGCGAGCGAAGCCCACGTCGTCCAATCTGAAAACCGTAAACTTAAAACTTAAAACCTTCTTCCGTCTCACGCCTTCTCAATCAGTCCCTCCATCAAGCCCGTAAACAGAGGGCGCACCTTCTGGGCATTCGCCAGCACATCATCGGCGCTCAGTATCCCTTCCCCTAGCCCCGCTGCTTTATTGGAAATAAAGGATAACCCGCAAACCTTCAGCCCGCAGTGCCGCGCGGCAATAGCTTCAGGCACTGTGCTCATGCCCACGGCGTCCGCTCCCATCGCTTGAAATGCCCGTATCTCAGCGGGCGTCTCGAACGACGGCCCACTCGTCCCCAGGTAAATGCCCTCCTGTAGCGGATAGCCAAGCGCATCCGCCACTTTGTGCGCTTTCTCCCTGAGCTCCTTGTCATACACCACCGTCATATCGGGAAAGCGAGGGCCTACCCGCGTATCATTGTATCCATGCAGCGGATTATCTCCCATCAAATTGATATGATCGCTAATCAGCATGAGATCCCCCGCATCCAGCTCCTCGCGTATGCCACCGGCGGCATTGGTCAGCACCACGGTGTGAATCCCCAGCGTCTTCATTACGCGCACAGGCATCACCACCTCGCGCATCGTGAATCCCTCGTAATAATGTACCCGCCCCTGCATCGCTACCACGCGCCGCCCTTTTACTGTGCCAAACACAAACCGCCCCACATGCCCAGGTGCCGTGGATTGCGGGAAATGCGGCACATTCCCAAATGGCGCATACACGGGCTTCTCAATCCGCTCCTCTGCGAAATACCCCAATCCCGATCCAAGCACTAGCCCGATCTCAGGCACAAAATCACCCATGAGGTGGCGCATATACTCGGCAGCCTGCCATATTCTTCCAAATTCCGTTGGCATCGTCTTATTTTGTTAGGGTTTTCTTCCAATTTCACTGGGGCCAAAACAAACCCCAGCCGTCTCTGGGAATACCATTCCATTCAGGAAAATCAACCTTATCAGTCCAACTCCGTCATTTTTTCTCGAACACCCCCTTTTTTCCCGCAAAACTCCACCCTATCGACTACACCTCACCCCCACCCTTTAACCCGCAACCTACCCCCATTTCTGCCTTTTCTTATAATTTATAA
>CAZHQD010000015.1:0-28801 GCA_964533835.1 uncultured Puniceicoccaceae bacterium | reverse complement strand
GCCTTTACGTCTCCGCTGCTAAAGTAGCGGTCCAGGCGTATCCAGTGCATTTCGCGACCACGCATCACCTGATCCTTACCCACGATTGGGATGTTGTTTTCCGCTTGGCAAGCGACCACACAGGCGTTGCAACCCGTACAAGTGTTCAGGTCAACGCTCATTCCCCACTGCTGGAGAGCCGTAAAGACGGGGGTCTCGTAGAGGGAATTGCCGCGTGGCTGATTGGTAGCCTTGTATTGGAGAGACTTATCCTGATCTTTGCCGTAGACTGGGGGGGAATGGGCTTCGAGACCGATTCTTTGTGCAAATGCGGTGTCGGCTGTGAAATCAGAGACGTTGCCTTCGCGAATAATATCGCGACCTTCCAGTGACCAGTGTTCCTGTGTATTGGCGAGATTGTACGTCTCAGAAGTAATCGTTAACGTAGCTCCTGTTGCCAACGAAGGGGAATCGCTCTTTACTGCTGGGTAGGCGCTGAATCCGGTACCCTGCCCTACTTTGCCGACCTTCGTTCTGCCGTATCCCAGCGGGACAACCACTGTCCAATCTGCCAACCCTGGCAAAATATGAATTGGCCCGGAAAGCGTAACGCCATTGACGGTCAGTTTGGCGAGAGGGGCAAGTTGCCTGCCGCGTTTGAAATTAGCTAGCTTCTTGGAAACACCGCCAATCAAAAACTCTCCAGACTTAGTGTCGAAGCCAAGATGCTCAGCGAGCGCAGGGCTAACAAGGATTGCGTTGTCCCATGTCAGCTTGGTCATGGGATCGGGACACTCTTGCAGCCAGCCGTTGTTGTTGTAACGACCATCGGCCACCTTGGCATCCGCGACAAAACGAACTTCCAAAGATTGAGCAGAAACGCTAACTGCGCTGATATCAGCCTTTGCCACTACAGACTTGATTGTAGAAGCGCTAATGGACGCGGTTATTGTTTCGTAGCTGCTATCAGGCAAGTAGCCGTCGCGCAGGAATCGGGCAAATGCGGTTTGCTTATTCGCTTCAGTCGTAAGCTGGCTGAAGGTCTCGTAAACTTGGTCGTAGGGGGTCTTTGTGGACTGGCCAAGCAAGTGCCCAAGCAACTCTACTTCCTGCACTCCCTCAAAAAGAGGCAGGATCATGGGCTGCACGGGTAACAGCGTACCATCCGCTGCGCGCCCATCTGACCAACTTTCAAGAAAATGCGTGGCGGGGATGTGTACCTGCGCGAGGAGCGAGGTTTCATCATAATAGTACCCGTAGCGGACTACGTTCTTTACGGACTTCTGCAACGAAGCCCATTCCAAATCAGCTGGTGCATCGTAAGCTGGATTACCACCTAATACGATAAGAGTATCGACCGTACCTTGCTTGATGGATTCAGCGAGCTGGCGAATGGTTGCCAAGCTGGAGTCTGGGGTGCTCACGTAGCGAACCGTCTTTCCTGTACCACCAATCAAATCATTGATCATAGCGCACAAGAGGTGCGTCTCCACTGGCAAATGATCGCCAGGCACGATGACGCTGTGCCCCTTGTTGGCAATAAGGTCGGTCACACATTCTTTGACCCATGTCTTGTCTACATCGAACGAGCCAATACGCAGTTCAAGCTGGTTGGCAAATTCCAGTTCCACGCCGAGCTGACGGCATACTTCAACAGCAACTAGCGCGGCAAATGCAGGCATCTGGGCCGTGGCAAGGCGAAGGCGATGGTCTGCCATAGTGCCCGTGACCGTGAAGTTGCTCTCCACGGAATAGAGGCGACTCATCTTCTCCGCGTCAGCTTTGTTCTTAACACGACGAGTTGACGCGAAGTCGCGGCTATTGCCTAGCTTTGCCGTGCCTGAATTGAGAAAATCACTATCCAGCGCAAGAATACGCTTGGAGTTGGCAAAATTGTAAAGCGGGCGAGCGGAACGACCAAATAGCTGCGCTGCGGCAAGCTCCGCATTATTTGAAGCGATTGCTTCGTATTCCGCGATTAAAATACGTGGGAAGGCACTTTTCAGATCGGCAAGCATTCTCGCCCGTGTGGGAGAAGTAGAAGGCTCCACCAGGATGGCCAAGCCCTGCCCACCTACGCGCGCGTAATCGTCGTGTATCCCCTTGAGCAAATCTGCTACTTGCGCCTGAGAGAGAGTAGCGGTCCCACGGCTGGCCTTCGTTGCGCGATCAGGATCGTAGAGATCCAGGATTGCTGCTTGAGACTGCAAGTCAGTCGCCCCGCCGTATGGCTTGTAAAGATCGTTACCCTCAAGCTTCGTTGGGCGGCTGCCATGCGTTTCAGCTACCAAGGGCAAATTCTCCCTCGATCCTGGCTTGGAAGTAGCGTAAAATACAGGTAGCCCGGGTATCTCGCGAAGTGTCTCCTTGCCAAATGGCTTTATGTAGGCTTCGGGACGACGGCACCCTGCCAGGCCAACTCCTGTGAGAGCGAACGACGCTGCCATCAGCTTGACGAACTGGCGGCGATTCACAGATGTGGACTCGGATGCGCCGTCTTGAAACTCACGATGCATCCAATCTTGGAATGCAGGGTGGCCGGAGAGCTCGTCAAGACTGCGCCAGTAGCGCGGTCCAGTGAGTGCTTCTTCGGCGGGAGCAGGTGGGTGTTGGAAGGGAGAACGTTTCATCGGTGGCAGCCGGAGCAACTGATGGGCGGGTTGATGTTCCACTTGGCTTTCAACTCGCGGCCAAGGGCAAGCTGTGCTTCTGGGCTTTCAGCTTGCCAATTTAAATCATAAACTTTGTCGAGCGGGCGCAGGAACTTTTCAGGCTGCTTATGGCAATCCAGGCAGAATGCCATGCTAAGTGGCTCAGTGTGATAGACCACTTCCATCTCGTTGACTTGCCCGTGACAGTGCACGCAACTTACGCCACGATTCACATGAGCCGCGTGGTTAAAGTAAACATAATCAGGTGTCTGGTGAATTTTCACCCAGTCGATAGAATCACCGCTTTCATAGCTGGCACGAACAGGCGCAAGAAGCGGGCTATCCGTCTTCACTATGCTATGGCAGTTCATGCAAGTGCTGGCGGCTGGAACATTTGAGTAGCCACTCTTGTCCACATTGGTGTGGCAGTAGCGGCAATCCAGCCCGAGCTGCGTGACGTGCAAGTAGTGGCTGTAGGCCACCGGCTGGTCAGGCGCGTAGCCTACACGGCTGTATTTTGGGGTGAGATAATATCCAATCGCGCTTGCTGCGCCGATCCCGAGAAACACCAGTGCAACAATGACTTGCCCCGGCACTCGGTTGGACCATTTAGGAAAGATGTTTGCCATGCGTAAAGTCGTATTTTCCCACGGTTCCCTTAGGCGACAGAATCCTGTCGCGATATGGCGCGTGTCTCTGGAGCAAGGCGTGGCATAGACGCCTCACTAGTTAATTGGTTGGCCGCTTTGGAAGCTGATTCCCCATCCTTGTCATTGCGAATCCCCACTACGGCTAGCAGCCCCGCAGGCATTGCCAGCAACGTAGCCAGAAAGGATGGACGACTTATGGATTTTTCCTTCATTGACGGCAGTTAAAAACAGTTTTGTTAGCAGAGAGAGATTCTACTTCAATGCAAGGCCCTATGAGAAACTGGACAGTGCGGTTTTATGCAACAGAAAAAATGGGGTTTTTATCGGGTTGAAAAGAAATTGATAGGCTGCTGGCTTCATTAAGTTTACTAATCAAATGTTTTTCTTTGTTTTCAAACAGATTTACTAATGATTTAACCTCATAATGCAGCCCTTCAAAAAATCTAATAATAACCCAGGCCTTTAAAAGAGGCTCCAGACAATCGCAGCTATCAGCACAAGAATGATTATCGGAATGAGCAATTCACGAGCGGGTATAGGTGGCTTGCTGCCCCTATCCCTGTCCCAGCCAAATTCCTTGCGCACATACTCGTCGTAGTCGAAGTCCTCTTTTCCCTCGTAACCGGATGGAAGGTCTAGCCCATCAGCGACGGTCGCCTGTGTATTCCAGCCTGTGCGCTCGTCGGAGCCGCATTCTGGGCAGGACTTTGCATTGGCTGGAACCGTGGCTCCGCAGTTAGGGCATTCGAATGTTTTGGCCATTAGGATAGACTTTTGAAAATTATTCCGCTACTGGCGCCATCCTGGCTCAGTTTCAGTGTAAGCATAGTGCCAGGGCAGAAAGCCGTGCGACGTCCATCCCCAATAGGATTCGGCAAATATCCAGAAAAAGATACTGTCTTCATGAGATACCACATAAATCCAGCCCAATTCCCCATGAAAAGCAAAGGGCCAGAATTCGTCGTACACATACCCCCATGCCGTATCACGCCAACCGTTTACAAGTGGGGAATCCGTAAAGTAAGATACTGGCGGAGGCACCACTTCCTCCCCGGGTGCCTGCACAACGGTCAAGTAAAGCGGTTGTTCACTTCCCATATTGATGCGAATCGTGCCCGTCCGCTCTTCTGTAGAAGGGTTCTTTTCCCTTGTGGCTAATTCAATAACGCCACTATTGACCCCGGAACTTGGTGTAGCCTCCAGCCAATCGGGTATTTGCGCCACGCGCCAGGACCCTTCGGCAGTGAGAGAAATGGTGTCGCTGGCTGCTATTTCTGAAGGGAATGCTATCTCATCCACATCGGCCCAAAACTTCTTTGCGCGATTCCAGCTGGGGCGATAGACACGCAACGCCTTTAGTCCGACTGCTGCGGGATCACCACTTGAGAGTTGGAGAAGGTGGCGGCTGTGCGCTGCCCCCTTGAAAAGGGTCTGCGTCCCCACTACTCCGTTCGATACGGCCTCGTAGCTCGCATCATCAGTAAAGAGAGGTATCGTTTTCCATGTAATCTTTTGGCCGATGGCCGCCCGTGCGTTATTTCCCACAAAACGCCCGTCAAACCAGTGATTCACATCTCCGCTAATTACAACTCGTCCTGAATCAGAAACAAAATTGGCTGTATTCGTGCCATTGCCGTCCGCCCCTGTTACGGTACCACTCACAGAGTAGCCAAAGCTGGTGCCATTCACGGAAGTGATTGTCATTGTCCAGTCTTCGAGAACTTTTGGCGTTTGGGAGTCCACCCGATTAAATACTGGGCGGTTGCTCCAAGGGTTTGGAGCTGGTCGCGTATGGGCATAAAATTCCGGGAACTCTGATGGCCGCTGTCCATTTAGCCACACCTCGGCTTCGGATGGTGCCTCGGGAGCAGTTTCTTCATAGATAGCGTCCACTCGATTTCCTGCAAATGGTAGATTCAAAGTGCCCGTTTCGGGATCCCAATCCACATCCTCGCCTACCACATAATCTTCCGTTAGCCCCTCAGCATTCGGGTCCAGATCAGGCCTGTGTACAAGCTGTCTCAAGACCAGTTCGGCATAAAGATAGTTTCCGTGTGCATTGAGATGGACGTTATCATTTAAGAGCTGATTTGCCGTGTAGTTATTGTCTTTTAGGTAACGCTTCCAGTCAGCGCGCAAGTCCACGTATTCGCAGTTATACTTTTCGGCAAAATTGCGGGTGTAGGTGTACATCTGCGCGGTCCAATCCACATCAAGATAATTGCCCTGTGCATCACGTGGATTATTGCCTTCTATATGGTCGTTAGTAATTAAAACTTCGGCAGTAGTCCTGCTGCGGATGTTTCTGATGATGCTCTCATAATCAATATGCGAACCATACACATGAAAAATCACCAGATCAGGGTATGCGGG
Source organism: uncultured Puniceicoccaceae bacterium (assembly GCA_964533835.1). Classification (GTDB taxonomy): domain Bacteria; phylum Verrucomicrobiota; class Verrucomicrobiia; order Opitutales; family Oceanipulchritudinaceae; genus CAZHQD01. The sequence goes on along the minus strand of CAZHQD010000015.1, from coordinate 23,148 downwards.
ATAAATATCCAGCTCGGCTGCATTCACTAGGCGCTGGGACGCAAACCCCGATACGGCCTTATCCTGGGCGATAATATTTGCGTAGGGGAAACGTGCCTTTAGGTCATTTATTACAGCGGTAACCCATGGCTGCCCAGACGTTATGGATTGCCCATAAAATATGATATGCACCGTATTGCGCTTCTCTGCTGTGCTCGTGGCCAGTAGGTGCATTGTTCGGCGAACGTTCGCGCCATAATGCGAGTCATCCAATGGAGGGGCCGGCTCAGGGTAGTTCTGCGCCATGCTTATGGAGGACATTGTGGTAGACAAAAGGAGGGTGCCTAGGCACACCCCTGCGATGGAACGCAATGAGGTAAACATTAACTAATGGTACTTGGGGTTGGGGAGTATCAGTAAACTAAAGGTGCTCAAAGGATTGGGGCAAGCGCATTATGGGGTCGGTGGGCCATCCTGAGAAATTATCGCTTTTTCCTGTTCGGGCTTCAGTGGCTCTGTTTTGGGAATAAGAGGAACTGACTCCTTCGGCTGAGGCTTTACTGCATCCTCTGTGGTGAACTCCGAAATCGTTGTGACTTCTAGTGGTTCATTCTGGGGGCGTGATGCCAGCCTAACATTTGCCTCCACCATTTTCCCTTCTCTCATAAGGCGTACCCGTGTGTATTGCCCTACCCTGTTGTAAAACATTGCGTTTCTGAGATCATCGAGCGTGCGCACAGGGTAATCTCCTATCTGCTCAATAACATCCCCGGGAAGCATTCCCGCAGACTCGGCAGGCGTACCGGGTATGATTAGCGATAGCAGCAATCGGTTGCCAAGCGCTACGGAGCGATCTTCCCTTACCTCAAAGCCAATCCATCCGTAGGTCACCTTGCCGTAAAAGAGCAGGTCATCCCTTACACGCAGCGCGGCGCGGGCGGGGAGCAGGTAGCTCGACCCTATGTCAGGCAAGGAGCCGACTTGAATGCCTACCAGTTTCCCCGACAGGTCGAGATAAGCTGCGCCTCCATCTCCCGGGCCCGCTGGTATGGTGGTCCTCACGTAATTACAGGGAAAGTAATGCTGGCCAAATTTGCTCTCATATCCGGAAACCATGCCCATAGCAGGCGACGGATTGAAGTCCAAAGGCGCACTTATGCGCAGCAGTAAAGTCCCTACGGGAGGCAACCCTGGCGTATCTGGCAAATGAAGAAAATTGAAATGCTCCGGCAATGTGTCCAGTTTCAATAAAGAAAGATTAGCGGACAAATCGGCCCCAATGATCTTTGCCGCATAGGCGATATTCTGATGCTCCACCCACAGGCGATCGGGATCGTAGGCTATGCTGGCATTGGTCAAAATATGGCCTTCTTTGGAAATAAAAAAGCCCGTCCCTATCACAACTTCAGGTTTTTCATCTGCCCTGTCTGGCTTGTATGCAGCCTTGACTCGAACGATTGCGCTGGCGTTTTCCCGAAAAAGCTCAGCCATTCGGTTCTGCAACGCCATAAAATCGCCGTTAGTACCATTCCCCGTCTGCGCGAGTGCGACTTTTGCTGACGCCAAAGCGATTGCGATGAAGATTAGCTTGGGGAGCCTGAATTTAGACATACTTTGGCGGAGGGCAAAGGCCATACACAAGCATGGCAAAAGCAAAAGCAGTTTGGCAACCGGATTAGAAGTGCGCCAGCGTTGCGCTGACATTAGCTCCGGCAGTAGCCCCGCCGATTAGGTGATCGGCCACATACCTTGCGGAATTGGAGCCGATCGACTGAAAACTCTCCAAGGCACGTACCTTGCGGAAGTTGGGAGTAGAATCATTTGCTTCAAACGCATCCATCACAAACTGCGCTCTGCCATCCGCAACCGCCATCGCCTGAGCCTCACTACGATCGGACACACTAGCGATGGTTATGAAATCAGCGTTTGCTACTGAAGCTCTGCTAACTTCCGCACTGGCAGCATATTCTGGCTGTCCCAAACTACCTTTTTCAGTAACCGATACGGTCGAGCCAGTTACGTAAAACGCCATCACTGCGGCGGCCAAAGCGCCAGCGGGCATCATTACAGCGCTTGCCTTCCTCAAGAGCCCAAAGATTCGTTCGGCAGTCGTAGCCTGATGAGCCAGCTTCTGGAGTGTCTTGCGCTTTAGCTCACGATCAAACTCACTCCAAAACTCTTTAGACGGCTTTTCATGGCGCTTCAGCACTAGCAAAGCTTCCAAGGTTACTTTTGACTCTGGATTCTTCTTTAGATTGGCCATGCGTAATTTGAAATTATTTGAGATAGTCCTGCAGAAAAGACTGAAGTTGCTGTTTGGCATAATGCAAGCGACTGCGCACCGTGCCTTCGGAGCAATTCATTATTTCTGCGATTTCCTGATGGCTAAGCCCCTCTATTTCAAAGAGTACAACCACAGTTCTATGGTTAATAGACAGCTTCTGCAGCGCATCGTTCAATTTTTCCTGCAATTCACTCACTAGTGAATCACGACCGACTTGCCGCTTCTCTGCCAAATGCTCGACCACCTCCGATGACGTCATGTTGTCATTTATTGTCTCAAGGCTGAAAAACCGCCGAAGCCGATTTTTCTTTTGCTGTCCTATGGCGTGATTAACTCCAATTCTATACAGCCATGTATAAAAACTGGACTTGCCTTTGAAAGACTTGATTGACGTAAACGCCTTAATGAAAGTCTCTTGCGTAAAATCTGCTGCGTCTTCCCGATTGGATGTAATGTTGTAAAGGACTGAATAAATCCGCTCTCGATATTTCAGCACTAAACTATCGAATGCGTGCACATCCCCCGATTGTACCCTTTCTACGAGCACACGATCCTCGTCTGCCTTGGACGTCGAGACAGTCGAGGTGTCGAGGATGTTTTCCATGGCCTTTATTAGACCCATGCTCTTAAAATAAACGGCATTGCCTCGCGCGCAACCCAAAAAAGACATCCACAAAGGTTATGGGCTGGCAAGGGTAGCCATTACCCTTTTTGCGTTTGGCGGGAATCGGCCCTTGAAAGAAAATTTCCCGCAATGAAATTCCTTGCCATTGCATCATGCTTAGGCACAGTCTCCCCTTTTTACGCATCAAACACTTTTTACCAATCATCATGGCTGAACCGCTTATAGGAAATGTATTGGTCGCCCAGTCCGGCGGCCCTACTGCTGTTATCAACGCTACCCTCGCCGGTGTAATCACCGAGGCCCTCAATCATGAGTGCATTGAAGAGATTTATGGCGGCAACAACGGTGTCTTAGGTATCCTTCAAGAAGACTTGATAGACCTCGCTGCAGAATCCCAGCAAGTTATTCGTGGTCTGCGCTGGACTCCTTCTGCCGCTCTCGGCACCTGCCGTTACAAGCTCAAGAAGCAAGCTGATTTTGACCGAGTTATCAGTGTCTTCAAGGCCCACAATATCCGCTACTTTTTCTATATTGGTGGTAACGACTCTATGGACACCGCCGCCAAGATCTCGCAAACCGCCCGTGCCTCTGGCCACGAAATGCGAGTAGTCGGCCTGCCCAAAACGATCGACAATGACCTCCCCGTAACTGACCACACTCCTGGCTACGGCAGCGTAATCAAGTATATTTCCACTCTCGTAAAGGAGTTCGCTTGCGACCATGAAGCCATGGGCCAGCACGATCTCGTCTCAATCGTGGAAGTAATGGGGCGCAACGCAGGTTGGATCGCCGCTGGTGCCACTTTGGCTAAGCGTCGCGATCACCCAAATGATCCTCCGCACCTTATTTACCTTCCCGAGGTTCCCTTCACTCCACAAAAATTCTTGGAAGATGTTGCCCGCGTCCTCAAAACAGAAAAATACTGCTTAGTGGTAGTCGGTGAAGGCTTGGTTGACGAGAACGGCAACTACATACAAACAAGCAGCGGCGCCCAGGATGCATTCGGCCATACCCAACTGGGTGGCGCTGGCGATTATCTCCGCGGTTTGGTTGAGGAACACCTCCGCATTAAAGCCCGCAGCGCCAAGCTTGGCATCGGCCAGCGCGCTGCAGCCCACTGCAGCTCCCTCACGGACAACAATGAAGCTTTCATGGCTGGCGAAGCCGCAGTCGAAGCCGCCATCAACGGCGTGTCAGATAAAATGATCACCCTCGTCCGCGGCGAAAATGATCAGTATTCCTGCGAAACTGGGCTCGCCGATCTTCAAGAAGTAGCCAACGGCGTAAAGCTGCTTCCTACCTCTTGGATAAACGACGATAAAACGAGCCTCAACTACCAGTTTTACAAGTACGCGCTTCCGCTTATCCAAGGTGAAGTCCAGGTGCCCTACGAAAATGGCGTTCCCCAATACGCTAAGCTCAGCCGCGCACGTGTCCAGCGCCGCCTAGAGCACTATCACTTGGATTGATTCTCTGCCGCAGAATCACGGATAGTTTTGCCCGTTAGCCAGCTTCCCTGAACGAACACCGTGTATCCAGGGTCTGGTGTGCCTTGTTCTCGTGTCCTCAGCATGAGCGCAATCTGGTCTACCGCGCGCGCTCCCATGTATGCATACTTGATATCGACTCCGCTGATCTCTTTGTCTCTCAGCGGTTCGGTATGGATGCCTGCAAACCCAAGGTCACGGGGCATAATGTATCCCGCGTCCCTGAGCCAGTAGTAGAGCCCCACGTGCACTCCTACAACCGCTTCAGGCTCATACTGCCTTACCCACTTCAGGAAGGATGCCTTGTCACCAAACAATTCTTTCCAGAGAGGTATTGAGGGTAGTGTGTGTTCGCTCATTGCTTGCAAGCAAGCGCCTTCACGCAGCCTGTCATCAATATGTACAGGTACATGCGTTCCCACCGCTAGGCCTATTCTTTTGTAGCCACAAGACACGAGTTTCCTGATTGCCATGGAAAATGCGTGAAAGTAATCGGGCACAACGGAAATACAGCCCACTTCATGGTGCCCTCGATTGCACCCCACGGCAGCAAAACGCCCTAGGTCAAGATCGTCCAATAGTGTTTTCTGCAGTTGGGGGCCTATCAACAATGCCCTGATTCCTCTTTGCACAAGAACTTTTGTTAGGTGGTTAGCGCTCTTGTAATCATCAAGTAAGAACACCTCCACCTTCATCCCCAATTCCAATGCGCGCTTCTGCGCGGATTCTCTGTAAATTCGGTATTCCGAAAGTGGTTTGACTTGTAGCCATGCTATCACGGTACCTCTCTGCGAAGGTAGCTGTCGCCACCGTGCCGCAGCCAACTCGCTAAGCGCGGGATCAGGCGTGTATTTTAGTCTTCGTACGGCATTCTCGACTGCATTTTTTGTTTTTTCGCTCACGTGATGGTAGCCATTCAGCACCTTGCAGGCAGTCGCTTTTGAGACGCCTGCCTCTTTTGCTACCTGTTCCAGTGTCGGTCTTATGGCCATAATTTCGGAAACGGGTTTCTGAAAGAAAGCATGGCTTCAGATAACGCCTTGGGGCAACCTTTATTTTGTTATGAAAAACCTCCTTTTGACCATTTCTGCCTTATCAACTCCGTTTGCCCTTCAAGCGGCAATCTTTACCACCGTTGGAACTTACGATGAGAATGTAGTCGTAGCAAATACTGTAGACAGCAGCCTCACCAGCTACACTGTCGCACAGTTCACTTCGGATGTATCCACGGCTTATGCCGCCAACTCCGGAGGTGTAATTGGTTTCAACGGGTACAGCACCAACCAACTATTCACCACTATTGAAGCTCCGTTTGGCACAGATTCCAGCAAAACTCTAAACATCAGCTTCGGTGGCGGCTTAACCCATCACACGGCGTTAAGTCTAGGTTCCGCCTCTCCTATCTCAGGCCAATCTATACCTGGCCACACTGGCTCGACCGCTCTCGGCCAGGGGCCAAATGCTGACAGTGTGGACGCAAATGTGGATATTGATTTCCTCTTTGATTCCATCACTGGCGGAGAAGCATTTGAAGCTATCACGAAAGTCGGGCTAACCTATGTTGGTCGCTCCAATGGCGGCGGTCTCGACAACAGCGACAACGTTACCATCACTGCTTTTTTCAGCAATGCTACCAGCAGCAGTGTCACCACAAACGCAAATAATGCTGGTGGTGAGCGCTTCGTAGGTTTTGAAGCCCCCGCCAACACCAGCATCACGCGCCTCCTCATTGATATTCCTGCCGACATTAACCGCCGTGTATATGTTGACGACCTTGGGTTCGTAACTTCCGTGGTTCCAGAGCCCTCCACTTACGCAGCTATTGCCGCAGGTCTGCTCGTTCTGGTTACCTATATACGCAATCGCCGCAAGTAAGCGCCTTTAATCTCTCCGCCACAAGGCCGTCCTTCGTTGAAGGATGGCCTTGTTCATTTCATATTGGCCAATATTCCTTCGTAACCTTTCTTGAAGTCGGTGTAGCGCGGTTGCCACCCAAAGGCATCACAGAATTTTCGATTGGAGATTCTCCGGCTAGGCATCGGCCCTTGCCGAAAAAGGCGTGCCCTAGGTCCATCACCCAACTCGCCGCTAAAATCGGGCGCAGGCATCCCTGATTGCGCGGCAAGCCATTCGACTACCTCAGACTTTGTGTAGGGACACCCATCGCTGAGATTATAGATACCATTTTCACGATCATTGTGTTGTTCAAAAACACACTCTATTGCCGAAATGATATCATCTCTGTGAATCAGGTTCAAAAAATGATCCCCTGTACCTGCAAAGCGCTTCTCCCCTGCTTTGATCTGATCAAGCAGCAGATGGCGACCTGGTCCGTAGATTCCTGAAAGCCGTAAAACAAAAGCCTTTTCCCACGGCCTCGGCTCTTCGAGAGCAACCTTTTCGGCATGAAGTAGCACTTTAGCTGAATCGGTCGCGCCGTCATTTGTGCAAGCCTCATCCACCAACTGCCCTCCTGTTTGCGCGTATACCGACGTGCTGCTCGTATAGACCAGCGCCCCTACCCTTCTCTGCTTTGCCCAGTTGCGAATACTCTGCATTCCCTCCAGATACGAAAGCCTGTAACCCTCCAGCCCGCCCCCTGCTGAACTAACGCAATTAAGACAATAGTCATAATTCCCTGTAAGCTTATCATGCCAATCATTTCCTTGTAACTCAGCCGTTACTACATTTCTCAAGCCTAGCCTACTCAGTGCCTCAGCTTGCTCTAGGTTTCTCGTGAGTGCGCTGACATCCCAGCCTTTAGCTAACGCCCTTTGTGCAAATGCAGTTCCTACGTACCCACACCCAAATATTACTAGTCGCGCCCCTACTGATTTCTCTTCCTTCGTTGTTTCCATAAGGGGAATCTTGTCATTGGCTTAAAATCACGCAACCTATTGTGCCATAATGCCAGCTACAAACTGCAGACAGCGATTTATGAACGCACTCCACTGCCAGCCAGTGGATCGCACTCCTGTCTGGCTCATGCGCCAGGCGGGTCGCTATCTGCCTGAATACCGTGCCTTGCGCGCCAAGAATACCTTTCGGCAAATGGTTCAGACCCCTGAGCTTGCCGAAGAAGTCACACTCCAGCCCATACGGCGATTTGGGTTTGATGCGGCAATTCTCTTTAGCGATATCCTCGTCATTCCCGAAGCATTGGGCCAACCTTTTGAATTTCGCGAAGGCGGTGGCATAGAAATGGCATTTAGATTGGAATCGGCTGAGCAGATTGCCGCTCTAGATGTAAGCGCCATTCACGAAAAACTGGCATTTGTGGGTAAAGCCCTTAAGCGCCTCCGCAATAGCCTCGGGCAAGAGCGTGCCCTCATCGGCTTTGGTGGCTCCCCTTGGACTCTCGCTTGCTATATGGTAGATGGCGGCTCTTCTCCCGATTTTTCCCGAACTCTGGCTTTCAGCCGTGAGCAGCCGATTGTCTTCGGCAAGCTGATGGAAAAACTCGTGGACGCCACCAGCGAGTATTTCCGTTTGCAAATAGTGTCGGGCGCCGATTGCTTGCAGATTTTCGATTCATGGGCGTCTATTTGCCCATCGTCGGAGTACGAGCTTCTTTCCTTGCGCTGGATACGCGAAATCATCCACCGCCTCCCTGCTGGCTTTCCCGTAATTGTCTTTCCACGTGGGCGGGAAGATCACCTCGTCTCCATCGCGCAAACCGGTGCTAGGGCGGCAGGCATTGGCCACGAAGCCAATCTCCCTTCGCTGCGCAAGTCCGCTCCTGCCACCCTTTGCCTCCAGGGAAATCTGCCCCCTGAACTACTGGAAACAACTCCCGATACCGTGCGTATGCAAACTACGGAGCTGCTGGAGTCCTTGCGCGGTACTCGTGGCCACATCCTCAATCTTGGGCATGGCATTCGCCCTGCCGCCCGCATAGAATGCGTGGAAGCCCTCATAGAAACCGTAACTAATTTCTCGTGAAACTCGACGCACAACTTCTTGCTCTGGTTGAAAAATACAACCAGCCTGGCCCTCGCTACACCAGCTACCCGACCGCTTTGCAATTTGCGCCTGAGGTCGATAAGCGTGCCCTACTTGACGCCATAGGCCAGGAATCTGGCCCCCTTTCCCTCTATGTGCATTTACCTTTTTGTGAGTCTCTCTGCTGGTTCTGCGGCTGCACTACCGTCATCACGCTCAACCATAGTTTGGCAGACGAATACCTCGACCTGCTTGAAAAAGAAATAGCCTTGCTGGAGCCGTATCTCGGCTCCAATCGTTATGCCATTCAAGTCCATTTCGGTGGAGGCACACCCAGCTTTTTATCACCTGCTCAAATTAGGCGCTTAGGTGGCATTCTTAAGCGTGCCTTTGTCATTGACCAGAAAACTGAGTTCGGTGTGGAGCTTGATCCTCGCTGTCTGACCCACGAACATGTTGCCGCCTTTTGTGAGCTGGGCATGAACCGCGCCTCTATGGGCGTGCAGGATTGCAATCCGGAAGTCCAGAAGGCCATCCACCGCATCCAGCCCACCGAGTTAAATGTGCAATCCCTCCAGTGGCTTCGTGAGCATGGCGTAACCTCCGTCAATATCGACCTAATTTACGGCCTTCCCAAACAAACGGTCGATAGTTTTGCCCAAACGCTTGACGAAGTTATTGCCTACAATCCCGATCGTTTTGCTGTTTTTAGTTATGCGCACGTTCCTTGGATGAAGCCCTCCCAAAAAATCCTGGAGCGCACGGGCCTCCCCTCCCCCGATGCCAAACTGGCCATGCTCGCGCTCATTACGGACAAGCTCTCCTCAGCGGGTTACGAGTATATAGGCATGGATCACTTCGCCAAAGCGAAGGACGAGCTAACCGTCGCTCAAAAAGCAGGCACCCTGCAAAGAAATTTCCAGGGCTATAGCACTCACGGTGGAGCCCAAATCGTGGCGCTCGGCATGTCAGCTATCAGTCAAACAGCGGGAACGTATAGGCAAAACCTAAAATCCCTCGACGCCTACCGCGAATCCATCTTGTCTGGCCTGCCTCCTATTGAGCGCGGTTATTTGCTCACTGATGAAGACCTGCTCAGGCGCTCCGTCATTATGCAGCTCATGTGCAATAATCGCCTCAACTTTGGCGCCTTTGCCCCCAAGTGTCGCGGCCAAAACTTTGCCCATCATTTCGAAAAAGAACTGGAATCTCTCAAGCCTCTGGAAGCAGATGGCTTGATCAAACTCCATCCTGACTCTATTGAAGTAACCCAGTGGGGCCGCTACCTCATTCGTAATATAGCTATGCGTTTCGACGCCTACTTTACTGGCGGCCCAAAGCGCCACGCTCGCACCATCTAACCATCCAAAAAATCCGCCTATGCCAAGTGCTATTGTAGTGGGTGCAGGTCTTACGGGTCTCTCCGCTGCATTGGCATTTCGTAAAATGGGATGGCAAGTGACTGTCCTTGAGGAGCGCCACGAACCGGGTGGCGTAATCAGGACTCTCAGAGAAAACGGCTGGCTCGTGGAATCTGCGTGCAGCAGCTTGCAGCTAAAAAGCGAAGCTATGGAGCGCATTATTGTAGAGGAAGCTGGTCTTACCGATGAAATAGTAGAGCCAAACAAAGAGGCGGGTAAACGCTATATTGTGCGCGATGGCAGTCTTGTTCCTGTACCTTCAGGACCACTCTCCTTTCTTAAAACCCCTCTCTGGACGGCCAAGGGCAAGTGGCGTTTTTTCGGAGAAGCATTTGTTGAAAAATCACCTGACTCCCGCTATGAAAGTATCGCTCAATTCGTAACTAGAAGATGCGGATCGGAGTTTTATAATTACGGTATTAATCCGCTCGTTTCGGGTATTCACGCGGGCGATCCCGAGCGGCTTTCCATGCGTCTTGCATTCCCAAAAGTATGGGAACTTGAGAATCAGCATGGCGGCCTTATAAGGGGGGCCATTGCGGGCATTCTTAATGGGAAAAAACCACGCTACCGTAAGCGGCTCATTTCTTTTCGCAGTGGGATGCAAACCCTTCCTATGGCCCTTGCGAAAAAGCTTGGCGATAGCCTGCGGCTCCAGGCTCAAATTCTGCGTATGCAGCCTAGCTTGGATGGTCGCTGGGATGTCTCCTATAAAAAAGCCAACGAGCAAACCACCCTCACCGCCGATAAGCTGCTCATCACTACACCGCTTTGGCGCTTGCGCGAATTGCCTCTCCCAAGCTCGCTTCTCGCTGAATTACTCCCCTTGCAAAAAGTGGAATACGCCCCCGTAGCTACCGTTGCCCTCGGCTACAGACGAGAGCAAGTCACGCACCCTCTTGATGGCTTTGGTGTGCTCGTGCCTACTGCGGAAAGACGCCGCATCTTGGGCACCCTTTTCCACTCCAGCTTATTTCCCAACCGTGCCCCCGACGGCCATGTGCTGCTCACCACTTTCGTGGGTGGTATGCAAAATCCGCAATACGCAGGCATGGTCGAGGATAGGCTGGCCAACATGGCTCACGAGGAGACCGATTCCCTGCTAAAAATCCACGGCCCACCCGTATTCAGAAAACTCTGCCGCTGGCCACACGCCATTCCGCAGTACCACACTGATTACGATCAATACCTTTCCTTACTTACCAAGGTAGAGCATGACTGGCCAGGCTTCGCTCTGGCGGGCAACTTCCGCGGTGGTGTCGCAGCTGGGGATTGCCTCGTTAATGGCTGGGAAACTGCCGAGCGTCTAGCCACTACAGCCTAAAAAATCGCTCGGCGTCGGTTTTATCCTTTGCGATCTGCTGCCTGAGCGCGTCTATTCCGGAAAACTTAAATTCGGGTCTTATGAAGTGAAGCCACTCCACCTTTAGCCGTGCCCCTACTCCCAATTCTTGGGGAAAGGCAGACGGTGGCCTCAGCAAGTGAACTTCCAGTAGCGGCCTAGCCGTAGAAAACACCGTAGGGCGCACTCCATAGTTAGCCACTGCAGGCACGCGACTAAGCGCCCCATTGAGCCCGGAGACTCGCACGGCATACACGCCATAGCGCGGAGTGAGTTCTGGATTCCATGGAAGATTCAGCGTTGGAAATCCAATTTGCGAAGCCAGTTTCATCCCTGGCTTTACCATGCTGTCCGACGTGTAGGGAGAGCCTAATAACTGGTTAACCTCGTGGATATTGCCTTCCACCAAACTCGTCCTGATGCGAGAGCTGCTGATTGGCTGCCCATTTAGGCGCAAGCGCTCCACACTGAAAATGCTCAGCCCTATGCGCGATCCCTCTTCTACCAGCAGTTGCACGTTTCCCTCGCGCCCCTTCCCAAACCGAAAGTTTTCTCCGATATGCAAAGCGCAAAGCGTGGGGAATGCCTCCTTGAGCAAGGCAGGAAACTCGCGCGCTTCTAGCGTCGCAAAGCTTCGCGTAAACTTCTTCCATACCACCAGATCTACACCCAGTGCTTTAAGGGCCGCAGACTTTACCCTCGGCGGCATTAGTAGTCGGGTGGGATTTGCTGGTGAAAAAAGACGTGTAGGGTGCGGGAAAAACGTCAACACCCCCGATAATCCCCCCGCCCCTTTGGCCGAATGAATAGCGCTTTGAATAACGGCCTGATGCCCCAGATGAACTCCGTCAAATATGCCCACCGCCAAGTGAAGCTCCGCAGGTAGCTGCCTCGGCTCTAAGCCGTGGATCACTACGGGAAACTTGCTGAGCGCTCTGGGCATAGCGTCAAACGATTCTTCTTTAGAGCACGTTACTGGGCACGGCCTGATAGATTGGTATCAGTGCTCGCTGCACATCGGAGAGCGTCATTTCTTCCAGCTCTTCCAGTGTGAAGCTGTCTTCGATCTCAAACCGCTCAATTGCTGTGCGTCTAAGCGCATTGAGGTGTGCCCCACAACCTATTTTCTGGCCAAGATCATGCGCGATTGTCCGCACGTATGTCCCCTTTGAGCATGCTACTCGAAAGTCCAGTTCGGGCAGCTCAAACCGCAAAAGCTCAAATGAAGACACGTGAATGAATCGCTGTTCACGCTCCACCGTTTTGCCCTTGCGGGCTAGTTTGTAGAGCGGTACGCCGTCTATCTTCTTCGCGGAATACATCGGCGGCAGTTGGTATTGATCCCCCACAAATCCAGCAAAATATTCCTTCATTTGCTGCTCCGATATTTCAGGCACAGGTTTTGTGACGATTACTTCGCCATCGGCATCGTGGGAATCCGTCTCCATCCCAAGCATGATAGTGCCTTCATACACCTTATCCAGACTCATGAGAAACTGGGATATCTTTGTGGCCTTGCCTACAAGTATTATGAGCAGCCCCGTAGCCATTGGATCAAGTGTCCCTGCATGGCCGATTCGCTTCATGCGAAGTCGGCGGCGAACCCTGTCCACCACATCGTGAGATGTAATGCCCTGCGGCTTATCTATCAGGAGGACTCCCTCCAACTCAGGTTGATTCGATTGCATGATAAATGATTTATGAAACAGTTACGTTATTATTTTGGGCATCAAGCGCCGCAAAGTGCGCTTCCATTCGCGCAATAAGCCGTGGCATCAATTCATCAAAGCTGCATCCGGGATTAAATCCTGCTGCGCTCGCGTGCCCTCCCCCGTTGAACTCTTTGGCGATGAGATCAACCCTATGGATGCCGTTTTTCGCCCGGAAGCTGCCCTTTAGATTGGTGCCCTGCTCTTCCACAAGTATGCCGATCTCTACCCCATCAATCCCGCGGGCGTAGTCCACAATGCCCTCGGTATCTTCCTTGCGTGCGCCCGTCTTCGCCCAATCTGAGTCGCGAATACTGCCTATGCAAAGCCGCCCTCCGCAGTAAAAACGCAGGGAAGCGAGGAAGCATTGCAGCAAAGCCAGCTTGGCAGAACTTTCGCTCTCGTAAAGATGCACAGCGGCAACCGTTGGATTCGCTCCCAGGTCAATCAGCTTGGCCGTTAGCCTGAATAAATCAGCCGTTACGGTATCGTATTTGAATTGCCCCGTATCGGTTACGATCCCTACATAAAGTGCATTTGCGGTAGTGCTGTCCACTTCCAGTCCGCCATCAAACGCTATCCGCGCCAGTACTTCCGCCGTCGCCGCCAGCTTGGGAAACACAAAGTTATGTTCAGCGAAGTTCGTGTTAGAAATGTGATGGTCGATATTTGCGCTGAGCTTAGGTAGCTTTCCAAAAAACGCCTGCCCAACTCGAGACGTCTCCGCACAATCAACCGTTAGATGAATATCTGCCGCTGGGATTTCCGTAACGGCAGCCATAAATGGTGTGTCTCCAACAAAAGGCAGCAGCGGCTTCGGTATCGGATGCCCGTTTGCACAAAAGGCATCTACCTCTACCGCCCTCAGCATTCGGCAAAGCGCCACTTGCGAGCCTATGCAGTCGCCATCTGGTCTCACATGGCCTAGAATGCACACCCGCTTGCCCTTCCATGTATTGATGAGTTGGACAAACTCCGTGGCCGCTGTGGCTGTGTAATTTTGAATGTTCTTGGATCGAGACATGATTGCAGTCTATGCGAGTGGTGCCTTAGGGAGTTTTCTTGCCACGTTTGAGATTCTCCTGATACCCGAGATCATCGAGCAGCTGGTTTACTCGCACGCCGCGCTCAGTCGAGTTGTCCTCTATGAACTGCAAGTGAGGCAAAAATTTCAAAACGATCTTTTGCCCAAGCAATCGGCGTATTTCACCATGAAACTTAGTGAAGAAGTGGGTAGCCTTGATGCTCGATTCCTCTCCGCCCAACACATTGTAATACACGCGGGCAGTGCGCAGATTCGGCTCCACCACCACTTCGCTTATGGTGACCATAACGGTCTCGTTTTGGAAGCGCGTGTGCAGGACGGCACTGATCTCGCGCTTGACCAACTCGTTGATTCGAACAACGCGCTCAGCCATGGGAATTAGGATTAAGAGTTATAAGCTATAAACACATTTACCGAAGTACTCGGTTCTGCGCTACTAAAGGGATGGCTTGATCTTTTGTATCTCAAAGCACTCGATAACGTCGCCAATCTGGTAGCCGTTGTAGCTAGCCACACTGATACCGCACTCGAAACCAGAGCGGACTTCGCTGGCGTCGTCTTTGAATCGCTTGAGAGCTGCAATGCTGTTCTCGAACTCCACTTTGCCCTTGCGCAGCACGCGTGCCTTGGCATCGCGCTGGATACGGCCTTCGGTGACCATACATCCTGCAACAAAGCCTTTCGCAAGCGGGAAGATAGCGCGCACTTCCGCGGCGCCCAGCTTGACCTCTTTGAGCTCGGGTTCGAGCTGATCGGCCATCGCATCCTTCACAATATTGATCAACTCGTAGATGATGTTGTGCTGGTAAACCGTAACGCCGTGGTGCTTGGCAATCGGGGCCACTCCGTTGTCTAGGCCGACATCAAAGGCGACCAATGCCGCTTGTGAGGCGTGGGCCATCAGCACATCGTTCTTTGTAATAGGGCCAACGCCCACATCCACAACTTCAAGCGTGATCTTAGTGCTCTTGATTTGCTCAAGCGCCACTCCGAGAGCTTCAGCTGTGCCGTAAACATCAGCCTTGACGATAACCTTGAACGTCTTGCTCTTCTGATTGGCGATTGCAAAGAGGAGCTGAGCCACACTGGTAGCCCTAAATTCAGGCTCCGTGGTGCGTTGCTTCTTGAGTTGAAACTCGGTTTCCTCCGCCATTTCTCGGGCAACTCGCTCGTTCTTTACCGCTACAAATCTCTGGCCAGACTCCGGGGTCTCAGACCATCCGATAATCTTCACGGGGGTGGACGGCGTAGCTATCTTGAGGGGCTTGCCGTTATCGCCAATCAGCTGGCGGGCGCGGCAATAATACTGGCCGCTGACAAGCGACTCTCCCGGCCTGAGTGTTCCCTTTTGGATAATAACGGATGCCGTGGAGCCAAGACCCACTTCCTTTTGTGCCTCGATAATAATACCTTCGGCAGGGCACTTGGGGTTAGCCTTGATATTCTCCATGATTTCAGCTTGGAGAAGTATGGCCTCGAGCAGTTTGTCTATGTTCGTGCCTTTGAGCGCAGAAACCCCAACGCATAGTGTTTCACCGCCCCAGTCTTCGGGCATAAGATTGCGATCCTGAAGCTGCTGCTTTACGCGATCAATGTTGGCCCCCTTGGCGTCAACCTTATTGATAGCCACCACTATGGGCACATTTGCTTTTCGGGCATGAGTTAGCGCCTCATCCGTTTGAGGCATAAAGCCGTCATCCGCCGCAACCACGAGAATGGCAATATCCGTCACCGATGCGCCGCGTGCACGCATATTGGCAAACGCCGAGTGCCCTGGAGTGTCGATAAAGGTAATCTTCTTGCCTTCATGCTCTATTTGATAGGCGCCAATATGCTGCGTGATGCCGCCTGCCTCCGTATCCACCACATTGGTTTTGCGAATGGTATCCAGCAGTGTCGTCTTTCCGTGGTCAACGTGCCCCAAGATACACACTACGGGCGGGCGCGGCTCCATCAAGGCAGCCTCGTCAACTTTAGGTTCTTCCTTTACCTTTTGTTGCTGTAGCTGCTGGTTTTCACCGCGATGGCGTATTTCTAGAACAAAGTTGTGCTTGGCAGCGATTCGGTTAGCTACGTCGTTCTCCAGAATCTGATTCATGGAGGCAAATATGCCCATATCCATGAGTTCAGAAATTAGCTGGAAGGGGCGCAGCCCAATCTGCGTAGCAAAGTCGCGGACAATTATCGGCGGCTTAATTATTAAAAGCGTGGGATCTATTACTCCGTCCGCTTTCGGCACCAGGGGCGCTTCTGCCGCTGGTGTAGCAACAACTGGAGGCGGCGGAGTCGTGCCAACAGGCTGGCTAGTTCTCGGAGGCGCTACTTGAGAGGCAGCTGCGGGAGCGGCTCCGGGAACCGCAATCCCTGGTGCGGATGGAGCGCGAGGAAGCGTAATTTGTGGCGCCGCAGGTGGCACGATAGGCGCGGGCCCTCGTGATGGCGGTGTTGCGGGCGCTGGCTGTGTTCGCGGCGCCAATCCTACGGGCGCAGCGGGTGGCTTGGGCGTGGATGTTACCACATTTGGCCTTACCACTTGCTGTGGTGCAGAGACTATCGCATTCTTGCGCTGCTCTTCCAGCCGTGCTGCTCTTTCCTTTTCGATTTCCTCTTTCGTGCGCACGATCGCGCCGACAGGAAACGCAGGCTTGATAGGTGCCACTGAGGGTGGAGCGGAAACTGGTGGCGGAGCGGAAACACTCCGTGGCGTCGGTGTGGCTGGTGGCGAAGAAAGGGATCTTGGGACAGCCACCGGAGGCGCGCCTCGTGGCGCAGGTGGTATGGCAGGCGGCACCAAAGAGGGCGGCGTCATTGGCGTGGGCGATGCCGGTGTTGGGCTAGCCACTGGCGGCTCGGGTACGATGGCCTCGGCAGGTGGCTGCTCAGGTGTTGCAACTGGCGCAGGCTCTTGAGGTGCCTCGACTACATTAGGCTCTTCTTTGGCAGCCGGCTCGATTACCTCAGCCTTTACCTCTGGTGTGGGTTGTGCTGCGGGTTCTTCGGTGGCTGCCGCCTTCTTGCCAAATTCTTCACGAATACTCTCGGCGGAAATATTATCGATTGTGCTGGATGCACTCTTGATGTCGTAATTGCGGGCACGGAGGATTTCAATCAGCTGGTGATTCTCCATGCCGATTTCCTTAGATAACTGATATACGCGAACACTCATTCTTTTTTGTCTGTATGCGGTTGGAACGCTCTACTGTCGCTCTCTGTCTTACGCTGATTATTGAAGTGAATTGCAATCGCCCTGAATAAGAGAGCAATCTGCTAGTTTTGCATGGCGCGATACGCCTGCACAATATTGAAAATGCGCTGGGAATCTTCCGGTGTAAAGCCCATCTCCACCAGGTCGTCCAGCTGGACTCCCTCGAAGGCTTCTGGGCTTATGAGACCGCGCGCCACAAAGAATGAGGCCACCTCGTCGCTGATTCCGGGGACGCCCTGCCAGCCAGCAATCGCCTCCTTGCGGCGTGCCTCGAAGCCAAGCTCGGCGGGCTTCTCTTTGGCAATATCCAGCTTCCATCCAAGCAACTTGGAGGTCAGCCGTGCATTTTGCCCGTGCCTGCCTATGGCAATGGAGAGATGCTCCTCAGCTACCTCGAAATACATCCGGCGCTGGATGTTATCCACGCGAATATTCTTGGGAATAGCGGGCGCGATGGCTTCTTGAAGCATTTCAATCGGGTCGGCGCGCCATGGAATAATATCTATCTTTTCGCCTCCCAGCTCGCGAACGATGCTCTTGACGCGCGCGCCCTTCTGGCCCACGCAAGCGCCCACGGGATCCACTTTCGGCTCGGCGCTGTTCACGGCGATCTTGGTGCGATACCCAGGCTCACGGGATATAGCTTCGATAGTTACCGTGCCATCGGCAATCTCTGCCACTTCCAATTCAAAGAGGCGGCGAACAAATTTCACGCTGGCGCGGCTAAGAATAAGCTCTGGCCCGCGATTGGTTGGCTCGATGTTCAGCAAGAGGCACCGTATCCGCTCGCCTGGCGCGTAATCCTCACCAGGCACACGCTCGCGCGGAGGAAGGATCGCTTCTGCTTTGCCGAGGTCGATAATAAGATCGCCTCGCTCGCGGCGGCGCACCACACCCGTTACGATGTCGCCCACCTGTCCCTTAAAGTCATCATAAATGCGCTCCTTCTCAAACTGTCGGAGCCGTTGCATGATCGTCTGCCTGGCAGTCTGAGCGGCAATACGCCCTAGGTAGCTAGGATCGATTTCCTTCTCAATATACGTGCCTATGGCCGCCGCAGGATTGAGAGCACGAGCTTTCTCAATATGTATCTGCTTTTTCGGATCACTCACGGAATCAACCACTTCCAAAATGGAAAATGCCTTGAGCTGCCCGTTGCGCGGATTGATCTCTATCTTGAGCTCCTGCCCTGCGTTCACTCCTTTTTGAGCCGCACTGCGGATAGCATTTACAATCGCCGAGATCATGTCTTCGCGGCCAATGCCTTTCTCTTTTTCCATGTATTCCAGGACGGCGAGGATGTCGTTGCTCATGGCGTGTGCGGTCTGTGAAGTATATTGATAAATGTGAGTGCCAACCAAAAAAAAGAGCGGGCACTAAGCCCACCCCCTTTTGAGAGTGACTGTAAAAAGGAATGGAATAGCCCATCAGACGCCCATGTGTCAAGCATTGCCATGGGGGTCTGTTGCCAAATCCTCCATTAATCATCATTTATCTATCGGTTTGCCTCTATGGGTTCTTCCGAATCGGCTTTAAAACCAGTGTCGCCTTATTGTTTTCCAGATTAGATTCCTGTTGGTTGTCCGCCACTGCTGCTGCTTGCAGCCTCACCCCTGCTGCCGCATCACTCACAGGGATGGTGAAGGACTGGCTCCCCGTTGCGCCTGGAGCCAGGTTACCCACCGGAAAGAAAAGTGGCGGGCGATTCTCCGCTTTTATCTCCAGCCGTAAATTACTCAATCGTTCCGTCCCCCTGTTTTGTACAGATACCACTACATCCAGCGCCGTTTCCGTGCTCCGCTCGGGATTTATCCACACTCCCGCCAGCGCTGAATCATAAATTCCTGGAGTATTGCGCTCCCGTATGCGCTTGAGGTCGATCACCCCTGCCCCCGTCTGCGAATCTTTACCGGGAGCGCCCGTATCATTCGCGTATGCCTTCAGCAAGCCCACTGCGCCCGCAGGTGTAAGTGTTGGATCCTCTGACAAAAGCCCTGCCAATGCTCCCGATACAATCGGCGCAGCGGCGCTCGTTCCCGTGAATAGCACATCATCCGTGGCCGTCCAGGCGGTTTGCACGCCCACCGCAGGCGCTGCAAGCGCGAGGTGATTCCCTCGATTGGAAAACGGAGCGGGCTGCCCTCCCGTATCGACGCCGCCCACAGCGATCACCCCTTCATAAGCTGCGGGATAGTAAGGGCGCGCGCTGCCTTCATTGCCTACTGCCGCTACCAGCAACACCCCCTGCGCCTGTGCGTAAGCCACCGCCTGCCGTAGTAAGGCAGTGTCTGCTCGCGTGCCCAGGCTCAGGGAAATGATATCTGCCCCGTCATCCGTAGCCTGCACGATGCCCAAGGCCACCGTAAATGAATCCCCGGCGCCATCGGCATTAAGCACTCGATAGCTGTTCAGCGTGGCCTGCGGCGCAAGCCCCCGCTCACCGCCAATCAGATTCGCCACTGCGGTGCCATGCCCTAGCAGGCGCTTGCCCCGTTCGGCTCGGATATCCCCTTGCGTTAAATCAACCTCTCCCCTCAGAGCGCCCGCCAGTTCATTGCTTGGGATGACGCCGTTGTCGAGTATGGCGACTGTCACGCCACTCCCCCATTGCGCGCGTTCTGCAGCTTCTGGCGCCCCGATAAATGTGTAAGCATTGGCTCCAAATGCCCCGCTCTTCCCCACTGTAAAGTTCACGGGCGGTGGAGCATCTGCCTGATAATTCCAGTCAGCCACACCGCCGCTCCTGTTCGCATACTCCAGGACTGCCCGCCGCTCTTGTTCGCTCTTTAGCCGTAGCCGTATAGCGTTAAGAGCACGATTCTCGGCAACAATTATCCACCCGCGCCTGCGGGCTTCTTCCATAAATTCCATTCTGGCCGCCTCATTTGGAAACGTCACCACGGCCTCATCTGGCAAGCTGTGCGGTGGCCTGGATGGCAGCTTCATACTGAGCGAATCTTCCTTTGTCTCAAATTCGCGAACCTCTCGCACTGCGGTCTTTTTTTGATCCACAGCCTCCTGCGCCTGCTCAGTTGGATCATTTCGTGTCGTGGCGAGCGGCCCTCGTTCGGCCTCTTCGTTTTTTTTCGTGTCCGCAAAAAAGATAACGGCAACCATCACGATTGCCGCAAAGACGATCAGCACTGAAATATTTTTGCGTGCGAGCTCCACGGTAGTACTATTAAGAAACGGTCAGCGGCCCAATGTTGCAACCGATGCAACAATTTCTTCACGAATTACCGTCTGGATACCAATCCTTACTCTTTGTAAAACTCACCCCAAATACTGTCGAGGTGTCCGCCGTAGAGTATGGCTAGCGCAATGGCAATCACTACAACTACCCCAAGTATCAACTTATTGAAGTTCCACAACGCCTTAATTAGGGTGACGACCACCAATACCCCAATGATTACTATCCATACGGTTTTGTTTTTCAGGAGTTCTTCCATGGTCTATTGCGTAGGAGGTTTTCGGTGCCCAAAGTATTAGTAGTATTTTACGAAAGAATCCTTGCGAAGCCGTTCCAGCCAGGCCGTCTGGTCTTGTCGTGCGATCTGGTTCAGTAGGATATCCTCGATTCGGTCGCGCACTTCGGCCAGTGGCTGTATGCCCTCAGGGCGCACAGCATCCACTTTCAAAATGAATACCTGATTCCCCACGGTCACAGGCTCACTGTAGCTCCCGGGCTTCAGATTAAATGCGATCTCGCTTAGCTCCGCGCGCAAGTCATTGCGCCGTATCCAGCCCCAGTCCCCGCCTTGTTCCTTGCGGTTATCTTGGCTGTATTCCTTCGCTACATCCTCAAACGGGCGTCCGTTTCTCAACTCAGTCATGATCTTATCGGCATTTTGCCTTAGCAAATCAGGTGTCTCATCAGCGATGGGGCGGATCATTATCAATCGCAGCTTGAGGCTCTCTTCCTCGTAGAAAAGTATTTTGTTTTCGCTGTAAAACTTCTCAATGCGCTCAGGGCTCACTTGGCTCATTGACTTGCGGCGCTGGTTGCGCATCACGCTCACGACTATGCGCTCCTGCATCTCGCGGCGAAACTCCCGCATATTTTTCCCCTGCGATTTCAGATTTTCCAAAAACTTCGAGCGGTCATTGCCAAAGTCCTCAATCAAAATGCGGTCAATCTCATTGTCCACCACTGATGGGGGGAGCTGGTATTCCTTCTTCACAAACTCCTTATAGATAATGATGCGATCCACGAGGTTTTGCAGAACTTCGCGATATAGATCGGTTATCTTGGCCTCAAATTCCTGCGGCGTGCGTGACTCCTGCCTTATGCGCGGGATTAGAGGGCCCATCTCCCTGCGCAGGTCTTCAAAGGTAATAATGCGGTCCTCCACTTGGGCAGCGATACCCTGCTTGTAGGGTGGCTCCCATATATTGTGCACTGGTTGCCCAAGTACACGACCCACGATTAATACACAAAAAGTTAGGAAGAAAAGTGAACTGATGCGTGTCATTCCAATAGTGTTGTTTTTTAGCTTTTGGTCGAAATCTGACTAAGTCTCGTTCAAATTGCAAAAAGAAAGCGTACGTGAGCGAATGTCTTGCCATAAACGCCTACTCGCTCACCTTTAGCTGGGTAATTTAAAGAACCTATAAATTAAAGAAAGCCCGTGACCGAAGGTGTTCCCCATACACGAAAAATCGCTGCTGTAGGCCTCAGCCGAAGAGACTTCTCCAAAAAGCTCCTTGTAGCTGGTGCAGCCCTCTTTGCGGGCATGAACGCCGGTTGTAAGCGGCGCGACACTAAAGCCGTTCTCGCAGCCCAAGAGGGCCGCTTCCTTCTCGGCAACGGCGTGGAGCCTCAGTCGCTCGACCCCCATATCTCTACGGGGGTATCCGAGCTCAATATCCACTTCGCCTTGCTTGAGGGCCTCGTCCGTTTCGATTCTCGCGACCTCTCCCCCCTCCCTGGCATTGCCGAGCGATGGGAAGTCTCCGAAGACAAGCTTCTCTGGCGCTTCTTTCTCCGCAAGGATGCCCGCTGGTCCAACGGCGATCTAGTCACAGGCACCGATTTCCTTTTCGCTTGGCAACGTATCCTCAGCCCAAATGTGGGCTCTCCAAATGCCTACCTCCTCTACGGCGTAAAGGGTGCTGAAGCCTTCCACAAGGGGCAGACAACCAGCTTTGCCGATACGGGTTTTAGCTGCCCTGATCCCTTTGTAGTAACGGTTCGTCTAAACAAGCCCCTGCCCTACTTTCTCAGCCTGCTCATGCACCCTGCATGGTTGCCCCTCCATCCCGCCAGTGTATTGGCAGAGGGGCCCGCGTCAGAGCGCCTCTCTGGCTGGAGCCGACCGGGAAAATATATTTCTAATGGGCCTTTCATGCTCACAGAGCATCTGGTCAACGAGCGCATCGTTGTCACTGCCAACCCCTACTACTACGCGGCTAGCCAAGTCTCCCTCAAAGAAATCCATTTTCTCCCTGTCGCCGACAAAAATGCCGAGGAGACCCTCTTCCTCGCAGAGCAGTTGCACGCCACCTACAGCCTGCCCCCGGGCAAAGCCTCATCTTATCAAGCCAGCAACGACTCAAGGCTGCGCCTATCTCCTTACCTCGGCACCGATTACTACATGATAAACACCCGCACAGGCCCGCTTGCCGATCAGCGTGTGCGAAAAGCCCTCTCCCTTGGCCTGGATCGTGAGCTCATCGCCCACCGCGTCTTGGCAGGTGGCCAACAGCCTGCCTACAGCTTCGTTCCTCCTGGCTGTGGCGGCTATAATGAGCCAGCTAAAATCCGTGAAAGTCTCGACGAGGCCCGCCGTTTGCTCTCTGCCGCTGGCTTTCCCAACGGCACCAATCTCCCCCCGCTGGAAATCCTTTTCAACAACTCCGAGAGTAACCGTAAAGTTGCCGAAGCCATCCAGTTTTACTGGCAGAGTAATCTGGGCGTCCAAACGCTTTTGATCGGGCAGGAATACGGCGCCTACAAAAATAATCGCCAGAACGGTGATTTCCAGATCGCCCGCTCTAGCTGGATTGGCGATTTCCCTGACCCCGTTGCCTTTCTTTCCCTTTGGCAATC
This sequence comes from uncultured Puniceicoccaceae bacterium, assembly GCA_964533835.1. Lineage (GTDB taxonomy): Bacteria > Verrucomicrobiota > Verrucomicrobiia > Opitutales > Oceanipulchritudinaceae > CAZHQD01. Next base: position 60 of record CAZHQD010000015.1, on the reverse strand, counting down.
AGGCTCAGGCAACAACTTCTCGGGCTGGTCCAGCAACGATTATGACCGCCTGCTTGAAAA
>CAZHQD010000014.1:11973-29311 GCA_964533835.1 uncultured Puniceicoccaceae bacterium | reverse complement strand
AAGGGGTGGAGCTCGCCCGCAATCTTGTAGAGATTGGGGATCATGAGGAGGAGGCCTTGGGACGCGGTGAAGGAGGTGGCGAGAGCGCCCGTTTGGAGAGCGCCGTGAAGGACACCAGCAGCGCCGCCTTCGGATTGCATTTCGACAACATCGGGGACCGTACCGAAGAGATTGGGGCGGGATTCAGCGGCCCACTCGTCGCAATGCTCGGCCATTGGGGAGGAGGGGGTAATGGGGTAGATCGCAATTACCTCGCTAAGCTTGTAGGCTATGGTGGCGCAGGCTTCGTTTGCGTCAGTAATATTTCTATTGGGATTCATAGCAGTGTATTAGATATTTTTATGGAAAGTGAAAATTAGGCAAGTTTATCTTATGGTAAGCGGTAGCTACTAATAGGTTAACTAATAGCGGGGGTTAGAAAAACTCTAGTCTGTGATAAAAGGGCGTTAGGGGGAGGAATCCCCTTGTGGGTGTGTGCAGACGGCATAGATTAAGCAGCAGTTCTTGAAAGGTATGAAAAAAGAAGAATTAGGAGAGGGTCGGACGAGCTTTAGGCCACGACTAATCGAAACGCTGCGGGGCTATACGCTGCACGCGCTCGGCAAGGATGTGACGGCGGGACTGGTGGTTGGGGTGGTGGCGCTGCCGCTGGCGATAGCGTTTGGGATAAACTCCGGATTTTCGCCGCAGGCGGGGCTGTGGACGGCGGTGATAGCGGGATTTCTGATAAGCGCTCTTGGAGGGACAAAGACGCAGATAGGGGGGCCGACCGGGGCGTTTGTGCCGATTTTGCTGGGGCTAGTGGCGACGTATGGGCTGGAGAAAGTGGCGCTGGCCACGCTGATGGCGGGGGTAATCCTGTTTATAATGGGAGCAGCGCGGCTTGGGGGGATAATCAAATTTATACCGTATCCCGTGACGATGGGGTTCACGAGCGGGATAGCGGTGGTCATTTTCACACAGCAGATAAAGGATATCATGGGATTGCAGCTCGTGGAGGGGGAGACGTTTCCCGGGCATTGTTTTGAGCAGTGGCTTTATTACGGAGAGCATTTGGGGCTGCTATCGTGGCCTACGCTGGCGCTGGCGGCGCCGTGTGTGGCGTTGATGTTTTTGTGGCCGAAGCGGCTGGGGAGGCGACTGCCCGCGAGCATAGTGGTGCTGCTCTTGGCGACTGTGGTGGTGGCGGTATTTGGGATACCGCATGAAATGGTAGCGACCGTGGGGAGCCGATTTGGGGAGATACGGGCAGCGCTGCCCGAGTTTCGCTTGCCGCCTTTTTCGTTTGAGTTGCTAAGGGAGCTGGCGCTCCCTGCGACGACGATTGCCATGCTGGGGGCGATAGAGAGCCTGCTCTCGGCAGTAGTGGCGGATAGCCTGACGGATGACAGACATGACTCGAATCAAGAGCTGATGGCACAGGGGGTGGCGAATATCTTTTCGCCGCTGTTTGGCGGGATGGCCGCCACAGGGGCGATAGCACGAACGGCCACGAATATCCGCAACGGCGCGACGAGCCCAGTCTCAGGGATTGTGCACGCGCTGACGCTCTTTCTAATCATAATGGTGGCGGCGCCACTGGCAGGCCATATACCGATAGCGGCGCTGGCGGCGATACTGCTGTTTGTGGCGTTTAACATGGGGGAGTGGCATTTGTTTAAGCGATTGATGAAGATACCGAGAAGCGACGCGGCGGTGTTTTTGACGACATTCGGGCTGACGGTGTTTGCTGACCTAACGGTAGCGGTGACGGTGGGGATAGTGCTTGCCTCGATATTGTTTATAAAGCGGGTATCGGAGCTATCGGGGGTGGGGCTGGTGACACAAGAAGGGACAGGGGTGCCCGACAGGGATTTTTACGTGAGCAACTTGCCGAAAGGGGTGGATGTGTTCCGATTGCAGGGGGCGTTTTTCTTTGGAACGGCGGATAAGCTGGAGACAGCGTTTAGGCGTTCCCAGCAGGATAGCAAGGCGCTCATACTGGTGATGGATCAGGCGATCAGCATAGACGCGAGCGGGCTAAACGCTCTGGAAAGCCTGCACGCACGACTGAAAGCGAAGGGGAAGCAATTGGTGCTGTGCGGGGTGCAGCCGCATGTGCACGAGATTCTATACAAGAGCGGGTTTCTGGAGGAGCTGGGAGAGAACAATATAGCAGATACCCTCTATCACGCGATCCAGCGCACGCAGGGAACAGGGGCAGGGGAGAAAACGCAGTTGGGGCAGAGGCGAACAGAATAAACTTGCGTGAAGGCGGCAGGGCGGGATTGATTCCAGATAAACTCGAACGAACGCCATGCGAATAGTACATGCCCTCTCAGACTATACGGCACAATACCCTGAGCCCTTGCTAATCAAGGCGGGAGAGGTAGTGGAGCCCGCGCACTGGGATGACGAATGGCCAGGCTGGACATGGTGCAGCACGGCAAGCGGGCTGACAGGGTGGGTGCCTGAACGCTACCTAGACAGAGCGGGAGCGGAAGTGGTGTGCCTGTATGAATTTGACGGCACGGAGCTATCCCTGAAGGAAGGGGAAAGGCTGACAGTGCTGAAAGAGGAGAGCGGCTGGCTGTGGTGCGAGACAGAAACAGGGCGCAAAGGCTGGGTACCCAGCAATCGCGTAAAGTAAATTATAGACCCCAAAATAATCCCCATGAATAAATACAAACTAGCACAGACAAATCTTGAAGTGACGCGCATTTGCTACGGATGCATGCAAATCGCAAAGAGCTGGAGCGGGCCGCTGACGGCAGAGGATAGAAAATACGGAGTCGCTGCGCTGAATGCCGCTCTGGAAGCAGGGATAAACTTTTTCGATCACGCGGATATATACTGCGGGACGAAGAGCGAGAGCCTGTTTGCGGCGATGTGGGAAGACAAGCTGGCGCGCAGAGAGGAAGTGATCGTGCAGACCAAGTGCGGAATACGGTTTCCAGACTGGCCCGTGATGGGCTATCCGCATCGGTATGATTTCTCCTATGAGCATATCACGCAGTCTGTGGAGGGCAGTCTAAAAAGACTTGGCATAGAGTATCTTGACTTGTTGCTATTGCACCGACCTGACGCGTTGGTGGAACCAGAGGAAGTGGCGCGGGCGTTTGATGATTTGCACAGGAGCGGGAAGGTGAGGTGGTTTGGGGTGAGCAATCACAACGGCGGGCAGATAGAGCTGCTGAAGCGGTATGTGAAGCAGCCGCTGGTGGCCAACCAGCTAGAATTTAGCCTGATGCAATCGCAGATGGTGGAGGAGGGAATAATGGTAAATCGGCCTGATGCCGGGGCGCTGCGAACGGAAGGCGTGCTGGACTACTGCCGACTGAATGACCTGATGATACAGGCATGGAGCCCACTGGCGAAAGGGCGACTGGCCAATCCCAAGACGGCAGAGGAAGAGACAGCGGCCAAGGCGGTGAAGGAACACGCAGAGAAATACGGGGTATCCGTGGAAGCCATGCTGATGGCGTGGATACTGAGGCACCCCGCGAAGATGCAGCCGATACTAGGCTCTTGCAATCCCGAGCGGATCAAGGCGGCATGCGCAGCGGACAAGGTGAACCTGACGCGTGAAGAGTGGTATAAGCTCTGGCACGCTGCCCGCAACAAACGGATGCCCTAAGCAGAGGAACCATTTTAGCCACCTACTATGAATCCACACTTAAACTTGCTGCAAACCGCCGAGCAAACTGCCCGCAGGGCGGGGCAACGACTGAGACAACGCGCCGCAGGGGCGACGGATATCCATCTGGAAGACGGCAAGGACATAAAGCTGCGGGCCGATCTGGAGACGGAACAGCTCGTGCGCGACCTGCTGAAGACGAGCGGGCTTGCCATAATAGGCGAGGAGCAAGGGGGTGACGCAACGCTGACCCAGAGAGCCGAGCTTTACTGGGTGGTAGATCCGCTGGATGGCACGCATAACTACTTTAGGGATGTGCCGCTGACGTGCGTGAGCATTGGGCTAATGAAAGGGGAGAAGCCAGTGCTGGGGGTCATATATGATTTTTGCCGAGACGAGCTTTACTGCGGCATAGTGGGCGAAGGGGCGACGCTGAATGGACGTCCGCTGAAGCCGAATTGGGAGACTACGCCAGAGAAGGCGACACTGCAAACGGGTTTCCCCGTGGCGATGAATCAGGATGACGGGGCGCTGAGGGCGTTTGTCTCGAAGGTGCAGCGATTCCAAAAAGTAAGGGCAATCGGGAGCGCGGCGCTGGCGCTGGCCTGGGTAGCGCACGGGCGATTCGATGCTTACTATGAGGAGGGAATACGGCTGTGGGATATAGCGGCGGGACTGGCGCTGGTGGAAGCAGCAGGCGGGGCGATCCGCTTTGCGCCTGCCAAAAACGGCAAACCACTTTCCTACGATGTGTGGGCGGCCTCGTGCGTAGGGCTAATGCAATAGCGGGCTACTCGACGGTGACGCTTTTGGCGAGGTTGCGGGGCTTATCCACATCACAGCCGCGAGCTTGTGCTATGTAGTAGGCCATGAGCTGCAAGGGGACCGTGAAGATGATGGGCTGCAAGCACTCGTGGCACTGAGGGAGGTGGATAATATCGTCGGCAATATCGGAGGGGAAGTCAGCGCCTGCATTGGTGAGGGCGATGACGGGGCCTTTGCGCGCACGCACTTCCTGGATAGTGGAGATGAGCTTTTTGAAGACATCGCCTTGCGGGGCGAGGACTACGCTGGGGCACTCGGGGCTGACGAGAGCGATATGGCCGTGCTTCATTTCGGCGGCAGGGTAGCCCTCGGCATGAATGTAGGAAATCTCCTTGAGCTTGAGGGAGCCCTCAAGGGCGATGGGGAACATGGCCTGCCTGCCGAGGAAGAGAAAGTCGTTTTTATCGGCGTATTTCTCGGCGATAGCTTTAATCTTGTCTGCCTGATTGAGCACCTGGGCGACGAGGCCCGGGACGGTGCGCATGGCGGCAACCATCTCCGCGCCCGCGCTGAAGGAGAGATCGCGCAGGCGGCCAAAATAGAGGGCGACCATGCTCGCAATGAGGATTTGCGAGGTAAAGGCCTTGGTGCTGGCGACTCCGATTTCCGGCCCTGCGTGCTGGTAGATACCGCCATCGCTCTCGCGGGCTATGGTGCTGCCGACGCCATTGGTAATGGCGAGGGTGCGGTAGCCCTTGCGCTTGGATTCGCGGAGGGCTTCGAGGGTATCCACCGTTTCACCGCTTTGAGAGATGACGAAGACGAGGGTGTTTTTATCGAGGGGGGCGTTGCGGTAGCGGAACTCGCTGGCATACTCGACATCCACGGGGATGCGGGCGTATTTTTCGATGAGGTAGCGGGCTACGAGGCAGGCGTGCCACGCAGTGCCACAGGCGAGAAAGAGTAGGCGATCCACCTGGCGGAGCTCGCGGGCATCGAGATTGAGACCACCGAATTTTGCGGTGGAGCCATCGTCGCTAAAGCGGCCCCGCATGGCGTTTTCGAGAGCCACAGGCTGATCGTGGATCTCCTTGAGCATGAAGTTTGGGTAGGGGCCGCGCTCGGCCTCTTCAATCTTCCAGTCAATTTCCTTAATATCAGGGGTGACGGTTTCCGCGCCGATGGTGCTGATGGAGAACTCTTCCGCGGTGAGGCGAACAATCTGACCGTCGTCGAGATAGACAACATTTTGGGTGCGGGCGGCAAAGGCGGCGACATCGCTGGCGATGAAGTTTTCTCCTTTGCCCACGCCGATGACGAGGGGGGAGCCTTTGCGGGCTCCAATAATTTCCTGTGGGCACTCGGTGCAGATGACGGCGATGCCGTAGGTGCCCTCGATATGGTGGAGGCTTTTGCGGACGGCAATTTCGAGCTTGCTGGCACCATTGGAGGTGGCGGGCTCTTTGCGGTAGTGGTAGGAAATGAGATTGGCGAGGACTTCGGTGTCGGTGTCGCTAGAGTAGGAGTAGCCTTGAGCCTCGGTGTATTTCTTGATGCCAATATAGTTTTCTATAACGCCATTGTGGACGAGGGCAATGAGGCCGTCACTGGAAGTATGGGGGTGGGCGTTGCGGTCACTAACGCCGCCGTGAGTGGCCCAGCGTGTGTGGCTGATGCCCATAGCGCCTTTAAGGGGCTGCTTGGCGAGGGCGGCGGCGAGGTTTTCCACGCGGCCTGCCTTCTTGACGACCTGGAGGGACTGGCCCTGCATGACGGCCATGCCCGCGGAGTCATACCCGCGATACTCAAGGCGTTTGAGGCCTTCGAGAAGGATTGCGCTGACGTTGTGTCTGCCGATGTAGCCTACGATTCCACACATGACGTGAGATGAAAGGGGAAAGGCGGCACGGGGGCAAGCACAGTTAAGCGGGTTGTTGCTGAGAGAGGCAGTGGAAGGAGCCACCTTCGCGGAGGATTTCGAGGGAATCCATGCCGATGATTTTGCGCTTGGGGAAGAGCTCGCCGAGGAGGCCGAGGGCGTGGCTATCGCGCTTGGGCTGGCCGTAGGTGGGGACGAGGACGGCGCCGTTGAGGATGAGGAAATTGGCGTAGGTGGCGGGGAGGCGTTCGGTGCGGGTGCCCTCGGCAAAAACGGGATCGGGCTGGGGGAGAAGGGCGAGATCGAAGCGGCCACCAGTGGGGGTGCGGAAGCCCTGTATGCGCTCGATGTTTTCCTGGAGGTTGCGGTAGTCGGGGTCTTTGCTATTAGTTTCCTGAATGGCGACGATGCCGTCTGGCTTAAAGAAGCGGGCGAGGGTATCTATGTGGCCATCGGTATCGTCGGTAGTCATGCCTTCGCCGAGCCAGAAAGTAGTATGGATGCCAAGATATTCTTTGAAAAGATTCTCTACTTCAAGCTTCTTGATGTCAGGATTACGATTGGGATTAAGCATCACGCACTCGGTAGTGAGGAGAATGCCCTGGCCATTGGACTCAATGCCACCGCCTTCGCAAAAGATGGGGGCGCGGCGGATGGGGAGGCGGAGGGCCTCTGCGATGCGGGCGGGGACGGCGTCGTCCAAATCCCAAGGGGGGAACTTGCCGCCCCAGGCGTTGTATTTCCAGTCCACAATGGCGAGGGAGCCAGAGGAAGAATCTTTGACGAAGGTGGGGCCGTGATCGCGGCACCAGACATCGTTTGTGGGGATATCGAAGAACTCGATGCGATCGAGCTGGGCCTTTTCAGCGAGAAGGAGGCGGCGGGCGTTGTCCTGGAGGGCTTTGGCGCAGTTGAGGCGGACGGTCTCGCACTGGCTGACGGCGCTGAGCATATGGGCAAAAATGGCCTGTATGTGGTGGAGCCTATCGGGCCAGGTATTTGGGTTTGCCGGCCATGAGAACCAAACGGCGGACTGGGGTTCCCACTCGGCGGGAAAGCGAGGATGGAAGGGGGCTGACATGGGAGGCTAGAGGGACTTGTCGAGAAGGCGCTTGGTGATGTTTTCGTAGCTGTCTATGCGGCGATCGCGGAAGAAGGGCCAGATGCGGCGGAAGTCTTCGAGAGCCTTGAAGTCGCAATCGTAGGTGAGGATCTGCTCTGCTGCGGTGTCGGCCTTGGCAACGATTTGGCCGTAGAAATCGCTAACGAAGGAGCGGCCCCAGAACTCAGTGGCGCCCTCCTGGCCGACGCGGTTTGCGGCGGCGACGTAGCAGCCGTTGGCCACGGCGTGGCCGCGCTGAACCGTTTCCCATGCGCAGTGCTGGGCGACGCCTAGAGCGGGCTTTTCCTCGGGGAGCCAGCCGATGGCGGTGGGGTAAAAGAGGATCTGAGCGCCTGAGAGAGCGGTGAGGCGAGCTGCCTCGGGATACCACTGATCCCAGCAGATGAGGACGCCAATGACGCCGTAGCGGGTATGCCAAGCACGGTAGCCGAGATCGCCCGGGGTGAAGTAAAACTTTTCCTCGAAGCCAGGGTCTTGGGGGATGTGCATCTTGCGGTAGAGCCCCAAGAGGGAGCCATCGGCATCAATGATGGCGGCGGAATTGTGATAGATGCCAGCGGTGCGGCGCTCGAAGAAGGGAGCGATGACGACCACACCGAGCTCAGCGGCAACGGCTTGGATGGCTTTAACGGCGGGGCCATCGGCAGGCTCAGCGAGATCGAAGTGGGCGGTGTCCTGGCCGAGGCAGAAGTAAAGGGTATTGAAGAGCTCCTGGAGGCAAATGATTTTGGCGCCAAGGGCGGCAGCCTCGCGGATGCCTTTGATGGCGGCAGCGACGTTGGCAGATTTGTCGGCCACACAACGGTTTTGGACCAAGCCTATGCGGGTGATGCTCATGAGGTTAGGAAAAACAGGTTCACCACAGAGAAACAGAGGGGCACAGAGGAGGAAAGGTAAAAGTGACAGTGGCGAAGTGACAAGTTGGTGGCTGCAAGAAGGAGCAGTAGGGCTTCACATTTGCGGATTATGATTGAGCGTTGGTGTGCTTCTGTTTGTTGAGTTGTTCGTTGAGGTGTTTTACCTCGTTCATGTTCCAGTTGAGGTGTTTCTCTGTGGTTTGGAGCTTGGAGGAAAGCTCGGCTTTTTCTGTGGCGGCTTTTTCGAGGTCGGCACGGAGCTTTTCGACGCGCTGGCGGAGGATTTTAACCTCGTTCATATTCCAGAGGAGGTCTACCTCCATGGTGGCCATCTTTTGGTCGAATTTGGCGGCTTTCTCGTAGAGGATATTGAGGGGGGCCTGAAAGGCGGCGGGCTGCTCCCAGATGTAGCCCGGGCCATTGGCCGTTTGCAGCATGAAGAGATCGGGCCCATACTGGCGGTAGAGCTTTGGGTGGCTCTCAACAATCACATCGTAGAGGTGATTCATCTGGGCGGGCGTAATGGCGCGAAACATGGACTCTTTGCGCACGCGGTAGAGAGCGAGGACTTCGGGGATGCTGAGGCCACCGCAGCCGTTTTCCATAAGGCTGAGCCAGGCTTCGTAGTCTTCGAGACCGAAAAGCATTTCGGGCTTGTTTTGGCCGAAGGCATGGTAGGCGCCACGCCTAACCATACAGATGGGGATCAACATGTTGTGGGCCAACATGTAGGGGAGCTCGGCATTCCAGGTGGAAAAGATGCCTGTGATCTCGCCGAAGTAGCGAACCCAGGGATAGACCCAGTGGACATTCTGGTAGCGCTGCAAGAGGGAGACGGCCTTGGGGACGAGGTGTGGTGTAACGAGGTCGTCCGCATCACAAAGGAGGAGGAACTCGCCGCGGGCTTCGCGGGTGCCGATGTTGCGGGCGCGTGAGAGGCCGCCATTGGGCACGTCGAGGATGCGGACGTTGGGGAGATGGCGAGCGCGGATGCGCTCAAGGACCTCCAGGCTGGCGGGATCGGTGCTGCCATCGTTGACGATGATGACTTCGAGGCGGTCATACTTGCTGGCGAGGACGGAGTCGAGCGACTCTTCGACGTAGGGGCCGAGGTTGTAGAAAGGGATAATGGCGGAGACGAGGCCTTTCTCGCCCTGAAGCTCAGCGGGTATGGGAGTGACCTCGCCCTTGCGCTGGGGTGTATTGACAAATGGATACAGCCTGGGGGCGCTCTGAGAGGACTTGGCACGCGCAATAACAGACTCGAAGTGCAGCAGGCGCTTTTGGAGGACAACATCGGGGGCGGAACGCTCGGCGATGCGGGCCTTGGCGGTTTCGCCAATCTTAGCACGTTCGGCAGGGGAGAGAGCAAGGGCACGCTCAAGGGCTTGGGAGAAGGCGCCAGGGGTTTTCCAATCGAAGAGGAAACCTGCCGCTTCATCGTGACCAATCATCTCGACTTGGCCGCCTGCGGTGGAGGCGACAACGACCTTGCCGAGGGCTAGGGCCTCCATGCAGGTATTGGCGTAGTTTTCCCAAATGCTGGGAATGACGACGACGGCGGCCTTGCTGATTTCCTGCAAGAGGAGGCGGTGCTCCATGCCGCCCGTGAACTCAAGCTGACATGAGGCGATGCGGTGGGCATACTTCTTGGAGAGCAGCTCCGTCATGGAGGCTTCGCGGACGCCATACTGGGTGTCGTTGCCAATCATGCGAAGGCGGAAGGATTTGCCAGAAGCCCAGAGACGCTCGCACTCGTGAAGGAGCTCCATGACGCCCTTGCGCAGCTCTATGCGGCCAAAATAGACGACGAGGTCTTGCTCTACGGTTGCCGCGGGGAGAGATGAGGTGTCTGGCCAAGGGAGGGGGTGGACCTCGATGTTCAGGGATGGGTCTTCGAGGAGCTCGACGGTTTGCCTGGCAAGATAGGCACTGGGGCAGATGAGGCTATCGGCGGCAAAGATGCAGTATTTCTCCATCTGGCCCGACCAGTAGGTGGGTATCTGCCAGCGAGGGTCCTGATTAACGCGGCGGAGGATAAAATCTGGAGAGTGGAGATTGAGGACAACGGGAACGCCCGCTAGAAACTCTTTGTAAAGATACTTTTTGTGGAGAATAAAATAGGCGATGCCCATATACTCCTGGCTTTCGATGACATCGGGGGCGCCTTCGGAGGCCACGAGGCGCTCGACAACGGCAGCGTAATCCCACGCGGCGGCCATCCAGTAATAGAGAATGTTGTAGGGGTAGGAGGGGTGCTGGTCGGGCTCCCTGGAATCACAGGGGAGGCCGATATCTTTCTCGCGGGTGCGGAAAGTGATGAGGCGGTAGCCCTGGGCAATGGTGGACTCGCTGTCTTTGAGGTCGCGGCAAATGACGGTGACGCTGTGGCCGATGCTGCCGAGATAGCGGGCAAAGTTGTCAACGTAGCGGGCGATGCCGCCTGGCTGATTGAAGGGAGTTTCAGAGGTGAGAATCCAGATTTTCACGATGACGTGCGACTAAGAGGAAGGCTGGTTGGCGCGGAGGTGCGCGAGTTGAGATTGAAGGGCGGCAAGTTGCCGCTCTTTTTCCGCCAGCAGGTAATTAAAGTAGTTTTCGCGATCCTCGTAGGGGGAATTGCCACAAGGGCGATTCCATGATTGGGCAGGGCCGTTGGCATTTTGGAGGTGGAACAGCTCGATGCCGTAGCGTTTGTAGAGATCGGGGTGGAGGCGCGCTAATTGTTCGTAGAGCCAGAGGTGCTGGTCACGGGTGGAGGTCTGCCACTGAGAGCCACTGCGGATGCGGTAGCGCACGAGGATATCGGGGAGGCTCACACCGCCGCACCCTGCTTCGAGCATGGATAGCCAGCCATCCCAGTCCTCGAAGTTGTAGGGGAGGGCGCGGGCTTTGTTTTGGCCGAAAGCGAGGAAAGATGCCCTACGGAGGATGGGGCGGGAGGGGCAAAGGTTGTGAGCGAGGAGGTAGGGAAACTCAAGATTGGAATTGGGCCAGATATCTGCGCTTTCGCCGAAGTATTTTTCCCAGGAATAAACGAGGTGGACATTTTCCCAACGGCGGAAGACGGCTATGGCTTTTTCCGCGTAATCGGGCGCCACGGTGTCGTCCGCATCGCAAAGGAGGAGGAACTCGCCGTGGGCGGCAGCGGCACCATTGTTGCGGGATTGGGCGAGGCCCTGATTGTGCTGGCGAAGGACGCGAAGGGAGAAATCGGGAGTGGATGGGTAGCGGGACTTCAGGGCGTCCAGAACGGCTAAGCTTTTGGGATCGGCGCTGCCGTCGTCAACGACAAGGATTTCGAGAGGGCGGTAGGAGTTGGCCGCGATGGAGGCGACGGTTTCTTCGATGGTATCGCCCAGATTGTAGAAAGGAATAACGGCGCTAAGTAGTCCCGAGGTGTGCGGGATTTGCGGGATAGCAGGGGAGCTGTTTCTAGCGTGAGGGTTCGTGAAGGGGAAGTATTTGCGGGGTGTTTTGGAAGCGATGAGCTGCCGGTAAAGCTCGATGCGCTTGGCAATGACGGCAACGGGGTCGCAGAGGTGGTTGACGTATTGTGCGGCAGAGGCGCCAATGGCGGAGGCCTCGGTATCGGAAAGAGAGAGGGCCTTGCGGAACTGGCGCTCGAAATCGCCCTGAATATTCCAATCGAAGCGAAGGCCGCGGGAATCGGAGTCCCCAACCAGCTCGGCTTGGCCGCCTGAAGTGGAGGCGAGGACGACTTTGCCCATGGCCATGGCCTCGACCGCGGTGTAGGGGAAGTTTTCCCAGATGCTGGGGACTACGGAGAAGTCCGCTCCAGCGCAGAGACTGAGGGCCTGCTCGCGTGGCAAAGGGCCGTGGATGCGGAGGATGCCTTGATCAATGCGGGCACGATACTTGTGGCGCAGGAAGTCCGTCATGCTGACACCACGTGCGGCAAAGAGGGTATCTGAGCCAGCCATATCCAACGTGAATTGGAGGCCATCCTGCCAGAGACGCTCACAACTGCCGAGAAGCTCCAGGATGCCTTTGCCTGGCTCGAACCTGCCGAGGAAGACCACTTTGCCACGCTCACGGGTGGCGGCAGGAAGCTGAGGAAGCGCTACGGGCAACGGCACCTGATGGATGGGGAGATCGGGAGCTTCGAGAGCGGCGCGGACTTCGCCTATTATGAATTGAGACGGGGCAATGAGCTGATCTGCCGCCAAGATGGAGGCCATCTCCATGCGGCTTGTCCAATAGCGAGGGAACTTGTATGAGGGGAGCTGATTAGAGTGGTTGCGGAGAAAATGGGGGCCGTGGAGGTGGACGCAAATTGGCGTGTTACAAAGATACTTGTTGTCAAGCAATTGGCGTTGCTGGAGGTAATAAGCAGGAGCGTCCGTCTCCTGCGATTCGATGACATCGGGAGCGCCGCATTCCTTGACGTAGGCGGCAACCTCGTCTGCGAACTGCCAACTGAGGGCGCTGTTTGCGTCGAGGCAGTTGAAGGGAAAAGCAGGGTGCTGCTCGGGATGTTGTTGATGAGGCTCCGAGAGGAAATGGGCACGGCTGATGAACTGGCGGAGCGACCAGCCCTCGGGTTGAGCGGCGGTGGAGGCGGAATCTCCCGGTGCAAGAATAACGACGCGCACACCCTGACGGGCAAGACCAGCCGCAAGGGTGCGGACATAGCGGCCCGTACCACTGGCAGGGGAGAGGGGGGATTCTGGACTGAGCAGAAGCAGGTGCATGGGGCTACGGAGTGCGAGCGGCCTTAAGGTTTCTAACTTCTTCTTTTAGGGATTCGACTTGCTTGGTGAGCCCCTCGATATGCTCGACTTTGTGGTGCCAATCCTTGCCGACTTTTACCAGCTCGTCCCAGATCTGGCGGGTTTTTTCAATTTCTCCCTGGATGGCGCCACCCAGCGTCTCTTTTTCTTCGTGGGTTTGGCGGAGGGTTTCGGTGAGCTGGCGGATGTAGGCATCCTGCTTTTCGATGGAGCTTACGGCCCACTCGTAATGGTCGGTGTGTTTCTTGACGATGGCGTTAGCAAGGGATTGATGCCAATCGCCGACGAGGCGCGCTTCGGCACCTGCGCTAAGAGTTTCGAGGAGGGGAAGGCAGGATTCGCGCTGGGCAGCGGGCAGCTCGGAGAGAATGGATTTCAGCGAGGCGAGCGCAGAAGAGGCGGGGGCCGCCGAGAATTGCTGCTTGATGGAGGCGAGCTGCTGAAGCTCGTCGAAAGCGGCTGCTGCCTGAGGGAAAGCCGCGGCGAAACAGGCATGTAAGTCACTGCTCAAGGGCAATCCGCGAAACTCATCGGCATGAAATTGGGCAGAAGCAGATGCTGAGGGGGCTATGCCCATGAATGCAGACAGGCGATCATTGAGCAGGGCAGGTTGCTCGAAAGCGGTGTTTGCATTGATGATGAGGAAACGCTCGGGCTGGCGCTTTGCAGCGGCGAGGAGCTTAGCGTTGTAGAGGGTGTAGGCGTGGATGGCCTGGGCAGGGCGGAGGCAGAGGTCGAGATTGGCACCGCGCCTGAGGTGGGAAAGATGGACTTCGAGGGGGTGGCGGTAGATGATGATGCCCATCAGGTCGGGCATGAGCGATTGCCAGAAGTCGAGAAATAGGCAGGTACGGGGCTCTTTCCAGCCCCAGAAGCCAGGACGGCGGCGGGAGTCGATTATGGCCTTTGCTTCACTTAACTCCTCCGAGGAGGGCTCGAAGTTGAAAGAGGTGAGGCCGAGAGTGCCATCGTCGAAAAGACGCCAGGTGTGGTCCCTGTAACGAGAGAGGGCCTTGAGGTGGAAATCGTAGACATCTTTGTCCTCGAAATGGCCACGAGGGTTGCCCTTGGCGGCGCCGATGAGGTTATCGCCAATCGCCACACCACGGGCTTGCAGGAGGGAAGCCAGCATACTGGTGCCACTACGGTGCATGCCCAAGATGAGCAGAGGATGGGACTGAGTTAAGACCATAAGGGGAGATTGTTAGACAATCGCGGCGAAAAACGCAAAGGGAACCTTTGGGAGACGTGAGGCTTAGCCATCGGCATCGGGAAGGGGAACAGGCTCGGCCTGAGGTGAAAAACCGAAGTCTACGAGGGCAGTTATGATGGGCAAGGAAGGATCGGCGACTACTCTAAAGGCTGCGGCATCCAAAATGCGATGGGCGTAGGCACGCTTATTACCTAAGCGGCACTCCACACCTGCATTGAGGAAGTAGAGCCACGGGACGAGCTGGCAACGGAAGCGAAAACGGACTTTGTAGGCTTTATCGGGCTCGACTTCAGGGAGGTCGCGGTAGCGAGTGACGGAGCCGCCCAGCTCCATACCCTTGGGCGTGCGGATGAGCATGGCAAAGGCGACATCGTGGCAAGGAGCAGAAAAACGGACCTCGTAACAAAAAACATACTCGCGCCGTTGCACGAGCTGGTTAACGCGCTGGCCGTCTAGCGTCTCAATATGGGGATCGATTATCTCGGCACCATAGCTCTCGTAGGTATAGGTGCTGGCAGGCTGGAGGTGGGGATCTAATGCTTCGCCAACAAAGGCGGAGGCAGCAGCGATTTCGGATTCTGTGGGGCTTTGGGTTTGAGGGGAGGGCGTGCGGTTTGCCGAATCGCCGTTGGTGATTTGAACGGACTCAGCGAGGATTTTTTCGATGAGGCCCTCGGCTTGTTCTTCGGGGGCGTGGCAAAACTTCTGGTAGCAGGAGACGACCTGCTTAGGAGCGCCCTCAAGGAGGAGTTTTCCCTTGTGGAGCCAGAGGGCACGGGTGCAGAGGTTGACCACGCTGGAGGCATCGTGGGAAACGAAGAGGATCGTGACGCCCTGCTCACGGAGGCGCTCCAGCCGAGCAAAGCATTTGCGCTGAAAGACTTCGTCGCCTACGGAGAGCGCTTCATCAATGATCAGGATTTGGGGGTCCACGGCTGTCTGGACAGCAAAGGCCAACCGCACGACCATGCCGCTGGAGTAGGTCTTAACGGGCTGGTCAATATAGTCGCCGATGCCCGCGAATTGCTCAATGCCCGCGAAGCGAGCTTCCGCTTCGGCGCGAGAGAGGCCAAGGATGGCGGCGTTGAGGAAGACGTTTTCGCGGCCCGTGAACTCCGGGTTAAAGCCCGAGCCGAGCTCAAGGAGGGCCGCCAGCCTGCCATTTACGCGGACCGAGCCTGAGGAGGGCTGTAGGGTGCCCGCCAAGAGCTGCAGGAGGGTGGACTTGCCCGAGCCGTTGCGCCCGACAATGCCGATGGCTTCGCCCTTGCGGACAGTGAGGCTAATGGGGGCGAGAGCGTGGCACTCGCGGTAGTGTGCGCTTTGGCGACGGCGAAAAGATTCGCGCAGGGAATTGGGTGCCCATGGGCCATCGCAGACGCCACTTGCTAGCATGCCGAGGAGGCGCATACGCGGATCGGCCCAGATCTTGTAGGATTTCCCCAGATCATGAAGCTCGATTACGGGAGGTTCTGCGGCGGATGCCATGTTTTATGAGTAAAGAATAAAGAGGGCAGACTGGCAGGTTATACGCAGTTTGAAAATGATTAGATTCCAAGATTTTGCCAAAACCGAAATCAGAGAAGAAAAAGGGGCACAAAAAAGCGGAGCCCAAAAAGAGCTCCGCTTGTGAGGGGTGAAAGAATGGGAAAGGATTATTCCAGATAGGGGACGTATTCGGGGACGATCTCTTTAATCATTTTCTTGATGTCCTGGCGGTCGCGGGTATCCAAGTTTTCACGGAGCTGATCGAATTTGGCGCGGACGGTTTCGAGTTTAGGGGGCTCGGCAACAAAGCGAAGGATGCGGGGGTGGGCGGTCTCGGCGTGGTGTTCGTCCACGTGCTGAAGCTCCTCGAAGAGCTTTTCGCCCGGGCGCATGCCAGTGAACTGGATTTCGATATCTATACCAGGGCGGAAGCCAGAGAGCTCGATCATCTGGCGGGCGAGGTCCACAATTTTGACGGGGGTGCCCATGTTGAGAACGAAGATTTCACCGCCATTTCCCTGAGTGGCACACTGGAGGACGAGGCCCACGGCTTCGGGGATCGTCATAAAGTAGCGGGTCATATCGGGGTGGGTGACGGTGACGGGGCCGCCCTTGGCAATCTGGGCGCGGAAGGTGGGAACCACACTGCCTGAGCTGCCGAGGACATTGCCAAAGCGGACGGCCATAAAGCGGGTGCCATGGCCATTGGCCGTCTGGCGGGCCTGCAGGTAGAGCTCGGCCAGACGCTTGGAGGCACCCATAGCAGAGGTGGGGTTGATGGCCTTGTCTGTAGAAATAAAGATGAAGCGCTTTAGCCTATATTCCACGGCTAGGTCGGCGAGGGCGGCAGTGCCGAAGGAGTTGTTTTTGAGGGCTTCCGCGGGCTGTCGCTCCATGATGGGGACGTGCTTGTGTGCGGCGGCGTGGAAAATGATATCGGGCTGGTAGCGGTCGAAAATAGCGCGCATTCGGGGGAGGTCCAGAATGTCGGCAATCATGGGGAGCATGAGGGCACCGTAGCCATCCTCGGTGAGGCGCTGCTCAAGATTGAAGAGGCCGATCTCGGATTGCTCGATGAGAAGGAGGCGCTTGGGGTGGTAACTGGCAATCTGGTAACAAAGCTCGCTGCCAATAGAGCCACCAGCACCCGTAACGACCACGGTGCTGCCCTTTATCATGGCGCCGATGTGCTCGGAGTCCAGTTGGGCAGGCTCGCGGCCAAGCAAATCTTCGATTTGAACGGGGCGGACGCGGGAGGCTTTGACTTTGCCCGTGGTAAGCTCGGCGAGGGAGGGCACGGTTTCCGCACGAAGGCTATTGGCGTTGGCGATGTCTACGATTTCGCGGATGCGCTTGGCGGGCGCACTGGGCATGGCAATGATGATGGTGGTGATGCCGTATTTGGCCTTAATGGAGGCGAGGGTATCCGGCCCACCGACTACGGGAACGCCATGGATATGGCGACGCCACTTTTCCTTGTCGTCATCAAGAAAGGCTACAGGACGGAGACCTAGGCCGCGACGGGCGAGGAGGTCTCCCGCGACTGCGGCACCGGCATCTCCCGCGCCGACAATCGCTACGCGCTGCTCTTCTTTTGGAGAACCGCCATCGGTAAAGTAACGCTCACGGATGACGCGCAGGCC
>CAZHQD010000014.1:0-11873 GCA_964533835.1 uncultured Puniceicoccaceae bacterium | reverse complement strand
GGGATGGAAAAGTCAAAACGGAGGAGGTAAGCGGCAAAAAGACTGAAAAAGAAGAGGATGCCATAGGCAAAAAAGAGGAGAATCCCGCGTGCCAGAAAAAGCTGGCGAAAGAGGAAACCGATTTGTTGCGTGGCCTGAGAGGGAGTCATGGGAAACGGCGGAAACTAGGGTAAAACCTTAGCTTTTGCGAGCTTAATGGCGCGGCGCTCAGAGAGGAGGACCGTGGCGTAAAGGAAACTGAAGCAAAGGGCTAAGGTGATAGGAATAATCCAGCCACTGTGCGGTGAGGACTTCCAGAGGAATCCGAGAAGGATGCCAAGGGAGGCCAAGGACCCATAAAGAATGGCTACACGGGCATGAGACCACCCGGATAAGACGAGGCGCTGGTAGAGGTGGGAACGGTGGGCAGCAAAGACATTTTCTCTTTTAAGGAGCCTTCTGGTGAAGGTGAAGGCGGTATCGAGAAAAAAGGGCCAAACCAGAAGCAATGTGAGCACAAAGCCATCCCAGAGGGAATGGGTATCGCCTTGGGGCATCATGAGCCAAGGAGCTGCCGCGACCAAACAACCGAGAAAGGCGCTGCCGACATCGCCCATAAAGATTTTGGAGGGTTGCCAGTTGTGAATGAGAAAGCCGCAACAAGCGCCGACAATAACAGCACCGAGCAATTGACCATATAGGGCGTGGGAAAAGAGCATGAGGCCGAGGCCGAAAAGGGCACCCTGGAGGCCCGCAATGCCGTCGGAGCCGTCCATAAAGTTGTAGGCGTTTATCATTCCGCCTACCCAGAAGATGCAAAGAAGGCTTGCGAGAGCTGTGGGCAAAATGAATGAAAAGAGCCCAGGCCATGCTATGTATGGCAAAGCACCGCCAAGTAAAACCAAGGCCACACCTGCTCCCAAATGGGCAGGCAGGCGCATCCAGAACGGGATGGTCTTAAGGTCGTCAACCAGACTGACAAGGGCAACGACAAGTGCTACGGCAAGGAAAGCCAGGAGTTTTAAGTCACTGATGAGTGAAATAATGAGTGCTCCGAGAAGAACAGTGAAAACGATACCGATACCACCAATGCGTGGTTTAGGAAAGGAGTGAAGGCTGCGCTCATTGGGATTATCCATGAGGTGGGCTTTATACGCCAGTCGGTGACATAGACCTACTGACACCCAAGCGAGGCAGGTAGCGCCAGCCAGGAAGGCCGCATGGGGAAAGAAGTTAGGAGCGAAAGGCATAAAGACTAGGGAGTTCTGGAAGCCACGATGGCGGGCAGGGCCTTTTCGAGAGTCCACTCGTAGGAGAAATCGAGGTCTCGGGTGATTTTGGAGCCATCGAAGACGTTTGAGCTGAATAATTTAGCAACGGCATCGGAATCGAAAAAGAAACGGCGGCCACGGATTTTACCAAATAAATCACCAAAGAGGCCGAGCGCTTTGAAGACGCAAAGAGGGGGGGCGAGAGAGGAGGGCTTCTTGCCGAGAGCGAGGGCCATTTGCTCGTAAAGGCGACGGGTGGAGTAATGTTGGCCGTCTTCGAGAACGTAGGTTTGGCTACGGGCGGCAGGGTGCGTAGCCACGGTGGCCGCAGCTCTGACGACATCGTGCAGGCAGACCATGCTGCGGCGGTTGTGAGTCTCGGGAACGGGAGGAAAGCGACCTCGCTCAATAGCGGCCATCATTTTTTCCAGATTGCCCTTGGCGTTTGGGCCGTAGATGAGCGCCGGGCGAAGAATGGCGAAATGGGGCAAGCCTGAAGCGGCGACGAGGCGCTCGGCCTCAAGTTTGGAAATGCCGTAGGGGGTGGAGGGGGCGAGGGGGGAGGTTTCGGAGAGGGGGGTGATGCTTTCAACGCCATACACACTGCAACTGCTCATCAATACGAAAGATTTGACTGCGTGTAATTTTGCAAAGTCTAACAGGTTCTTTGTGCCATTTACATTTACAGCCATGTATTCGTCTCGAGACGGACTAACACTCACCAAATCGTGCACCTTGGCCGCGCAGTGAACAATGATATCAATGTCCGAAAGTGATGGAAAAGGTTTATCTGCTGAAAAGTCGTATTCGAGAAAGGCGTCCCAAGGACCTAATGAGGAGCTTCGTCCTACTCCAATGACATTCCAGCCTAGGCGTTGGCAATGATTGCACAACGCTCTTCCCAAGAATCCAGTTGCCCCCGTAACTAATATTTTATTTTGCATCATTCAATAAAACATCGTTAACAAGAGAGCTCCATTTTTTGCCGAGCACAGAGAGGTCATATTTATTCTCGGCTGCGCGTCTAGCATTTTGGCGCTTTTTTTCCAGAACTTCAGGATTTTCTAATATAAAGTTAATTGTATTAATAAGATTTTCAAGGACGGTATTTTTATTAGATCTAATATCAATAATTCTATTTTGATAATCAATGAATTCGGATAGTGTTTTACATTCACAATTATTAATAACCCATCCCGCATCGTTATCGATGATTATCCTTGCGACATCGGACCAAACTGGAGCGATTGCGATAATTGCCTGACCCGATGCGAGCATGCTGTAGATCTTGCTGGGTAAGCAGACCACTCCTGCGTAGGGGTTTAGAGATATTAGGCCTAGAGGATACTCACTTAGCGACGACCTCCAATTAGGATCTAAGCGCGGAGGGTTGAGAATGACGTGACTGTTTCCGATGGGCTTGAACGCAGCGACGCCCTTTCCGCTGGCAAAAAGGTCGAATTTAACTGTGCCCCTGAAATGCCTAGCCACAGAGTCACAATAAAATGCAAGGGGTGCGGGATCGTGCATTCGCCCTAATTGGCCTCCGTAGCGGATGGGGGTTGACTGTTGGGGTGAATGGGAAAGCTCTTTGCGGAAAAACCTTTTTGAGTTCACACCGACATCAATTACCGAGCAACGTTTTGGCTTTGCCCAGATGATCGTTGTATATTCCTTTAAATTGTCGCCGAGAAAAACAGTGGCGTCGCAGTATTTAATTGTTAAGCTGGTTATTTTACCTATTAATGAGTAAAGAACACCTTTCTTTTTATTGCTTTCCACATATAATGCTTCCGGGAATAAATCGTAAAGTAAATATATAACCTTGATTTTTTTAATTTTCCCGAAAATCGAAGCTACTAATGGTGCGTAAAAGGTTGCACTTGTTACAATAAAAACACTTTTTGGCTTACTTGCTAAAATACTAAATATTAACTTAATAGGGTATACAAAATACATTAAAAATCTAAGCTGTAGGACACCAAGTTTTCCCCTTGTCCATAGGCTTCTGTAAACCTTGTCGTCTGCGACGAAAAGACGATTTACACGTTTGCCAGACTCCTGGAGGCAGGATTCCAAATCCTCCAAGGAGTCGTAGGAAGTGTTACTTGCAAGGACTATATTTTGAAATTCTGAGCCCATTGGCTGAAAATTAGAACTTGAGCCAGAAATCGCGGATGGCGGCGCAGACTTCGTCTTGTTGTGAGGGGGAGAGGCTGCTGGAGCTGGGGAGGCAAAGGCCGCGCTGCCAGAGGTCTTCGCAGACGGAGCCACCGATTTGCTCGGCGTCGAGGTAGAGGGGTTGGAGGTGCATCGGTTTCCAGAGGGGGCGGGACTCGATGCCGCGTTCTTGCATGTGAATGCAGAGGGCATCTACCTGATGGCGTCTGTGAGGGGGAAGGAGGAGGCAGGAGAGCCAACGTGAGGAGCGACTCCAAGAAGGCTCATGGGTAAAAGCGATACCATCAAGATCGGAAAGCTTTTCGCGGTAGCGATCATAGATGGCGCGACGGGCAGCCACCTTTGCCTCCAGGGAGGCAATCTGGGCGACGCCGATGGCAGCGGAGATATTGCTGAGGCGGTAGTTGTAGCCGATCTCCTCGTGGTGGTAGGAGAGGCCCGGGGCTTTGGCTTGGGTAGCCAGATGGTGGACGTGATCCACGATAGACTGATCCGCACTGACGACCATGCCGCCGCCAGAAGTGGTGATGATCTTGTTTCCGTTAAAGGAGTAGACGCCAGCTTTGCCAAAGGTGCCGGGAGATTTGCCCTTGTAGAGAGCGCCGAGAGCTTCGGCAGCATCTTCAATAAGTATTAGATTATACCGTTCGCAGAGAGAAAGGATAGCGTCCATATCTGCGCTTTGGCCGTAGAGATGGACTAGCAAGAGGGCCTTGGGGATGCGGTTGGATTTGGCGCGCTCTTTGAGGAAGGATTCGAGGAGGTTTGGGTCGAGATTCCATGTGGTGGGCTCGGAATCTATGAAGATGGGTTTTGCGCCGACATAGCGAATGGGGTTGGCCGACGCCACAAATGTGAAGTCGCTTGTGATGACTTCGTCACCCGGTTTGATGCCGCAGGCGATGAGCGATAGGTGAAGGCCAGCAGTGGCAGAGCTGACAGCGACTGCGTGCTGGATGCCAACATGGGTTGCTACAGCCTTTTCAAAGGCGCGTAGGGCTGGGCCCGCAGGGGCTACCCAATTGGAGGCAAAGGCACGCTCGACCTCCTTGAGCTCAGAGCCATTGAGGTGAGGGGGGGACAGGAATATGTGGAACGGACGCTTCACGACAGGTTTGCTTAGGATGGGGGAGGACGGGACTGACTGCCCATGAATTCCGGCATGGTGGCATTCTGAGGGGCGTTGATGCCACTGCGGCGGAAGACATGGATTATAGTTATAAAGAGAATCTTTATATCGAGAATAAATGAGCGATTGTCCACATACCAAACATCCTGCTCAAGGCGGGCCTCCCAGGAAGTGGCGTTGCGGCCATTGATTTGTGCCCACCCTGTGATGCCAGGGGGCACATCGTGGCGGCGAGCTTGGCGCGGGCTGTAACGCTGAAGATACCGCATAAGGAGAGGACGGGGACCGACCAGGCTCATTTCACCTTTAAGGACGTTCCAGAGCTCGGGCAGCTCGTCCAAGCTAGTCGAGCGGAGGAGGCGACCAAAAGGCGTGAGGCGATCAGCGTCGGGAAGCAAGGCACCGCTGGTGTCGCGAATGTCCTTCATGGTGCGGAATTTTACCAACTGAAAGGGCTTAGCGTGGAGGCCAGGCCTAGTTTGCCTAAAGAAGACCGGAGACCCGAGCTTTAGCCAAACAATAACGACTAAGAGCAACAACAACGGCCATAGCAAAGCAAGGAGAAAGAGGGCCGCAAAAAAATCGAAGAGACGCTTCAGGAGCATAGGCAATCAATCGAGGAGGGAACGAGCGGGATTGCCGAAAACGGTTTGCCCATCGGCCACAGATTTAATCACAACGGAGCCAGCGCCCACGGTGACGGAGCGGCCTATATTTACACCAGGCAGAATGAGGGCGCTGCTGCCGAGCAACGAGGAATCGCCAATGGCCGCATGGCCCATGATGTCGCAGTGAGAACTAATCTGGCACCAAGAGCCGACATGGGCATCGTGGCCGACGGTGGCGTTGAGATTGATGGCAGTGAAATCGCCAATCTCACAATCGCAGGTGAGGCGCACACCTGGGCAAAGGATTATGCCTTGGCCAAGCTTTACCCTGTCACCTATGGAAACGCTTGGGTGAACGAGGTTGATAAAGCGGGCTCCGCGCTCCAAAAGCGGTTGGACACAGGATTGCTTAGCAGCGGGAGAGCCTATGCCGCAGAGGTAGCGATTCGTAGGCAGAGGGAGGTGGTCTTTGATAGAACCTAAGAGAGGTGGGCACCCGCTTGGCAATTCGAGAGCGGGGAAGTGGTCATCCAAGAAACCCGCAATACGCCAAGAGACGCCAGAATAAGGGTGCTGAGCCGCCCATGAAGCCACCTCGCGGCCAAAGCCACCTGCGCCTATGATGATGAGGTTGTCCATATTTTAACGGATGGAATAGCCGCCATCGAGAATAAGGTCGGTGCCCGTTATCCACTGAGCCTGTGGGCTGAGGAGGAAGGTGATAGCATGGGCAACATCTTGAGACGAGCCGAGGCCAAGAGGGTAGAGGGCAGCTTCTTTGGCGAGGAGATCGGAGGAAAGCTGGCTCTCGGTTTGCTCGGTCATGGGAGAGCGAATGAGGCCAGGGGAAACGGTATTCACGCGAACCATGCGCGAGGCAAACTCCAAGGCAAGCGCCTTCGCGCCTGAAACAAGAGCACCCTTGGCAGCAGCGTAAGCGGCCAAGCCAGGGGCGGGATGGTGCGCAGCCAGAGAGGCCACAAAGACAACGGAGGAAGATGGGGCCAGCTTCTTTGCTTTCCAGAGCGCACAAGCTAATGCGAGCGGGGCTTGGGCGTGCAAGGAAAGAGAGCCGCCAATCTCGTTTGCAGAAAGAAAATTTGCAGGAGTGTAGCGATTGGCGCCTGCGGCCCAAACGAGACCATCCAGAGAGGGGAGGTCTTTTGCGAGAGCCATGAAATCCAAGTCCGAGGAGAAATCCCACAGCAGTTTGGAGACTACGCTATTGCCCAGACGGGCTGATAGGGAAGCAAGCTTGTCTGCGTTTCTGCCTGAAAGGATGAGTGAGGCACCTTGCTCGGCGCAAGCAACTGATGACGCAGAGCCAATGCCGCCAGTGGCTCCAATAATCAAAATAGTTTTACTTGTTAAGGAGTTACTTGACACAAAGATTTATTTCTTTGATTGGATTAGATTGAAAAGAGATTCTACGGAGGCGCACTGAATGATTTCTTTGCCGCGAAGGGAGACGCCGTAGCTTTCGTCGGCCATGCCTATGATGCACAAGAGGGCGAGGGAATCCCAGCCAGGGAGTTTTTGAAATTCGGTTTCGGGCTGGAGGTCGGCATCAGAAAACCCATCGACGGCGGATTTCAAATTTACGATAAACTCATTCATGGAAAACGGAGTTATCAGGAAGAGGCCGCGAGGTCGAGCAGAGAGCAGCTAAGTGAATCAGGGAGAGTGAGGAGGGCGGCGCCCCAAGAGAGCCCTACGCCAAAACCGCAGAGGCTTACACGGCGCAGGGGGCGGGCGGGGTTTATTTGCCTATCGTGGCAAAGCGCAAGAGGAATGGAGGCGCTGCTGGTATTTCCGAATTTGGAAAAGCTATCGCTCGGAGCTTTTGCCTCGGTGAGCTTGAGCTTGCGCGCTATGCTCTGGACGATGAAGCGATTGGCCTGATGGAAAAAGAAGGCGTCTACTGAATCGACGGAGACGGCCATCTTATCGAGAAGCTCTTGGGTGGTGGGCGCGGCCACGCGGAGGGAGAAGTTAAAAACTTCCGCGCCATCCATCTGCAAGAAGGCAGGGGAATCAGGCGAGGCGCAGCTGCGGTAGCCACCGCCAGGAATGGAGATGACGCCTGAGCTCGCCCCCTCGCTCTTGAGGAGAAAGCCCGCGCTGGGATGTTCCGCGCAACGCTGGAGGAGCGAGGCCGTGCCTGCATCTCCAAAGAGCGGAGCCACCGCGCGATCATCGGAGCGGACGGCTTTGCTAAGGGTATCTCCTGCCAGGAGGAGCACATTCTCGCAGCCGCCACTGGTGAGTAGTTGGTGCGCGAGCCAGAGACCATACACATAGCCTGAGCAACCCAACCCAACATCGAAAACGGCGCAGTCCTCGCGGAAACGCAGCCTGCCGTGGGCGATTGCCGCATTGCACGGCTGGAAGTGATCGGGCGATTGAGTGACAAAAATCAGGCCATCTACGTTTGCGCGAAGGGAGGAAGAATCAAAGGAGGAAAGAAGGCGCTCGGCGGAATGGACGCAGAGGTCTAAAGCGGTCTGATCGGGAGCTGCTACACGACGCTCGACAAGGCCGATAGACTTAGCAATGCGCTCGGCTTGGGCGGGATTTTCACCGAGGGCACGGGCCTCCTCCAGATACCTGCGAACAGAAGCGGGGACGGTGGCGGTGACCGCGCTCAAACGCACATTAGGTATTTGGCTAAAGGGCATGGGAGTGGATCGGCTTTTTTAGGCGAGAGCTTAGCTTGAGTTCGCTTTTAATGATTATCTTAACGGGTATTTTGTAAGACTCCAAGCGGGAGCGACAATGGGCACGGAGAGCGGAACGGGCGGCGCTCTCTTCTAACGGTTCCTTGAGAGCTATTTCTGCGGCAACGACTTGCCCCGTGAGGGCGCTATCTGAGGCATAGACCAGACAGCTGGCAACGTTTGGGTGTTCGAGCAGGACGGATTCGACTTCGGAAGGCTCGACCTTGAGGCCGCCGACATTAATCGTTTGGCTGAGGCGACCAGGGATGTAAAAAAAGCCATCGGCATCGGTTTGAACGGAATCTCCCGTGCGGAACCAGCCATCGGGGGTGAAGCGATCCATACTGGCATTGAGGTAGCCGAGGATCTGGGTTTTGCTGCGGATCCAGAGCTCGCCATCCACTACTTTGTGTTCCAGATCGGCGTCGTCGAAGCGCATAAAAACGCTGTCGCTGCTTTTGCTGGAAGTGCGAGCGATGCCAGTCTCGCTTGTGCCGAAGGTTTGCAAAAACTTTGTTTTAGGGAACACCGCTTTCAAGCGAGCGAGGAGGGACGCAGGCATGGGCTCGGTGCCGTAGGTAATCAGGCGGAGGGAAGCGAGATCGAACTTGAGGTGGGCTTCGCCAAGCAGAAGGAGATTTAGGAATGAGGGGGAGGCAGGGAGGAGCTGGACTTTGTGCGCCTGAATGAGGCTGGCAATGTGGAGTGGGTCGTGGCTAATCGGGGCGACAAGGGTGCCGCCAATGGCGAGGCTATTGAGCAGGGTATTTAGCCCGCCGATGTGATCGAAATGAAGGAGTGCCATCGTGACCAGAGGCTTGGGGCGACGGCCCTCGTAGTGGGACAGCAGGTGATCCAAATCGTGGAGCATGGCTTTTGGGACGCCTGTAGTGCCGCTGCTAAAGAGCACGAGACCTGCGTGGTTTCGCTCACGCAATCTGGAGTAGAGCGGCGAAGAGGATGCGGCATTCCCCGTGGGAGAAAAAGCAGGTATGGTTTGCAGAGAGGAATCCGCCTGCCACTCGACAGCGGCTTCCCGGGTGCGTATGTCCAGCTCTTTGCGAGACGATTCCGTGACGGGCACAACGATGTGCTTAAGATCAGCCAGGGCGAAGAAGGTGGCTATTGAGGATGGGTCGTAGCCGCCTATGAGGCTTACAACGCTTTGCGGCGGCAGCATTCCAGCTATCTTTGCTTTCGCGCTCTCGCAAAGAGTTAGCAAATCGCCGTAAGTAGCCGCTTGACCATCGCCAGATATGAGAGCGATCTTTTCGGAAAAATCTTTATTGAGGAAGCCCAAGGAGGGAAGGCAGCAAGCCGACTAGCTAACGCCGCAGAGGTAGATAATCTGCCCCGTGATGCGTTTGCTTTCAGGGTGAAGGAAAAAATCGACTGCGTTGATCACATCTTCGGGTTCGGCAAACTCTTTGATGGGCTGCCGCTGGAGGAGGGCCTGGAGCTTTTGCTCGGGGACGCCACGGATGAGATCGGTGCGGATGGGAGAGGGGCCGATGGCGTTTACCGTGATACCGTAATCGGCGAGCTCTCTGGCCGCCACTTTGGTGAGAGACTCCACGGCGGCCTTGCTGGCGGCATACGCGGCCTCGCCCTCAAGCGCAAGGGGAGCGGCGATGCTGCTGAAATTCACAATGCGCCCGTGCTTTTGGCGCATCATAACCTTGGAGACCTCGCGCAGTAGGCTGAAGGCGCCCACCACATTTACCTGAAGCAATCGAGCGAGGGTGTCTGACGGGGTGAGCGCGAGGGCGTTCATTGAGGCTTGGCCTGCATTGTTGAGAAGGGCATCAATGCGACCAAACTCGGCTTTCACGGTGCGCACCATGTCCACAACGGCACTCTCATCAGCGATGTCCAGAGAGAAGTGGCGGTAGTTTTCGTGAGGAAGGCTAACGGCTTTTCTGGAGCAACCGACAACGCGCCAGCCATGCTGAAGAAAGTGTTCTGCCAAGGCGAGCCCAAGGCCCCGACTTGAGCCGGAGAGGAGCATGACCTTTGGAGATGGGGCGCTACTTTCCATGAAGCTCGATGATGTAGTCTACCAGCGTGCCTACGCGGCGAAAGGGAGAGCGCATCTGGCTCATGGCGCGCTCGTCTGCCAGCACAAGGCGTAGGCCATGCTTTTCCTCAAGCACGGCTTCAATTTCGGCAATGATGGTGACTAGGGCCATGCTGTCTATGCCGCTTTTTTCGCCCATGAGGCGGGTTTCCTCGGTAGCGTTTAGGAGAGACTCGTTGCCGAATTCTGAGCCCAGAGACTTGAGCGCAGCAAGTACTGTTTGCAGAAGCGCGTCGCGAGAGGGGGAATCCATGGGCTAGAAAAAACTAGAGAGCGGCGGGCAGCTCCTCGGGCGGGGCAAGACAGAGAGCGCGGAGAGCGGTGAGAATTTCCTGGAAAGCTTCTTCCTGCCAGACTTGCTCCAGAGGCTTTGTGCTGGATATGCGGACGAAGAACTGCTCGCGCTTAAGGTTAAGGCCGTAGGTGAGGAGGTCGTCGAAAACAACGGTGAGGGGAGGCATTTCGTTGAAGCCTTCGCGGTAGATGTGGACCTCGCCACCGACGATGTGCCAGTAATTTACGTAGATGCGGTGGGAGTCTTTCTCAAAGACGCGCCATTCGAGAGGCTGGAGATCGCCCGCAACGGTAGAGGCAGGCTGCTGAAACTTCATGTCGGTGCATTGCCAGCCGGCCCATGTCCAGCAGCGGTCCGGGGTGTGGGAGTTGACGAGGCGGACGGGCATTTTGCCTGGTTTCCAGTAGGCTATGTAGACGCTGAAATCCGAGCCCGGGCGGGTGAAATTGTAGTAGGCGTAGTCGTCGAAATTCAGGAGGGCGCGGGAGGCCTCGTCGAGCGACTCCGTATTGCCAAGGGGTAGCTCTTCGACATACCAGCCTTTGTGCTCAAGCGGGAGGTATTCCTTGAGGGGCTTGGAGATGCGTGGCTGCTTTTCCGGGGTGAGGAAGGCTACGCCCTGAGCGACGAGCGCAAGGATTAAGACGCCGACGCTTACGAGGAGAAGGATTTTTTTGCTCATGGTGTTTAACTTAAGGCTCTCTGACCGCTTGGCAATCGTGTGTGTTCAGAATTACGGCAGAAAGGGGTGCAATTTAGTCGGCGGGTAAAAGAGTAACGGAGGCATCATCTATATCCACGATGCTTTCGGGGGGCTGGCCAGTGATATCGAAAGAGCAGCGAGCCCACGCGGCGCCAATGGGGGCGATATCGAGGGTATTGAGGAGGAGCCATTCGCTGTTTAGGCCAGGGGGGAGGCGGTCTCCTTTGCGCTCGGTGATGAGGCCGCCCTGATCGTCGAACCAAGTGATGCGAAGGCCCACGCGGGAGCCAGGGGCAGCGAGGCCCCGCACGTAAGCGCTAAAGCTGAGGAGGGCGCCCTCTTCGGCTTTTACGAATTGGCCTGCGCGGAAGCTATCTGCGCCTGACACGCGGAGGCCGAGGCTGCCCGAGCGGGCGGCGGCAGGGGTGAGCGAGGCGGCCAGGTGCTCACTCTCTCTGGCATCGCTCCACCACTGGGCAAGCGGGCGATCTGGGCGCAGGATAGTGGCGGCCACGAGCGTCTCGCCTGTGGCGGCTTCGAACCCTGAGTTGCGGAGGAGATTGCTTGGGGCGATGAGGCGGTCGCCAAGGGCTTGGCGGAGTTTTCTATCCACAATGGATGCGCTGAAGATGCTGCGCATGGTGAGGAAGAATTCTTCTTCGAGCATGGTGAAGAAGCGCTCATTGAGGCCACGGATTTTATTGAGGTCCTGGACGAAGTCCGCGAAAAGGCGGAGGAGGGGATCGTCTCGAAAGAGGTCGAGGTTTGGGCGGCGGAAGCCTGCGGGGTAGCCATCGGTGGCGAAGAGCATGGGGAGAGCGGCGCGCTGCTTGGCCAAGTCGAGGAGCTCCAGGTAAACGGCTTCGCCGTTGGCTTTTTTCTCTGGCCAGATGCGCTCAAGATTCCAGAGCTG
>CAZHQD010000013.1:0-29851 GCA_964533835.1 uncultured Puniceicoccaceae bacterium | reverse complement strand
ACAATACCAACTGGCAGTTATGTTTTATAGGCTTTGGCTAGACTTGCTTGAAAAGCCCTTTTACGTAAGTGCTTAAATTGAGCAGGTGGCTAGTGGATTCAAGGGCAGAGTAGGGCGCCAGCGCACACTCGGCTGCTGCAATTTCTTGGTTAAAACTATCTGCCACAAGTTTAGGAATTCCGTTTTCAAGCAAGAGTGCTCTGAGCTTTTCAAGTGACAGACTGCCAGTCTTAAAATCTGCTATAAACGCAATCTTTGCGGTAGCATCCAACTTATCAAGAAGTAGGAGCATTGGCAGCGTGAGTTTGCTGTTTATGGCGTCCGTACCCAAGGTTTTACCAGTTGTCTCTTCAGCGCCGATGAGATCGTTGAGATCGTCATAGATCTGATAGGCAATTCCAAGTTTTCTTCCAAAGGTTGCGCAGGCGTTTGAATAGCCACCATCGGGAGCACTTAACCAACCACCCAGTTGGCATGCTACGCTAAAAAGCTCAGCCGTTTTTAGGTCGATTATTCTATAATATGCCTCTGTCGTCAGTGAAGCGTTACGTTTGGAAAAAGTCTGGGCAATCTCGCCCGCACATACACGCTGTGTGGCAATCGCAACTGCTCGGCATACTTCAGTTGTAGGAAACTGCGAAGCCAAAGCAAGCGCATGGGCAAATAGCGCATCCCCAACCAGCACGGCCACATCGTTTCCATGCTTATGGGAGAGGGTAGTGGCCTTATGCCGCATATCAGCCTGGTCAAGTATATCATCGTGAACGAGAGTGGCCAGATGCACCATTTCAACTACTGCCGCCGCTCGTATGTGCGAATCTACGACTCGTCCACCTTGCCATGCGCTGTAAAACAAAAGCATGGGACGTATGCGCTTTCCGCTGTGGCGGAGGCAGTATTCTGCGTAAGGCCGAACTTCAGGCTCGAACTGGGAAACCTGCTCAGCAAAACACTTATCCAAGGCCTGCATGTGGGGAGCCACGGGGCCTAGGATTGCTTTGAGGAGTTCGGCTCCTTGTGCAGGAGCGGGAGGGCTGCTTATCGCCATAGTTTCAGCGTAGGAGAATTACCTGCTGAATCAAGCACGTTGCCCAAACTTTGCTACCGGCTCGTTATATTTCCACGATCGCGCTGAATCCACCGTATGCCATGCGATTAGGATCAAAAGGCATATTTTCTCCGTTGCACATGCTGCTAATTCTAGGGTCTGCCATCACTTTGGCATTCACGGCATTACGATGCTCCTTTGATTCATAAACAATGTAGGAAAAAATCACTGTCTCATTTTCGTTGGTGCCAGCTATCTTCGTGAATGGGGTGCCGCACCCATGCGCCAAGTCATCTCCTGCCGCCTCAACGTAGGCAAGCGCTCCATACTCCTTCCAAACAGCGCCGGCGATGGCTGCTATGGCGCGATATTCTTCTACTTTGTCTTTTGCTATTGGAATGACGAATCCATCTATGTATTTGCTCATGGTAGGTATTGGGTTGGAAAAATGGTTAACAGCATCCGCAGCACGATGATTTACCTTTAGGCTCGTATTCGTCGTGCAGCCTCACCCAGTTCATAGTGCTGGATTCATTTCGCCCTTTGGGTACGAGATCAAGAAGCTTAAGCGCACCACAGGCGACTTCGCTTCCTCTCGCATAGCATGAATAGGTGTTGTAAATTGCCTCGCTTGGGGCTTTATAAAATACAGAAAATCCGTGCAACTCTTCTGGTAAGCCTTCTCCCTGAAGTGGCTCAAAGTTGTAGATGGCATTCCCACTGGCACGCGACTCCTCGGTGAAGGAAGCCTGATAATCGTAGTTAAAGTCACTTCCGTTCGATGAAACCCAAGGGAATTGCCAGCCCATACGTTTCTTGAATGGCAAGAATTCGTGTAAAGGAGCACGGGACACAGCCACTAGGGACACGTCTGCATGAGGTAGATGTAAATTCGCCCCATCGAAATGATCGGCTAGAAAGGAACAACCGTCGCATCCGGCATCCCAGCCCGGGCCAAACATAAAGTGATAAACCAACAATTGGCTACGACCGCCAAAAAGATCGGCGAGCCGTACGTTTCCATGTTCAGTCTCAAAACGGTAGTCTTTCTCCACCTTTACCCACGGTAAAGCGCGTCTCTCGGCAGCAACCGCGTCGCTTAGCCGCAATAGCTCTTTCTCTTTATGTAAGAGCTGTTTACGCAATTTCGTCCACTCATCTTTAGAGACAATTGGATGCTTAATTAATTCTTCCTCGGTTATTTGTTTAGGTATGGGCATAATGACAGGTTTTTGAGTTTCTAACGGAAATAAAACAGAGCAATTTGTTCTACTGTTTTTTGGACAAGACAAATAGGCTCTCAACATAGCCTCGTGCCATTTGAAGATTAGCAATAATCATAGGCTGTGCTTGTACAGTTTTCGCTACCAACATCGAGCCTTGCCAGAGACTGTTTAAAAACCAGGCAACTTCACGTGGATTAAAGTCTACTCTTACAGGGTGGCGTTTCTTGGCTTCAGTCAGTAGTCGCTCCACATTCGTGGTCCATAGCGCTAGTTCTCTTCCACATGCGTCTCGCATTTCCGGATTACTCGTAGACAGCTCTTGTGCCATCATGCCGACTACGCAGACGCAAGGCTCGTCTGGCCGTTTTGCAAAGCCTTCCATAATCTCCATCATCATTTGCAGTTGATCTAGTGGATCCTGCGTGGGGTCTTCCCATGCTTTTGCGTAAAGACTGGTTCCATATTGACTCCAGCATTTTACAGCAGCCTTGGCCATTGCTTCCTTGCTTTCGAAGTGATGGAAGAAGCTTCCCTTAGTTACCCCAGAATCTTCGCAAATTTGGTCAATTGTAGTTGCTGCATAACCCTGCTTGAGGACACGGGCTACCGCTGCCTCAATAATTTTTTGGCGTGTCTGCTCAGGATTGCGTTTCTTATTTTGCATACCTACTGGTTGGTATGTATTTATGAATGAGAGATAATCGTCAAGCAATTATTCTCTAAATTCGTTACTTATTTTTGACCGTAAACAGGTTCGATCGCCGTGGATTGTATTCGCTGATATTGTCGTTCCTCGGCCATGTTATCCTTCACACGAAGGATATCTTTAAAGCCCACAAATAGAAATAACCCTAAGAAGAGCATTACAAATGCTTTCTGTGAACCCTCTATAAAGCGCATCGGAACGGGGCGTCCCATGATCTTTCCCAATGTGGCAAAGGCCATATGCCCTCCATCCAATATGGGCAATGGCAAGAGATTCATGATAGCCAGATTGATATTAATTAGTGCGGTTATCGCGAGCATCCACCGCAAATCATATATGGCTGCTTGATAGAGAATATTGGCAATTCCGATAGGGCCACTCAATGAGCCTATGCCTATATTGCTACCGGGATTGATGAGTGCCCATAACACTTGAAATGTATTACTGACATCCTCTATGAGGCGCTCTACGGGATTCACCCTCACAATCATCGTGTTACGTTCAAATTGTGCTCCGATATTTGTCTGCGTCTTTCCATCAGTAGTGATTGTTACTGTTTCGGGAATTAGTTCTGCTGTCTTTAGCTCAACGCCTCTTTTGTAGGTGAGT
This sequence comes from uncultured Puniceicoccaceae bacterium, assembly GCA_964533835.1. GTDB lineage: Bacteria > Verrucomicrobiota > Verrucomicrobiia > Opitutales > Oceanipulchritudinaceae > CAZHQD01. Next base: position 26,262 of record CAZHQD010000013.1, on the reverse strand, counting down.
GTTACTGGAGTAGCAGCCTTTTTATCCAAATACTCCAGATATGAAATAATACTGTAGAGAGGCTGGCCATCTATTGCCACGAATTCGTCTCCGGCTTTCAGTCCTGCCTTCTCAGCAGGAGAATTTGGATAAGTGCGAGATACTACAAAATTATTGGCTGAAGTTATCCCGACCAATCGGCTATTCTCAGGGCCACTAGTTTCTGGGTAGACTGTAAGCGTCACCAATTCGCCAGCCCGATCGATCTCCATCGTAAGTTTTGGATTGTTACTAGAGTCTCTGCCTGTTCCTGTTATAATTGCGTAGCGCACATCATCCCAGCTCTGAACTTTTCTGCCGTCTATCGTTATAATGCGATCCCCAGGCTGAATGCCTGCTTTTGCCGCAGGACTTGGCGGTAAGTTTTCTGCTTTATCGCCTGATTCACCAAGATTCGTCAAGGAAGGCGAGACATAGCCTACGATTGTAGTTTCGCGAGAATAGTCTGTCTTTTCAGTAAGTGCCCACAAAATGCTAGCAAGAATGAGTGCAAAGAGAATATTGAAAACAGCGCCTGCAACCGACACGTACATTTTGTCAGCATAGGATAGGGGAGGGAGTGCCGTTGCCGATTCTGATCCCTTTCCCTCGACTCCACCCATCTCACCCAATTGAGGCAGTTTAACATAGCCGCCCAGAGGAATAGCCGAAAGCCACCATTCTACTCCATGCTTGTCGGTCCTTTTAAGCAGAGGTGGTCCAAAACCCACAGAAAATCGATCAATCTTGAGCCCGCGCCAGCGTGCAGCCAAGTAGTGGCCGAGTTCATGGACAAAAATTGACCCACCAAAAAACAACACTACAAGCATTATCGCCCATGGTGTTCGAAGCGTATCAAGTAAGAATTCTAAGGACATTATGATGAAAAGGTAACAGTAAGCAGATTTGAGGCAATGTTCAATGCCACTTCCCTGTTTCAGTCTGCTCTCTGATGCGGTACTTCACCGTTGCGACAAATTGTGACTTATTTTGAATAATCGTAACATATTTGTAACAATATTGTTGAATTTCGTAACATAAATCAGCCAAAGGCAAGTCACCCCTCGAAATGTTACAAATCCCTTTGTTTATAGGGTATGGAGGATGAAATGTTACGGCAGATTTACTATAATATTACAATATATTGTAACGATTTTGCTTTCATTTCGTAACTTTTCTGTTACATTGATTACAGAAAAGGGCAACACCGATTCAGAACCCCAATCAGAAAGGAGCACTAATATGACGACACTAGCAAAACTCACCCCGACTCTCCTCGGAGCTTTCGTGGGTTGCATCGCAATTTCAGGTGCTGCTCAGGCAGCTACTGATGCTTCACTCGACCCGCAGCTGAAGAAGCCGACTCCGATCGTCAAGGTTGCTCCCAAATACCCTCTTGAACAACGTATGGCCGCCAAAGATGGGAAAGTCATAGTTGAGGCGATTCTTGATGAGTCAGGTAATCTCGGCGACGTGACCGTTGTGGAGTCTACTTCGCGCGGGTTTGAAAGAAACACGCTGGCAGCACTCAAGGAATGGAAGTTTACTCCCGCCCTTTACAACGGTGAGGCAATCCCCGTCCGTGTGCGGATACCTTTTCGCTTTGAGATTACTATGCCTGCTAAAGGTATTGTAATTCCTGGGCCAACCGAACCCATTACCGTAAGTTTGCTCAAGTAGCTCTTTTCCCGCTCCTACATTCGCGGCGCTTCCTTCCAGGGATCGCCGCTTTTGTTTGGTAGTTACTCAGACACCTTTAGCGCCACTTGGCGAATTATGCTGGCAGGAGTCACTTCGCCCTCTGGAGCGCCTGGCTGCTGATTAAGCAGCTTACCTTTGCTGTCATAAATGCGGATTGTCATTGCGCGATCACCGAGTGGTCCGCTGAAGCTAAGGGTAGCAAAATTTCTTTGGCGAATAGTCCCGTCTTCTGTTGGGGCAAAGTTGGTAACTCGTTTCGTGTTATTCGTTGGTCGGCTGTGGACTCCGCTTGTAAGAGGAGAGACGGTTAAATCGTAGAAGGTATATTTCACATTTCTCCAACCCCCTTCACCTGGTTTGTTTGTATAGCCCCATACGCTATGACTATCCTTACTTAGCTCGGTATAGTGCACATCACCTGTGAGGAAAAATACTCCATCAATTCTTTCGCTTCTTAAGCGATCAAAAAGGTAGTTAAACTCGTCAGTATAAGTGCGAAAATTTTCGGGATATGGATTGTCTGAGACTATTTGAGAACCCGCGCAAATAATGTGGAAACTTGCAGGGTAGCTCGAACGAGACTGGGTTTGGTTTGATTTCAAGGAGCTAATTAGCCAATCAATCTGGCGTTTGCCGAAATGGTCTTTCGCCTCTTCATATTTTATCGGTGTCAGGCCATCGGGATCGCGATGCGTCCTGTTATCCAGGAGGTAAAAATGCACATCGCCCCACTGGAAATAGGTAAAGATTCCTTGAGTTTCGGGATGCCCTGCGGTGGGATTTCCCCAGAACAGTGAAAATGCCTCGGTGCTTTGCACTTTATTGTAAAACTCCCAGCCTGCATTATTGGGCCCATAATCGTGATCATCCCAGATTGCATAGTGGTGTGTATTGGCCAGCAGTGGCCTTAGGTGGGGGAGGGCACGGTCGTGGGACCAGCGTCTAAATAGACCAGTCCTGGAGGTCCAGTCAGGTTCGCGCAGATAGATCGAATCGCCCAGCCAAATCATCAAATCTGGCTGTTTATCGTGAATTGCCTCAAAAATCTCGTATTCTTGCCCATATGGCGCGCTGTTTAGTCGATCATACTCACCGTCATTAATGTAGGCGCAGCTACCGGCTGCTACCGTGAAATCGAATACTTCGTGCCCTTCTTTCCTAAAACGCCAATTTTGCGGAGTTTGAAAAGTGGCATCAAGTTGGCCGCTCTTTGAATAGCCTTCTCTGTAGGTTTGATGCGCTACGGTTCCATTGATCAACACCTCATAGCGATACCGTTTTCCCCACGTTACATCGTTGGCAAGCAGCTTAGCCACATTTGCCGTCTCAATTGTTGTATGTACGGGGCTTGTCAGTTTAGCTGTTTCGGGGTCAGTACCCAGTTCCCAGTATCGCACCGTTACAGTAGCGGGCTCTGTAGTTTGTACCCAGATAAGCACTTCACTCATAGTCGAGTAGCCCAGCATCGGCCCAGAAGCGATCATAGCTGCTTTGATTTCCAAACATCCAAGCATTAAAAACAATAGGTATAGACAACGCATGTCTTTTATAGTGACCGCATTATGCACCGATTGTCAAAACTGAGTGATGCCAGCCAGTTACGAATGAGTTAACTCACGATTACTTAGGGTTAAAGCAGTGTAAAAAACGTTTTATTCGGCACTTTCCCACTTAGCGGTTTGACTCATAGGCCGCTCCGTTAATCTTATATTTATGCCAACAGTCACTATTCCTGCTCCCAAGATTAAAGCATCGCTGGATCGTTTGCGTGAAAACGTGGCGCGCTATGTACGCGGCAAAGATGATATAATAGAGAATGTGGTTATCGCACTAATTGCAGGAGGACATGTCTTGATTGAAGACTTACCTGGTCTGGGTAAAACGACATTAGCTTACGCGCTTGCTCGTTCCGTTGACGGCGGTTTCTCACGTGTTCAATTCACTAGCGATATGCTCCCCAGCGATGTCATCGGCGTATCTGTATACGATCCTAGTGTTAAAGAGTTTATCTTCAAAAAAGGGCCAATTTTTGCAAACATTGTTCTGGCAGACGAAATCAACCGAACCACGCCAAAGACCCAATCTGCACTTTTGGAAGTTATGGATCGTGGCAAGGTATCCGTAGACGGCCAAACTTACTCAGTAGGCAACCCCTTTATCGTATTTGCGACCCAAAATCCTGTCGACTACGAGGGCACCTTTCCACTTCCCGATAGCCAGCTCGACCGCTTTCTCGTGCGTTTAAAGATGGGCTACCCTGATTACTCCAAAGAGTTGGAAATACTCGAAGCAGGTCTGTTGCATTATGACAGAATTGAAGCCCAGCCTGTTTTGGCACATAGCGAGATTGTGCAGTTTCAAGGCTACGTGCCTCAAGTATTCGTTGAGCCCACTGTTCTACATTACATTCTAAAGATTGTTACGGCAACGCGTACTGAAAGCGAGTTCAAGTGTGGTATATCTACCCGCGGCAGCCTTGCGCTTAAGACTGCGTCTCAAGCAGCCGCCCTTGTAAGCGGCAGAGCATTTGTGATCCCAGACGATGTAAACAAAATGGTGCTCCCCGTACTGGCACACCGATTGAGTTTACGCCGCCCTACAGCTGATCCGATGGAGGAACGCCACATAATAGAGGGTATCTTGAAGAAAATCACTGATACCGTGCCCATGCCTGTTTAGCCTTTAGGACGCTTTTGAAAATATGGCTGCGCCTGTGCCAGAAGTTGCAACATCTTGGGCTGACCCTGGGTATTTTGCCCATCGTTCTCGCCTGAAAAATGGTGTGCGTATACTCACGCAGCTAATTAAGCCACCTAGAGGCCATCGTACCATTCCCACTAAGTCAGGAATCATGCTTATCCTGCTTTCTATGGGAATTGGCTCTGCGGCCTACAACACGGCGAGCAATATTCTCTTCATGGTGCTCGCGTTGTTGCTTTCTGCACTCCTGCTGAGTGGTCTGCTTTCGTGGCTCAATTTTCAAGGCACTAAGTGGCGACTAGTCTGCGAACAGCATTTCCGTGCTGGGGAAATTACGCCTGTCAAAGTAGAAATCACCAATACAAAAAAACTCCTCCCTACGATGGGGCTATGGTTTATCGTGCGTGCAAAAAACAATGAAAGCATGGCAAGAATACCTCTTGAAGAAAGCATCTCCCCCAAGTCCAACGGTATACTTCAGTGGCTCTTTGAGCCAAGCAAGCGAGGAATTGAGACAGTTGAAATTACTGGCATGGAATCACTCTTCCCCTTTGGTTTTCTTAGAAAACTAATTACTGAACAGGGGCAAAAGAGCCAAAAACACGAAGTCACTGTTTGGCCTAAGCGTATTGAATATCAATTTGCTCTGCCGGCGCTAGCCCGCAGCCGGAGCATTGGTCGCACTGCAAACCTAACTGGTAGCGGCAGTGAGCTGCTGAACATTCGCGAATACCGCCAGGGTGATCCCTTACGGCAGGTCCATTGGAAGGCTACCGCCCGTATGCAGCGCCCGATGGTAAGAGAAGTCGCCGAGGAGCAACAGGAATCCTTTGTGGTATGGGTCGATGCACCAGCTCAACTCTGGCAGCAAGGACCACAATTTGAAACTCTTTGCTCAGTTGCTGCCTCACTAGCTGAAGACTTGTTTCGCAAGGAGAAACTTTATGGATTCGCGTTAGGCAATGGTCCACTTACCACGGTCAAACGTGCCGCAGATCTTCATAGTTTCATGGATGCTTTGGCCAAGTTTTCACCTACCTTAAAGGCATCCGTCCCTCCGGCCACTAATCAAATTCCTGTCATAAGCTTTTCCCCTTCTTCAATGCAGCGAGTAGAAATCCATGTCGACAACTTCCCAGCAGGTTCGGCTTAATCCAAACGAGCTGTATCAGCTCAAATGGCTGACAGGTGCGCTCCTAGTGTTCCTGTCTGTATGGACGCTTTTCTTTCTCGATGTAGGGGCGTGGTTCATGGTCGCAGTCACGCTAATGACATCAGTCGCTGTATTAGCTTTTCCAAATTTGCCGAACCGTATCCCGACCATTTTCTGGAAGCTTTCTACTCCCATGTTGGTCGTAGTTATCATCATAGATTTTATTATTTCTCGTCCCGATATACTGCCGCCTTTGGTGCGAATGATGTTGATGCTTACCATACTTCGCATGATTGCTTACCGTAAGCGACGCGAAGACCTTCAGCTCGTTTTGCTTTGTTTATTCCTAGTTATTGTGGCTGGTGTCTTAACACTCTCCATGGCTTTTGCGTTGCAGATTCTGGTATTCTCACCAGTGGCGATGCTGCTGCTCTTTCTTGTTACAATGTCGAGCTGCACCGACCAACCCGAAATCATAAGGCAAGATATGTGGGTGGGCTTCTCGTGGAAAAGATTTGTAGCCAAACTTAAGAAGGCACTCGCTTGGAAATTCACGGTGTTTGTTGGAGCGCTTTTTTTGCTAATGGTTCTATTTTCCACGGTCATCTTTTACTCGATGCCTCGATTCCAACTGGAGCAAGCGCTTCCGTTTCTAAAACTACAAACATCGAGGAGCTTATCTGGGTTTAGTGATCAAATAGTATTCGGGGACGTGGTGGATCTCCTTGAAGACAATGCAGTCGCTTTGCGAGTGGATGCCCCACGGAATGCTCAAGTTCCTCAAATACCCTACTGGCGCATGGTAGTTCTAGACGAATATACGGGCCAAGGATTCAGGACCTCGTTTTCGGCCAAATCTCAAACCGTCTTTAACTCTGGCAACTTCTTCGGTGCCAATGTATCTCGATATGCCCAAGTGGACGAAGATGCCCGATGGACATTCTACTATGAGAGTGGTGTATCGAAGTATCTCCCCATACTTGGGGTGCCTGGAGCGCTTCGTTTTCAAAACAAGATCGAGCTTTTTTTCAATGGGCATACGGCTACTGTGTCTACTCGCGACCCTTTCGCATCAGCTCTCTTTTACCAATTGGAGGAAGTTCAGCTCACGGATTATCTTCCGGGAAATACCTTCGATGAGCGACTAAAGAATCTTTCTACCATTGCCTATGTCCCAGATTCTGCCGATGGGCCAACCATCCTCCGTTACCCGGAAACAACGGTAGCTGTCCCAACTGGAGAAGCAAATGAGGCCTTCCTCAAGCAGTTTCTGGGAGAAGTCATGGGCCAAGATTACTCCGAATTACCGGCTGGGGAGTTCCCCAAAATAACCTTACCTGCCAGAGATTTTTCTCGGCTTGTAATTAATTGGCTGCACCAAAATCACTCTTACAGCCTTCGTTCAACTGTACCGAGTGGGGCAGGGGACAGGCTGCTGCGTTGGGCAGCTTCTGATCAGCCAGGGCACTGTGAGCTCTTTGCAGGTAGCTTTTCAATGGTTGCCCGTGCGGCAGGGTACCCAACCCGTCTCGTGACTGGCTTTGCGGGAGGCGCATGGAATGGCTATGAGAACTATTACATGATCCGAAATCGGGATGCTCATGCATGGGTTGAAATATTTGATGTGAATGAGCATGAATGGGTACGGGTTGAGCCAACACCAGCTGGGCGTAGCCAGAGCGGTTCAGCTGCAAGCGGACAAAATCAGGCTGGTTTTCTCTCAATAGATAGAACTCTTACCGCATATCTCGATAGCTTGCGTGTTTTATGGTACCGCCGAATTGTTAACTTCGACCAAGAACAGCAGGCGGAGCTCGCTGGTGGCCTAAAAGATTGGCTGAATGGTCTTACTGCTGGCCTCAAAGATACCATAGACCAATGGACACAAGGCCTAAAAGACTGGGCAAAGCAACCATGGGACAAAGCTAAACTAATCACCTTAGCGCAAAGTATTGGTATTTTGGTCGCACTCTATTTTGCGATTCGCGTGCTATTAATTTTATTGCGTACACTCAGGAAGAATAAATCGGGAAAAAGTGATAAGCTCTTTCATCCCACACGTCTCAAAGCAGGTTATTATCTTCGCAAGATAATGTTAGCGCTGCCAAACGCTGATTCACGAAAGGCCCACAATGAGCTGTTGCTTGAATTACAATCTCTTCGCTACGGGCCTGAATCACTTTGGCCCGAACCAAAGTCAATTTTCCGAAAAGTGCGAGATGTTCTTAAAAACATATCGTAGTGCTATTCTACCAGGCCGTTGGACAAAAGCCATTACTCTGTTAGGTTTTCTATTATGAATTCTTGTCTCTACGACTGCGAAGTCATGCACTGCCGCACCGCACCGCGCAGATACCAATTTAGGACTCGCCAATTCATGTTTTATCTCGATTTGGACGAGTTAAATGCAGTCAGTGAAAAGTTTTCTCTCGTTAAGCATAATCGCAAAGCGATTTACGAGTTCAGGGATAAAGATCATATTTGGATGGGGCATGACTCCATCCGCGAAAACCTAACAGCTTGGCTTAAAATGCAGGGTATTATCGAGCCGCTCGGCAAAGTTTATTTGATGACGAATCTGCGCACATTCGGCCACATTTTTAATCCCGTCTCATTTTACTTTTGTTCGGATAGATCAGGAAATCCACTCTGTATGGTGGCAGAAGTCCACAACACCTTTGGCGAACTAAAGCCCTACCTCCTGAAAAATGAAAATTGGGATGGAAAGCATTACAAAGATGTCCAGATAAAGCATTTCTACATTTCTCCCTTTTCAGAACTGGATACCGAACTTGGCTTTAAACTAAGCCTTCCTGAAGATCGCTTCCTTGCCAAGATTGACAGTCGAAAACCAGATGGCACTCAGTTTTACAGCGTGCTCTCAGGGGAAAAGTTAGAATTATCTACGAAGAACCTTCTGATTTGTACCGCCCGTTATCCTTTTATTACGCTCAAAGTAGTTTGGCTTATTCACTGGCACGCCCTTGGTCTTTACCTCAAGAAAGTGCCGTTCTTCAAAAAGCGCGCTAATCTTGAATTGCAGCGTGGCATCGTTCCTAAGGCCCATCAACTCTCACCTAAATGAATGCCGTGTTTGCAATGCCATAATTTTTGTAATACCATCTTTCCAGCACTCAATTACGACTTTAGCTGCCATGTTTCTCGACGATTTTTCTCAGAAAACAGTCCTCCAAATCCTGTCCTCTTTCACCAAAGGTCAGCTAATCCTAACTATGCCCGATGGAAGTATTCATTCCTTCGGCGGTGAGCTCCAATCTTCTCCTTCACGCCTAAATGTGCGTGACAATTCCTTTTTCCAGAAAGTGCTTTTCTATGGTGATATAGGCTTTGGCGAAGCCTACATGGATGGTCTTTGGGATTCGGAAGATATCACCGCCCTCATTTCCTGGATGCTTCTAAATTACGCGCATAATCCCGGAGTAGCCGGCGGCAAAAAGCTACTGTCTTTCAATCTTCTTAAATTTGCGAATCGTCTGATTCATCTCTTTAGAAAAAATACAAAAGCTCAAAGTCAAAAAAACATCTCAGAGCACTACGATCTCTCGAACGAATTCTTTGAGCTTTTTCTTGATGAAAGCATGACCTACTCCAGTGCGTATTACCCAAGTGGTCGCTCTTCATTGGAAGATTCTCAACTTGAGAAATATCGATGGCTTGCAGAAAAGGTTGGTATTCGTCGTGGAATGGAAGTCCTGGAGATTGGCTGCGGGTGGGGCGCATTTGCAACTTTCTTGGCAACTGAATTCGGGTGCAATGTGACTGGCCTAACACTGTCTCAACGCCAATTGGAGAAAGCGAGCCTCCGGATAAAGAATGCTGGATTGGAGCATAAAGTTCGGTTCCTCCTGCAAGACTATCGTGACGTACAAGGTCAATTCGATGCTATCGTTAGTGTTGAAATGATTGAGGCAGTCGGGCACGAGTTTTTGCCTGACTACTTTGCACAGTGTCATCGCTTGCTAAAGCCACAAGGCGTGCTTGGATTACAAGCCATCATCTGCCCTGACTCCCGCTACGAAAGCGGACGAAAGAGTGTGGATTGGATTCAAAAGCACATTTTTCCAGGTGGCCAGCTGCCCTCAATTTCTGCGATGCTTGAAGCGGTAAACAAAACGGGCGATCTCTACCTCCAGCATGCTGAAAATTTCGGTCTTCACTACGCACGAACTCTGCAAGAGTGGCGGGCAAAATTCGAATCACGCCTTGATGCTGTCCGTCGCCTCGGTTTTGATGATCGCTTCATCCGCAAGTGGCGATACTACCTATGCTATTGCGAGGCTGCATTTGCCATGCGCAATATTAACGTTACCCACTTGGTCTTCACCCGGCCAAACAACACAGGCTACTCCCTTCCAATTGAGCGCCCATTTGAGATGAATCAAAACACCGTTCGCGTTGCCTAAGTCTTACGAGAGAGTGAGTGCACGTCTCACATCTTCAAATGAAAATGGTTTTGTTAGGAAGAAGTCCATACCTGCGTCTTTGCAGGCTTTTCGCTCTTCGGTACTATTGTACCCTGTGAGTGCCACTATTTTAGGACGCTTGCCGGTCGGGGAAACCAATTCACGGATTCGTTTGCTTGTTTCTCTGCCATCCAGTACTGGCATATGTATATCCATGAAAATGGTGTCAAATGGCCCACTCACTTCCAACATGGATAGTGCCTCGCGCCCATTTTTAGCAAACACTGGCGAGACACCGAGGCGTTTCAGCATGATTTCAATTAAGCGGCTATTTACAGGATTATCCTCCACTACGAGAACTCGTTTGTCGTTGCATAGGGGTTCGGCTCCCTTTGCATGATCCGTTACCGGGGCCTTTTGTGATTTAGACTTATCCTTAGAGACCCTGATTGTGAAGCTGAATGTGCTTCCTTTGCCTGGTTCGCTTGTGACTGAAAGGGTTCCGTTGAAATGCTCAACCAGCCGTTTGCAAATGGATAGCCCCAATCCAGTTCCGCCAAATCTTCTCGTAGTGCTTTTATCGAGCTGTTCATAAGGCTGGAACAGGCGCGTAACTTTATCGGAAGGGATACCTATGCCGGTGTCGCTTACGTTGAAAAGATACTCCATGCTGTCCTCTGTGGCGGTATCTTCAAGCGCTTTTACATTGAGAGCGATGTAACCTGAGTTGGTAAATTTTAAAGCGTTTGAAAGTAAATTCAGCAAGATTTGCTTTAACCTGGTGGGATCGGTAAATACTTCACTCTTACCGTTGGTAACCACACTTTTATTGAAATCTACTTTTTTCGTCTTCGCGAGGGCTTCAAAGGGTGCAGCTACCTCGTATACAAGTTGTTCCAAATTGACCGGTATGCTCTCTAACTCTAGCCGCCCTGCTTCAATTTTTGAAAGGTCGAGAATATCGTTGATTAGTGACAACATTAGGTCGCCGCTTGCTGATGCCATACGAACATACTCGGACTCTTGTGGTGGCAGTTGTGACTCCTTCAACTCTGATAAAAACCCTAGTATTCCATTTAAAGGGGTCCTGATTTCATGGCTCATAATCGCCAGAAATTCAGATTTTGCCTTGTTGGCTTTCTCGGCCGCTTCTCTGGCTAATGTAAGCTCTTCCGTTTTGGCCTTTAGGTTGGCGATAGAAGTATTTAAAGCGACATTGCCCAATTCATCTGCTGCCATTTTGGCCAGATCTCTTAGGCAGCTTAACTGCTGTTCAGTAAATTTTCTCGGCTTTACATCTATTGCGCAAAGTGTGCCAACGCAATCACCTCCCTGCATAATCAGTGGAATGCCCGCATACGCTCTAATATACGGAGCATCTAAGACCACTTGCATGTCCCTTACTCGCTCGTCTTTGAGCGCATTCTCAATTACAAGCGGAGCCTTTTCATAGACTGCGTAAGCACAAAAAGAGACTTCTCTTCCGGTTTCACAAAGATCTACACCTACTCTTGATTTAAACCACTGCCTCTCACGGTGCAACAAGCTCACCAGTGAGATGGGGACATCCAAAATGTGACACACCAAGCGAGTAATTCTATCGAATCGCTCCTCTGGGGGCGTATCCAAAATGCCCAGTGTCTCTAAGGTCTGGATTCGTGATTCTTCTTCTGGTGGTCTTGGCGCTTCCGGCATTTCACTTTTTGTTTACCATACTAGGTAAAACAACCAAGCCTCTTGATAGCAAGATTATATGATAAATACCTTAGAATAGGGCGTTTGCGGTCACACCTACTGCTGTTATTGGGCCGCTGTCTCCCATTCCTGAAAGGGTTCTCTCGGCTTGATTTAGCAGGCTACGGAACTCCACGTAGAGAGTATCATCGTTTACGAGTTTGCCCAGTGTACCTTGCCCGCTATTTAGTTTTTCACTGAATTCGGCTAAATTCTTCAGGGTTTTATTAAACTCCTCGATTGCAGAATCGTCGTAAATCAGTTTTCCGAGAGTGCCTTCGCCTGATTTTACAGCCGCCACAATTTCAGCAGCATCGGCAAGCGCAGTGTTGGCTGTTTGAGCAGCCTTTTGAATATCGCTCACAGTGGCCGTAAGCTGGTTGTAGGCTTCATCGCTCGTCAAAAGTTTGCCCAAAGTGCCCTCACCAGAGCTCAATTGCGCGGTAACTTTGTCCATGTTAGTCAGAATGTTATCTATTTTCTCTCTATTCTCCGTAAGAAGGCTATTCATATTTGAGAATAGCGCCCCAGGACTGTTCTTATCATCACCACCCGTCACCCCAGCAAATCCATCAGCAACCTGATTTAGTTTGGTACTCAAATCGTCAATTTTAGCTACGATATCATTAAAGTCTGGACTGGCCTTGGTGGGCAAAGAACCGCCAGAACTTAAAAAGCCACTGGCTGCGTTACCGTATTCTATGTTCACATAATTCTGCCCCAATAGGCTGGCTATACCAATCGTTGCCACTGAGTCGGTTGGTATTTTGTATTTTTCTTCAATTACCAACACCACTTGTCCTTGCCCATCCACCAGATCAGTTGTTCGCACGCTTCCGATCTTTACGCCTGCCATGCGGACATCCGCATTTGGAGCAAGCGTCTTAATGGAGGGAAAGATGGCAGTAAGCGCGTAGCCACTGTCTTTCTGAATTCGCTTATCCGAGAGAAGCGTCCAAGTTACATACAGCAGGGCAGTTCCAAACAAAAAGAACAAGCCCACACGGAAGGCATTGAGAGATTCGCGAGTATTCATGGTGATATTGATTTGGTAAATGGTTATGTGTTAGGCGCTTTTTCGGAAGCGAGGCGCTTTTAAGTCAATTGTTGGATTTAAAAAGCTGCTAATTACTGGATCAGTGCTGTTCTTTAACTCATTAGGCGTAGCAATGGTAACTATGCGTCCGTCCTTCAAAAGCGCAATTCGATCTGCTATTGCCAAGCAAAGGGTAAAGTCGTGAGAGACAATGATGCTCGTTACGCCCGTTTCTTTTCTCACTGTTCCAATTAGCTCGCCAACAGTAGCCGCCATTACGGGATCCAGCTCAGAGGTAGGTTCATCATAAAGCATTATTTTAGGCTCCATAATGAGGGCACGAGCTACCGCAACCCGCTTCTTCATGCCCCCTGATAATTCTGAGGGATATTTGCCTGCAGCATTTTCTAAAGATAGAGTTTTAAGCACTGCCATTACTTTTTCCTTAATGGCCGATTTCGACAGCTTTCTGTGCTCTTCAAGATAAAGTGCGCAATTTTCAAAAACGGTAAGCGAATTGAAGAGCGCGCCTGCTTGAAAAACAATTCCGGTGCCTACCTTTTCATGCGTTGCAGGGTCACTGGCGGAAAGCCCTTCTAGCAAAATCTCACCAGAATCTGGCTCCTCCAAGCCGATTATTTGCCGGAGCAGAACGCTTTTCCCTGCACCGCTCGGCCCCATTATTGCGAAGATTTCTCCTCTTTGTATGCTGAGACTTACTTCCTCAAGCACTGTATGAACACCGTAACTTTTGGTTACGGCACGCACGGATACGGTTGGTATTTCGTTAGGCATGGTAGGATTGGTGCTTGGGTGATTAAAGCAATGCCTTGGTTACAAAATAATCCAAAACAAGAATGGCGATAATTGAGGCGACCACTGCGCGTGTTACTGCCTGCCCTATTTCTCGTGGTCCTCCAGTTGTTCTAAGTCCAATATTGCAACAAATTAAGATAACAACAAATCCGAAAACTTGCCCCTTCATTAGCCCGTCAAAAAGCGCCTCAGTCGTCACTGCTTCGCGCAGTGTGCGAAAGTAAATTCCATAATCCAGTAGTATTCCGTTATCTAAGTGGACTACCATCGCGCCTCCGAGCCAGCCCGCAATTACGGATGTTACCGTTAATAGTGGCATGACCAATAGAACTGCCACTAATCGCGGCATCACGAGTATTCGCTCTGGTGGAATGGACATCGTCTTAAGCGCATCAATTTCCTGATATACCTTCATCGAGGAAATTTCAGCTGTAATGGATGAGCCGACTCTACCCGCAAGCATGATTGCCGTCATGACTGGCCCCAATTCCCTTACCATGGACAGGCCTAATATCGTGCCTACAGTCTCTAGTATTCCATATTGCCTCAAGCTGTAGCCCGTTTGCAGCGCTACGACAGCACCGATTGCAAAACTTAGTACGAATACCAACGGAAATGTCATGTAGCCAATATAGTGGCACTGCTCCAGAACCCGCTTAAGCTGGTTGGGTAGGGCGCCCAATTGCCTAATGGTACGACCCAGTAAGAATACCCCACTGCCGATGGACTCGACCATTTCACGATTGATTTTCATGGCTGTATAAATGCTTAAAATTGATGCCAAAAAAGGCGCCTTTTGCTTTCACCGTCTTCCACACCAAATCCCGCCAAACCCTTGAAAAGCTCCACATAAGCGTTATCGCCAGTGCGGATAAGTTCGAAGAGTGGCCCTACTTGAAATACTCCGTCACCCCCTCTTGATTCCACGGTAATCAAATCCCAAAGCACGCTGTGTGTCGTGCTTTGTGGACGAGAGTCGTATCGGTACAGAGCGAAAAGAGGTGAATATTTTTCTCTAATCACTTCGTTGTTGGGGAAAAATACCTCAAATGGCGAAAGCGTTTGGAACTGCCGTACCCCACCACCGTTGTTCCAATAGCTGTATATTGGCCAGAGGTGGTTCTTTCGGGCATAGAAAGAACCGGCTTCCGTTTTTGCCGTCTGCTTTTCATCCCACCAAATAAAGTAAAAAAAGCTACTGCGTTCTACATTCAGAAGCCCTTCCTGCCAGCTCTCTGTCTTGAGCAACGGCCAGCCGTACCAATGCTTTTCGTAGGAGCCTCTTTTTTCGTGTGAGTAAAGGGGAAGTAATCTATTGATGTATTTTTCTTCCCCCCTGCCCTGAATTATAAATGGCCAAAGATACCGCGTTTCGTTGTAGGTTTTTCTTGGCTCAAATTCTTTAGTATATCCAAAGAAGGGCCATCCATACGTTTCGCTTTTCAAGCCTTCGGCAGTTTCGCGAGTGTAGAATGGTAGAACTCCGAATCTTCTGTAAGGCTGTTCGCTGTTCTCAACCTTTTTGCTGTAGTCATAATAGATGGGCCAGAGTGCGTACGTTTGATTGTAGGCCTTCTCTCCTGTTCGAGTATTCTTTCCAAACAATGGCCAAAGTTCAAAGCCACGGCTTTCAGGCCCATCAAGAAATTGCAGAAATGGCCAGGGCAGCGATGTCTTAACTTCGTCCCCCTTCGTTACCCGCAGATAAAGAGGTAAAAGGGTAAATTTAATGTGATCCGACCAAAACCTATTCTTCAACTCACCGTAGAAGGGAGCAAATGCCCAGTAACTTGTTGCTGCCTCGCCAGTATTATTGTACCAAAAAAAAGGCCATGCTTCGTAGCGGCTTTGCACAGGCCTACTTTGAGATGCTAGCCGCTCGGAACCGAAAACCAGTTGCAAAATATCCCATTCAGTACCTTGGCTATTGGTCTTATGATTAAAGAGTGGGTAGACAAAATGAAATCTATTTTCCTTAAGCCTAGAGTCATCAAAGTTTACTCCTAGCGGCCGCACAGCAGTCGTCTCGATACTTGCGGATTTTTTATGACCCCAAATCGGTCCAAACGCACTCGCTCGGTAAGGCCTTCCATCAGGATCGGCTTCACGCTCGTACTGAAATGGCCAGAAATTACTGCCGAAGCTTCCGCTGACTGACGCGCTCGCATCAGCCCCAACTGTTGAAGTGTTCGCGCTTAGTATTGCTGTTGCCAGAAGCAGCGCAAGGGCTGTCCCTAACAAGCGAATCATATTGTTTGTATTTGTTATGGCGTCGCTCGCATTCCGAGCGATGCAGTTAAGCAGTGAAATTCAGTGTGCGTCAGATTCGTCACATTTTCAAGAATCAAATGTTGATTTTAGGCGTATATCCAAAACCTCTTTCGCTTGTAGTAACCATTCAGAGCACGTTTCTCGTATCAAGCGTCCACTTCTAGTTGCTTCTGCTCGCACTGGAGCTGGAAATATGTTTTATTAACCTTCTATTGAAAAAATCCATGGCAACAGTCGTAGGTACGGATCGGATAGCTCCATTGCTGGAGGGCAAGGCAGAGCCTGTCCCCAATGCTGGTCAGCTTGGCCCTATTGTGCTTAGCACCCGAATTCGGCTGGCTCGCAATTTGGCCGCTTTCCCTTTCCCTGGGTGGGCCAAAGAGTCTCAGCGAAGAGACATTTTGGCTGCAACTTTCGACGCTCTGTCACAGCAAACGGCATTGAAAAAGGGCCTCAAATTTAAGACCGAGGACCTTTCAGAGTTGGAAAAATTAATTTTAGTCGAAAGGCATCTCATCAGTCGCGAGCTGCAAAACTCCAAGCATGCCGCTGGTGTCTTCATTAGCAAAGACTCCGGCTGCTCCATAATGATCAATGAAGAAGACCATCTTCGTATTCAGATGATGCGCGGCGGGCTTCGTCTTAAGCAGCTCTGGAAAAGCATTTCTGAACTGGATTCAGCTCTGGAAAACCACCTTGATTATGCATACCAGACTGACTGGGGCTATTTAACTGCATGCCCTACCAACCTGGGCACGGGACTACGTGCTTCCGCTATGCTTCACCTTCCCGGGCTCGTCCTTTCCGGAAATATGGAGAAGGTAATCCGCATGGTAAATCAAGTCGGTGTGGCCGTACGTGGGCTTTTTGGTGAAGGAACAGACGCTACAGGCAGTATTTTTCAAATCTCTAATCAGCAGACACTTGGCGAGCCTGAGGACGATATCATAAAGCGTATTGGCAGCATTATCAGCGCAGTCATCCAGCAAGAGCAATTTGCTCGAATGAAGCTGCTCGAAGACAATGCTCCAAAGCTGTTTGATAAGGTAGGGCGTGCTTACGGGATTCTACAAAATGCGCATCTTCTCACCAGCGAAGAAGCCATGAATCTCCTCTCCCTACTACGTCTTGCAGTTGATATCGAAATGCTTCCCGAAGAGCATCGTGCCACAATGGATAGGCTATTCATCGAAGTGCAGCCTGGGCATGTGCAAGCGGCGGCTGGTGGCCAAGCTGACCCAATGTCTCGAGATGCCATGCGCGCACAACTCCTCCGCCACGAATTTCAATCCTTCCCGGCCTTAAACTATAAAGTCTCGGTTGAAGAAGGTCCGTCTTCCGATAGTTCGCTAAACTAGTTCTTCCGCATTTTTCGTAGGGAGGTAATCTTTTGATCCCAGGTTTGGGGTGAAAATTATACTCTTTTTACAACCTGCGTGGCTCCTTGCCTCGTATATGCAGTTATAACCGATTTATGCCAATCTTGATGCCACTTTATCCCTCAAAATCAGCCTTTGAATCCTTTCTCTGTTTGCGCTTTGGCACATTTTGCGCTAGATAGCTCTTATTTAGAAAACTTATTTATGCCTTCTCGCATTTTACCGGCCTACACCTATTTTTACTCATACCGATTATCATAATCATAACCTCCTAAATAACCTCAGAGCCCATTTCAAAGTTATGTCGTCTGAACCAATGAACAATTTCACCCCCAGAGCTCAGCAGGTTCTTGCTCTGGCTAGAAAAGAGGCTGATCGCTTCCACCACAACTATGTGGGTACCGAGCACCTCTTACTCGGCTTGATCAATCTCGGTCAGGGTGTGGCCGTCAATGTCCTACAAAAGATGGGGCTGGATCTGGAAACCGTACGCTCTGCTGTAGAAAAACAAGTCGGAATGGGACCTCAGTCTAAGCCTTCTGGCAACATCCCGTACACACCTCGAGTCAAAAAGGTCCTTGCTCTGGCTGGCAAAGAAGCCAAACAGCTCAACCACAGCTACGTCGGTACAGAACACATTTTACTCGGTCTTTTGCGAGAAGGAGAGGGTGTAGCGGCTCGTGTCCTTAAATCTTTGGATATTGATATAGAACGTTGCCGCCAGGAAATCCTCTCCGAGCTTGATCCCAATTTCTCCGGAGAAGGGGGCGAGGAGCAGCATGCTAGCTCTCCCGCTGGTAGCCCACAAAATGCTCAGGGCGCTGCGCAAGATGTTAAAACGCCTGCTCTCAAAGCGTTTGGGCGCGATCTTACGGAGCTTGCCCGTAATGGTGAATTAGACCCAGTCATTGGACGCAAAGGGGAGATTCGTCGCGTTGTGCAAATCCTTTGCCGTCGCACAAAGAATAACCCTGTTCTCATAGGGGAAGCTGGTGTGGGTAAAACTGCCATTGCTGAAGGTCTTGCCCAGGAGATTGCCGCTGGCAACGTGCCCGAAATTCTTCTCGATAAAAAATTGGTAACGCTGGATCTCGCCCTTATGGTTGCGGGCACCAAATACCGTGGCCAATTTGAAGAACGCATCAAAGCGGTGATGGACGAAATTCGCCGCGCCAAAAACATAATCATCTTTATCGATGAGCTGCACACTATCGTGGGTGCAGGTGCCGCTGAAGGTGCTATGGATGCTTCCAATATTTTCAAGCCCGCTCTCAGCCGTGGCGAGCTCCAGTGTATTGGCGCAACCACACTGGCCGAATATCGCAAATATATTGAAAAAGACAGCGCTCTTGATCGCCGTTTCCAATCCGTGATGGTCGATGCTCCTTCGGTTGAAGATTCCCTTAAGATCCTCCAAGGCATCGCCCACAAATACGAAGACCACCACAAGGTGCGCTACACGCAAATTGCGCTGGAGTCTGCTGTGCGACTCAGCGAGCGCTACATCACGTCACGTTTCCTGCCCGATAAAGCGATAGACGTACTTGATGAGGCTGGTGCGAGAGCTCGTATTAATTCTCTAAACCGTCCCCCAGAAATTGAGGCTCTCGCAAAAGAGATAGACGAGGTTTGCGCCAAAAAGGAGTCTGCTATCGCAGAGCAGCACTTTGAGGATGCGGCACAATTTCGAGACAAAGAAAAGCAGCTTCGCGCACAGCGGGAAGCCATGATTGAACAGTGGAAGCGTAATCGAGCAGAGACGCGCATTGTTGTGGACGAACCCGATATGCTCCAAGTCGTTTCCGATTGGACTAAGATTCCGTTGGCTCGGATGGAGCAAAAGGAGTCCCAGAAGTTGCTCAATCTCGAGAAGGAATTGCAACAGCTTATCATCGGCCAAGACGAGGCTACGGTCGCCATCGCAAAAGCGCTCCGTCGCTCACGTGCCGACTTGAAAGATCCGCGTCGCCCCATCGGTTCTTTCCTGTTCATGGGAACCACTGGGGTGGGTAAAACACACCTTGCTAAGTCCCTGGCCGAGCAAATCTTTGGTCAGCAGGAAGCGCTGGTCCAAATCGATATGTCCGAGTACATGGAGAAATTCTCCGTTTCTCGCCTTATCGGATCGCCTCCAGGCTACATCGGTTACGAGGAAGGTGGACAGCTTACTGAGACCGTGCGGCGCAAGCCCTACTGCGTAGTGCTTTTCGATGAGATCGAGAAAGCCCACCCTGATGTGGTACAAATTCTTCTCCAAGTCTTGGAAGATGGTCGCCTGACGGACTCCCTCGGGCGTACTGTGGATTTTCGCAACACGATCATCATCATGACTTCCAACGTTGGTGCCCATATCCTCCAAAAAGGGAGCAATCTGGGATTCGGAATGCAAAATGAAGCCGAAACGTTCGAGAAGACTAAAGAGAAGATCATGGAGGAGGCCAAAAAGGTCTTTAAGCCTGAATTCTTAAACCGCATTTCTTGCCATATCGTCTTTAAGCCTCTTACCCGTCACCATCTTCACAGGATCGTTGATCTTGAGCTATCCAAAGTTTCAAAGCGGCTTAAGGAACGCGACATTATCCTCCACGTTACCACGGAGGCTAAGGAGTTCCTCATCGATCATGGAACCGATGAGAAGATGGGCGCTCGTCCACTTCGACGCGCTGTGGAGCAGTATCTTGAAGATCCGTTGGCCGAAGCAATCCTTCGTAGTGAAGTCACGAAGGGGCATCCGATCGAAGTGGGGGCAGACACTAAAGGCCTCACCTTCAAGCAGGATATTCCAGCGGATAGTGTAGAAAGTTGATCTAGAAAGTCTTCTTTCGCGCTTCTGTCCGTAGGTAGTTGCTCTTTTGCACTTGCCTACAGAGACAGTGATACGCTTCCCTCTGCCCTTGACCATGACCTGGATTACTTATTCGTTTGGGGCTATGTTTTCGTTTGCATGCGCATTATGGCTGATGCGTGTGGCAGGGCAGGGAGGCGTTTCCATCTCTCAGATGATGGCTACCGTCACCGGTGTGTGTTCCCTCTACGCTCTTATACAGGCGGTGGTGGGCCCCGAGGGCTTACACAATCTTTCCACTAAGTACTGGATTATCCTCTTTGTTATAGGGTTGCTGTTGGGAGTCGGTAATTTCTGCCAAGGAAAAGCCTTGGTCATGTCTCCGAATCCAGGCTACGCCATTGCAATAATTGGCAGCTCTTCGGTTCTGCTCACTGTGGCAGGTCTTGTGATTGGTGGCGCGAACTTCAGCATTAAAGCCATTATCGGTGTTGCCTTCTGTGTCACAGGGGTAGTCTTGGTAGCGCTCAAGTAGAGTCTAGTCTTGCTCTCCCGCCAGGGAAGTTTCAGCTGAAACCTTGCACACAGCCTGAAGTGAGTTCAAGTCCCTAATGCTAATCCGATTGCAATACCTCATAAGCCTAAGAAATACTTGTGCCGTAAGGAAGGCATCTCCCGGTGCGGTATGTCTATCATGCATCGCGATATCAAATAGCAAGCAAAGTTCCTCTAAGGAATAGCGATTGAGTTGGCTTTTAAGTTCAGAGTTATTGGCAGCGATATGCCTTGTAAGCAAGTCAGTGTCTAGAAAGAGAGGATTGGACCAGGTGATATTTGATCTTTGACAGGCAAAATAGAGGCAAGCCGCATCATGCCCAATATGGTGGCCGACTACTGGGCTGCTGCCGATATACTCGAATAACTCCGCGAGTGTTTCATGTTCCGGTTTGGCTCTTTGAGATTCCTCACGCGTTATACCATGGTAGATGACTGCCGAGGAGTTGAAATCAACGGGAATGACAGCATCGAACCCGTCTTCAACTACTATTTCTCCATGCTCTATGGCGACGGCGCCGAGGCTAATGATACGGTCTTTTCGAGGATTCAACCCTGTTGTCTCTGTGTCCAGAGAAACAAAGCGAATCGCCGCCAGTTCATTTTTATCTGCATTCGCCATAATACGTTAGACTGTGCGTGTTATGCAGAAGTGTTTGGCTAAAAAATCAAGCAGGCTCTCGGCGCTTCTCATGGCTGATTTTAGCAAATGCTGGTCAATCCGCGTGAGCTCTGAGACTCGAACTACGGTTTCTTCCCGTTCTTCCAAAAGAAGGGTTCGCGATTGAAGATAGAATACGAGAAGGAAAGCCTCCACTGCCTCTTCGAAAAGGGCTCTGTCTTTGCGAAACTTGTCCGCGCAAAGTCTAAGCCGATCGGCAGTGCTCAAGGTGCGCGTTTCCCCGATGGCAAAACTGAGAAGGCGCGCCGAGTCTACCATCGGGAGTAGCAGCTCTTTCCTTAAATCAATACTTGAACGCCCAATACCAGCGTCCTCTATGACTTCGTCTCTGAAGATAGTCATGGGCACGCGATGGCTTAGTATTTGGGCGGCGTAATACCTGAAAAAGCGGTCACTCTCGGCCAATTCCCTTCTCAGTGCATCTGGAATAACTTCCGGCATACCTACCGGCCCCACGCATGACTCCAAATCTAGCCATTCCCGCATGGCCCACACATGATTATTTTCAGGCTCTCGAATCCATGTTTTCAGTTGCACCAGCCACTCATCCACAGTCTGGCAGCGCATATTGTAGGGCATTTCGTGGTCTGCATAGGTGCTTGTAAAGCCACACCTTTCCCATTCCACTTCAAACTCACCTTGCCAATGCTGCCTTATAGATAAACTAAGCCGTTCGGGCCTCTCATTAATTAGAAGTAACCACTTGGTGCCTCTTACGCCAAAGAATTCCTGTCGTGCCGCCCTGCCAGCCATCACTAGCGTAGTCTTTTCCAGTGGAGGGTAGTGACCATTCTTCTTAACCAAATTTCTTGTCGAAAGGGTAAGAACTCTCTCGGCTACGCTCTCGGTAAAAGTCGCATTAACCTTGGCAAACCATTCGACCGATTCCCTGCCTGCTAATGCTGCCGCAATGTAGGCCTCTGCGCGCTCTCTCAGCCTGCGCAATGAGTGGCGCTCTTCATCATTGTCTGAACACCGTATTTCTTCAACGATTAGGACTGGGTCTGTGCCGTAGGCAAAGAGCAAATCTTCATGGGATAAGCATCGGATAAGACGGCTTTCCGCCGTGCCATCTTCCGTTAAACACAAATCAGCCGAACCATGACGCATCATGAGCAAAATGTAGTCGCCAATGGATAGGTCTTTAGGGGCGACGACTAGGTTGCGGCTTATATGATTCTCCACTGGATCTTCGGGCGACCAGTTGCCAGTTGCTATGAGATTTCTTAAGACCTCATTGGATATCATGCCCAAGGGCTGCATCTCCGCAGTAACCACTGCGAGGGCGCTGGCTTCGTAAAATGCAAGGGTTTGCGCTGCCTGAGCAACAGTTTCAAAATGGTAGCAGTAGCCTACCTTGCGGCCTATCCAATCGGGAAGAGGAGCCCGCTCATTGAGCCACTTGCGAGTTCCTGAGTTGGCAAACTCCGTAATGCGCCTTACCACAGGGGCATTTGGGTTTAGGGAAAAATAAGCGCCAAACCACCGAACTACCTCAGGATACTTAGGCAAAAGCTGTTGAAGCGCATCAAGCTTCAGGGCATACAAGAGGCACTCTGAGTCTGTTTTTGCAGAATGCCGATATGACTCCTGATTGGCAAAAAAGCCAAGCCCCACAAGGTCTCCTTCGCCACGAAAGTCGTGAGTTGTCTCTGTGGCACCTGTCTTTTGTGTGAGCCTAACTATGCCTTTGTTAATAACGTAGAGAAAATTTCCACGCCGTTTGCCTTCTTCAAAAACATATTCGTCTTTTTCGTGAAAGCGCACACGGGCACCTTGTGCTAACCCCAGCAAGTCCTCCTCGCTCACAAATTGAAATGGGGGGGATTTCCGCAGAAAATCTGCGATTCGGTAAGCTATACTGCCGGTATTCATGCGCTCAGGCCGCCCTTCCGATTATGGTGGCGGGCTTTGGGGTAGTGCCATGAGAGTACCCATTTTCGCGTAAAGTTCCATCCCATTCTTGTTAGACTCAAGCAAATCCGCTGCCAAGCATAGAGAAGTCTTAGGAAACAGAGTAAAAAGGCTCGAACCGCCGAACTCAAACCAACCTAATTCTGCTCCTTTTTCCAGGGTATTCCCTAGTCCAGCGCTAATCTTGACGGTACCCACGCAGGCAGCGCCGATAGCGACGATGAAAAACCTGCCAAGTGAGTCCGACTCAAAAACACATACTACACGCTGATTTCTGAGTAGAATCTGTGGGTCTATTCGAGTGGCGATTGGACTCACAGAATCCAGGGGGCCCTTGAGTTTTCGAATATCTACAAGCCTTGCCTTCACAGGCACATGAAAACGGTGATAATCCACAGGACAGAGACGCGAAAGTACGCCAAAACCACCAGATAATCCATCTGCATCGCTTTGATTTCCCAAATACTCTGCAAGAGTGAGTGATTCACCCTTAATGCCAAAGAGATTATTGGGCTGCAAATCCGTATAGGCAGTGTGCCTGCCATCTGCGGGAAAAACAGCGAGAGCATTTTTATCGATGGGACGTGCGCTTGTTTTTAGCTGTCTTATAAAAAAGGCATTGAAACTCTCAAAATGGTCCAGAGATTCAGAAAATTCAGAGGGATCAAGCCCGTACTCCTTTATGAAAGGAAGAATTCTGGACTTACTGGCATTACGCTGCATACGCCAGCCATAGAGGTGAGAAAACCAAGCGCGCCGCACGATTGCCCACATTGTCAATTTCCCAAGTACCGTGCCATAAGCCCACCGCAAGTATGCTTCACCATAGACACGCTCAACCTCTTCCCTTTGGCTGTGGCGATTATAGAAGCGAATTGGCTGATTAGCTGGTGTCATTTTATAAAGTTCCTGTAACAGCTACCAAATCTCGCGGCACTCTGCCACAAAACAAATCGAGATGCCAGGGTAATACCCGGGAAGCTCCTTTACTTTACCTCCAGGAGCACGGCAGAGAGCAGATTGTCGTATAAATAGCTGTAGGTCACAAATCCGTAGCCTCCTGAGCCCCACTTGTTTCCCCAACTATTTTTGAAGATAAAGACGGTATCTTCGGGTCTCTGGGTTTCATTTTTATAGCCCAGCAAAGTCACTGCGTGAGCGTAACCTTGCCGAGTGGTTTGATTACTAAGGAGGGCCGTATTTTGAAGAGTGCGCCAATGAGGCCAACGGATGCCGATAACAACAGGAATACCATCGTTGAGGGTGTGAACGATGTTGGAAAGCCTTACGTCGGCTGAGCGACCCGATATAGTGAAGTAGTTTACGGTCCTCCGAGTCTGGGCCTCGCTAATAATATCCGGGGTGGGATCGTTGATGGCACCCATGTTGCGCCCGTAAGAATAGGGCATGCGGTCATTTGTGGGAATCCCGTAGCTGCGAACTGCCTGGACGACCTCGTAGAGATCGAAACCTGCATCTGCATCCGCGCTGTCGCTAACACTGCCATCGGCATTGACTCCGTTCTGGAGGCCGAGGGTCTTTCTGGTGGCCCATATCAGGTATTCCTCGGAAAGTCTTTCGGGGACGCCCGTGGCAACGGCGTTTTGGTATTCCAGCGCGGAGACTACGGCAAAAACAGCGCAGCTCGGCCTACGGCCTTGATCGCGGACGTAGAGCTGGGGGAACCGCTGGCGCATATCAACGAGCTGATGGATTGGCGCGGGTGTGCCGAAACGAGCCAAGAGGCTGTCTATAGGACTTGCCCTGCTTTGCATCCTGGCAATCTGGAGCGTCTGCTGTGCTGCCTGGATCCGCTCCATACGAGCCTTTGCTTGAGCGGCAGAGACTTCGGAGGCCTTTCTTATTTGCTCTTCCCTGTGAGCAGCAGCAGCTTCAGGTTTGTAGCCATAGCGCTCCTGTAAGTCGGCTGGCAAATCTGCCAGAAAGACTTTGGCCAGACCATTTTTGTGGATAATGAAGAGAGCCTCGGGCGTTGCCTCTTTTACCCTGACTTCCGTGAAGACTCTTCCCTTGACCTCTAAGCGCTCAAAGTAATCTTCCGCAGCCACCTGGGCAGAAGGGAGCAGCAGGCAAGCTGCGGCAAGAATCCACTTTGAGACTACATACCTCATTCTTGATAATCATACCCTACTGCGAGGGGGCATAACAATATTGAAAATATGCGGATAATACCTGATGCTTAGAACTGTGATACCACTAGCCGATGTCGTCCAGTTCTGTGATGAGCGCACACGCCGCACATCCATTAAAGATTTTAACCCAGTGGCCAATGGGCTACAAGTAGCCAATCGCGGGGCTGTCCGCAAGATAGGCGCCACGGTGGACGCGGGGCTGGTGCCCTTTCAGCTCGCCTTGCGGGAGGGGGTGGACTTTTTAATTGTCCATCATGGCCTATTCTGGAGCCCAATAGCACCCGTGACTGGAGCCAACTACAAGAAGCTAAAGACTCTTATTGAGGGAGGGTGCGCGCTCTACGCATCGCACCTGCCGCTGGATTGCCATCCCGAAATTGGAAATAATGCCCTCTTGGCGAAGGCCATCCACTTAGCGCCTGAGAAGTTCTTCCTGGAATATGAAGGCAACCCTATCGCTCTGCTGGCCAAGGCTGACCTTGCCCGCAGCGAGCTACGCCAGCGCCTTGAAAAGCAGTTCCCCAAAGTGACCGCAATTGAATTTGGCTCTGAGAAGCCTGCCCGAGTGGCTATCCTCACGGGGAGCGGCAATAGCGCAGTGGAAGAGCTTATCCGAAATGGTGTGGATACCTTGATAACAGGGGAGCTTAAACAGCAGCACTTTAACTATGCCCAGGAACACCGACTGAACCTTTACGTCTGCGGTCACTACGCAACCGAGACCTTTGGTGTGCGAGCACTAGCCGAAGAAGCTGCAAAGAAATTCAATCTGGAATACACTTGGATTGAGACAGGGTGCCCGCTCTGAGAGGTGAGGGGAGTGAGGGTTAAAGGTTGAAGGCAAAATGGAGTGCGTGAGATTCACATACGTTTGTTTTTCTGAAAGTTTGAGATTTTTTAATTATTGGTGATTAGCTGTTTGTAGATTTTATGGTTAGTTA
>CAZHQD010000012.1:14196-30233 GCA_964533835.1 uncultured Puniceicoccaceae bacterium | reverse complement strand
GCTGCTTGATACACGAAAAACGACGCCAGGATTTCGTGCGTTGGAGAAGTATGCCTTCGCGTGCGGAGGCGGGTGGAATCACCGGTTGGGGCTTTATGATAGAATCATGCTGAAGGACAACCATCTTGCGGCTGCAGGCTGGGGGCAGGGAAGTCCATTGAGGGACGCCGTGCTGATGGCCAAGCAGAGGCGGCCCGATCTGGTGGTGGAGGC
Organism: uncultured Puniceicoccaceae bacterium; assembly: GCA_964533835.1. Taxonomy (GTDB): domain Bacteria; phylum Verrucomicrobiota; class Verrucomicrobiia; order Opitutales; family Oceanipulchritudinaceae; genus CAZHQD01. Next base: position 30,020 of record CAZHQD010000012.1, on the reverse strand, counting down.
AGAGGTGGATGCCATGGAGCAGATACCGCCCCTTCTGGAAGCAGGGGTGGATGTGATATTGCTGGATAACTTTTCGCCAGAGCAGTGCGAGAAAGCCGTGCGCCTGATTGACGGACGAGCGCTTACAGAAGCCAGTGGGGGGATAAAACTGGACACGATTGGCCGCTACGCCAGGGTGGGGGTGGATTTTATCTCTACGGGCGCGCCTGTGCACCATGCAGCATGGTGCGACATAGGGCTGGACTGGGCCTAGGGGGCACGTTCGGCGGTAGCATGGAGCTCGTCTTCACGGGCCATGAGCCACAGGAGGTCGGACATGCGATTGAGGTATTGCAAGAGAAGCGGGCGGACAGGCACAAGATGAGAGGCGGGGGTATTTTCTGCGATACGGCAAACGGCTCTTTCTGCGCGGCGGCAAATGGTGCGGGCTTGATGGAGAAAGGCGGAGCTGAGGGATTCTCCAGGCTGGACAAAGCCCTTGAATTTTACGGTGCGGGCCTCATGGGCTTTTACCTCGACATCAAGTTTTTCCAGGTGTTCTGGGAGGAGTTTGGCGAAGTCTGATTTTTCGTATTTGTGATAGTCATCCTCGTGGGTGGCCAGCTCGCCCATGAGCATCCAGAGGTCTTTTTGGATAGAAAGGAGGAGTGCAGCCTTGTCAGGAAAAGGGGAACAGGCGCGAGCAAGGCCGAGAGCAGCGCCCAATTCGTCTATACAGCCGCATGCTTCAATACGCGGATGGGTTTTGGGGACGCGCCTGTTGAAGAGGAGGCTAGTTTGGCCCGAGTCGCCGAGTTTTGTGGAGATGCTCATGGGATGAGAAAAGCCAAAATAAATAAGGTAGGCAAGCAGAGGGGATGCTAGTAGTTTGTAGAACGAACTAATAACAACGCCTAAATGCCAGTATGATTAAAGGAATACGCAGCGCAGCAGTTGGAGCCATTGGTATTTTTGTAGTAATGATGCTCGCTACGGTTTGGGCCAATACGCCTTACCCGACAGCAGGCAATGCATCAATGGGAGGGGAATACGGAAATATAGCGGAAAGCATAGTGAGCGGGGAAGGATTTGCCAACCCGTTTGGCATACCGAGCGGGCCTACGGCCTGGATGCCGCCATTGTTACCATATTTTATCGCGGGAGTGTTTGGGGTGTTTGGAGTAAAGACCTATGCCGCAATGTGGGCATTGTTGGCGGCCAATTGCCTCGCGATTGCGGGAGGCTGGGGCCTTTTTTTCGGGGCATTCCGGGGCTATTTATCGGAGCGGGGACGATTGGGTTTGCAGGCAATGCTCACATTGTTTTTGGGATCACAGGCGTATCTATTGGTGACGGGTTTAACGGATTTCTCGTGGGTGTTTTTCCTAAGCGGATTACTAACATACCTGGTGGCGAGGACACTCAGAGAAGGGTGGGGAAAGACGCAATGGCTTTGGGTAGTGGCGGGACTGGTCATACCGCTTTCGAGCGCTAATCTAACGGTATGCCTTGCGGCAGCACTGGCGGTTGTTTTTGGGGTGGAATATAGGAGAAATAAAGAGACACGCGGCGGCGGGATGGGTGAAGTTTTGAGGACGCATGGACGGCCAATCGCAACGGTGATGATGGTGGTTTTTCTAGCACTGGGAGTGTGGGGTGGGCGAAATTACATGGCGCTGGGAAAGGTGATACCGCTAAAGTCGAACCTTTGGTATGAAGCCTATTTGGCGCAAAACGTTTCGAGCAATGGTGTGCTGAACAACGGGATATTTCTAGTACACCATCCGTTTAGCCCAGGCGAGGTGCAAGACGCGTTCGCCAGTAAAGGGGAGATAGCCTTTGTAGGTCACTTTGGCGGTATGGGGAAGGAGGCCATAGCGGGTGATTTCCTGGAATACTTGCGGCGAGTGATGAATCGGTGCGCAAATGCCTTCATCTATACACGAGCTGGGCATGGCGCTGTAGCCATGGGCCCTGAAGTGAGTGTGGCCGATGGGGAGCGATTAAAAGCGGAAGGGCTGGCTGGATATGTTAGGGAAAATGGACGGTATGTGTGGCTAGCGGTTGACTGGGAGCCGTCAGTACTAAGGAAGCGGCTGGGTGAGATAGGGTTGGAAAACGCGGATGCAGCCTACAGGGATTGGAACAAAGCCACGGGGATATGGCGGGAAAGAGAATATGCGCCATGGGCTGTGGTCTCAGGCATCACAATGGCTGCGTTGCCGACACTTGCGATAATGGGCATTTTGCTCAGAAGGCGACTATTTGGGATAGCAGGAGCGGTGGCGCTCTTATACCTGCTTTATCTGGCGCCTTACTTGGTCGTATCACACTATTTTCGTTATCAGGTACCTTTGTTTGGATGGCAGGCGGTTTTATGTTTCTTCGCACTTGCGCCGCAGAGCTGGATTAGCAGGAAAGAACTGAAAGATACGGAAAACGAAGAACAACCATCTACGAATTCATTGGGTATTAAGAAATGGATACAAGCAGTTCAATCAGATCATAGACTAACAGAAAAAAGGCTGAGATGGGTGGCTGTGGGACTATGCGCGATACCATTGATGCTTCATCTAATGTGGTATGCGGGGACGCCGATGGGGCGGGAGCCAGTGATGGATGGGTATTATAATTTGGAGATGGCGAAGGAGATGGCGGCGGGGGAATTGCCAGAGCGGGCGTTCTTTAGGGCGCCATTGTATTCGGCTGTGCTGGCGGTAGGGTATGCGGCGGGAGTGCCTGAGGCGTTGATGCCCGATTTGGCACGGTTGATAAACGTGGTGGCGTATGTGGCTATGCTGGTGTTTGTAGGGATGCTTGCGCAGGCGGTATGGAAAAATAAGTGGGCGGGAGTTGTGGGGGTGTTGGCAGTAGGGTTGCATCCTGTGCCGCATTTTTTTGCCGGGGACCCCTATGACATAACCATAACGAGCGCGTTGCTGGCAGCATTTGCATGGGTGGGGTGGCGAGTTGTAAGCAATGAGCAGCGGCAGCCAGGGCTCGTGGCAGTTGCGAGTTTGTTGATTGGCGCGGGGTGCGCACTGAGGTCGCAGTTGTTGCCGCTGGCGTTGCTTTGGCCACTGATTGCAGGAGGGCTTTGTTTTTGGAGAGAGAAAAAGATGGCCGCGGCGCTTGCTGTGGTTGGGCTGGCGGCGATTGGGCCAGCGCTATCCTTTGTGGGGCTAGGTGTGGCGCATTGGAAGATCGCGGGGGAGTTTCGGGTGATGCCGTGGCAGGGCCCTTATATGATTTACTACGGGAATAATCCTGAACTTTTCACGGGGTATATCTACACGCAGAAAGTGTATGTGGAAACGGATACACTCTTTCCTGTGGAGGCTGAGGCGCTGGAATTGTTTGAGCGGCAAACAGGGCGCACGCCGCCCTACTCGATTGATGAGGTGAACGCGCACTACACGGGTGAAGTAAAGCGGATTGTGTTGGAAGATCCTGTGGCCTGGGCCGCACTGCCGCTGAGAAAGGCTTACGGGTTGCTGAATAATGTGGAGCAGTATGACAATAAGACATGGGAATTGCAGAAAGGGATTTCGCCAATACTGCGATGGAATCCGCTGAACTGGGGGCTGCTGTTGTTGCTCGGAGTGGCAGGGGGATGGGCGCTCTGGGGCAACAATCGGAAGGCGCTGCTTTGGATAGGGCTGGTAGCGGGGCTTTATATCGTGGTAAGCCTTGTGACTATCGTGAACAATCGCTACCGCTTGCCGCTTTACCCGCTTCTTGGGGTCTTGGCGGGGGGCGCGCCACTGCTGTGGGGCTATTTTAGGGGGACTACTTGCCAAATGCGCTACGTGGGCGTGGGGCTGATTTTAGTGGTGGGATTTGCGACGTTCCCGAGATTTTTTGGAGTGGAGGGCGCGGATACACGGCTGGCGGATTATGTGCTGATGGCGCAAGCAGCCAATAAGACAGGCGCGGATGCTGAGGCGCTGCAATGGGCGAAGAAGGCTTACGAGCTAGACAATGTGAGGCCAGACATTAAGGAGCTGTGGCTAACGAGCAGCTACAATCTGGTGTTTTCGGGAGAGCGGATAATCTCTGGAGCTGAACTGAATGCCGAGCTACGCAAGGGTATGGAGCTGCTGGCAGACGAGCGGCAAAGGCAAAAGGATACAGTAAGGCATATCTGTGGGGTATGGGCCTGGAAGCTGGGCAATACCGAGCTTGCCGCGAGACTGTGGGCCGAGAATGTGCAAGGTAACAAGAGCGCGAGTATGGCCAGCAATGACAGCATGGGAGCGCTATTGCTGACGGGTATGCTGAGCGATCCCGAAGTGGCCTTTGCCCTGGAGAATGAGCCTAAGTCGGCATTGCTTGATTTTAGCCGCGCGAATTACCGCAAGGCATTCACTCAAGAGCAGCGCGCACTGGGGCCGTTCGTGAAAGGATTATTTGAGCGGGCGGCGGAGTAGGGGCTACTCGTCTGCCTTGGGGGTCTTAATCTCAAGGACATCGTGCGGAGCGCTTTCACGCATGCCAGCGGGAGACACGCGAATGTAGCGAGCGTTTGCACGGAGGTCTTGAAGGGAGTCGACACCGAGGTATCCCATGCCGCTCTGGAGGCCACCTGCGAGCTGCTTGAGGACTTGCTCAACGCTGCCCGAGACTTCTTTGAGGGCTTCGATGCCTTCAGCAGCAATCTTTTGGGACTTGGAGGAAGACGCCTTGTCGTGCCCGTAACGCGCGGCAGCGCCTGCCTTCATGGCACTAAGGCTGCCCATTCCGCGGTATTGTTTATAGAGTTTGCCGTTGATTTCCATGATCTGGCCAGGAGCCTCACGGCAACCAGCGAGAAGATTGCCAAGGATGACCGCATCGGCGAGCGTCATGGCTTTTACGATGTCACCACTTTTGGTGATGCCGCCGTCGGCAATAATTTTTACGCCAAGCTTGGCGGCGGCCTTGGCTGCCACATAAACGGCGGTGAGCTGAGGGATGCCGACGCCTGCCACTATGCGGGTGGTGCAGATGCTGCCAGGGCCCTGGCCAATCTTGATAGCGTTTGCGCCCGCTTTGGCGAGAAACTCCACGCCCTCGGCGGAGGTCACATTGCCTGCGATAAGGGTAAGCTCGGGGAACTCATTACGAAGAAGGCGCACGGTATCGCCTACGCCAGAGCTATGACCATGAGCAGTGGAGACGGCGAGGGCGTCCACGCCTTCGCGGACGAGGTTGTGGACGTGGGCAAGAAGGCGGTCAGTATCTATGGCACCAGAGGAAGTGCGGGGGGCGGAGACTGCGGCGCCGCAAACGAGGCGGAACTGGGAATCGCGCGCAGGCTTAAAATCGGCCTGCTGCTCTTGGTTGATGCGCTCAATATCGGTGAGGGTGAAGAGGCCGCGGAGCTTGCCTGAATCGCTTAGCACGATGAGCTTGCCGATGCCGAGGCTTTCATTGAAAAAGCGATCGGCGGCTGCCACGGGATTGGAGCCGAGCTCCTTTTCGGAGATGGTGTAAACCTCTTCGGCGGGGAGCATGGCTTCGTGGACTGTGCGGGAAGCATACCGCTGCTTGACGACACGACCCAGCAAGAGGCCGAGAAACGTGCCATTGGGGCCCACTACGGGAAAGGTGTGGAAATCAAAGCGTCTCTCCTCAATCATTTCCAGGACTTCGCCGATAGTCATCTCCGGGCGGACAGTGATGGGGTCTTGGATGAGGCCGTGGACATGATTTTTCACACGGGCAACTTCTTTTACCTGATCACGCTCAGGCATATTGTAGTGGATGAGGCCGAGGCCGCCGCTGAGCGCCATGGCGATGGCCATAGGGGCTTCGGTAACAGTGTCCATATCCGCCGAGACGATGGGGATATGGAGCTGGAGGGCGGGCGAGAGGGAAGTATCCAGACGGGCTTGCCGCGGGAGGACGTTTGAGAAATTGGTAGCCAGCGTCACATCGTCATACGTGAGGCCGACATTGTGGCTGGCGGCAAAGAAGGCATCCGCCTTTTTATAAAAGTGGCCATCTATGGCCGACGGGCTAGAAATGGGAGAGTCCTTTTCCATTGCAATTTAATGGAGAAAGAGGCGGGCGTAGGCAAGAGGAATTTAAGATTTAAGATTTAAGAATTAAGATTTAAAAACTAATCGAGCATGGAGGAGAAAGAGGGGCGGGCTAGGCCAAAGAGGTGCAGATTTTCTAATTTAATAGTTGCAAGGGCATTAGATAAGGTTATAGGTAGAATTGTAACAAATCAGAAACTATCATGCACCTGGAGAACTTTAAGATATTTTCCGATCTGGTGGAGAGCCAGAGTTTTAGTCGCGCGGCAAAGCTAAACAACATCACGCAAAGCGCGGTAAGCCAGCAACTGCGAGCGATGGAAAAGCATTTCAGCGTGTTGATAGTGGACAGAAGCCAGAAGCAGTTTAGGCTGACACGCGAGGGCGGGAAGCTCTACGAGAGCGCAAAGGATATCTTATACCGCTATGACAAGCTGGTGAGCGAACTGCAGGAGATGAAGAAGGTGATCAGCGGCACGATCCATATCTCCACGATTTACTCAATAGGCCTGCACGAGCTGCCTCCTTATATTAAGACCTTTTTGCAGGAGTTTCCATCGGTAAACGTGCGGGTGGAGTACCGACGCAGCAATCTGGTGTATGAGGATGTGCTGCACAACGCGGTGGATATGGGGCTAGTGGCCTACCCGCAAAAGATGCGGCAACTGGAGATCATCCCCTTTCTGGAGGACAAGCTGGTGCTTATCTGCACGCCAAACCATGCGTTTGCGAGCCGAAAGTCTCTTGATATAAAGGAGCTTCAAAACGAGAAGTTTATCGGATTTGACCAAGACATACCTACGCGCAGGGCGACGGACGCTATCTTCAAGGAGCACAAGTTTGAGATAGAGCCCGTAATGGAATTTGACAATATTGAGACGGTGAAGCGTGCCGTAGAAATCGACGCAGGCGTGGCGATAGTACCCTTTGCGACGGTGCAGCAAGAGATACAGCAGAACTTGCTCTGCGCCATATCGCTCAAGGGGAAGCAGTTCACACGACCAATCGCGATCATCCACCGCAAGGGGCGGATTCTCACGCCAGCCATGAAGAAATTTATCTCCACACTAACGGGGAAGCCCTACGCAGAACCCAAGACATCCGGCAAGCGATCCATCGAGCCAGGGGATGATTTTGGGACTGACTTCGAGGTCGAAGAGGTGGAAGAAGCAGAGATGAAGTAAGGCGCTATTTGTAAAGAGCGTCGCGATTCCATTCATCGCTTGATGCTACTTGCAACAGTAGGTCAGCACTAAAGAGTTGAGGGCCGTAGTGCGTTGATGCGCAATACGATGAACTCTTTTGATAACGGAATCGTCCAGACGGATTGTCACATAGCCCATATCAGGATAATGCGTGATATGGGTAAGCACACCAAATAAACGCAATGAGCTGATTATCTTGCGCCATTGAAAAGCTCGCCTAAGAGCTCCCAGCCGTCCCAGAAGATAAGGATTTTTGGGTCGGAACCTGGGCCAGTGCCGAAACCACAGTGGTTGTGGTCCGGAAGGCGTGCCTGCTCTAAGAGGGCGCCTGTGCGGGCATCGAAAACACGATAGGGGCGGGGGACAAGTTGCGAAGTGATGCCGTTGCCGCCGCCGTAGGGGAGGTAAAGGACGAAGAGAACACCGGGTACGGCAAGGCCGCGGCGACCATAGGTGTAGTCCCAGTTGGGTTGCATTTCGCCGAAGGGGAGACCATCGAGGAGGCGCTTGAGGACGCCTGGGTAGCGGGATCCCGGGAAGTCAAGAGCTTCGCGCCAACCCGCTTGAGAGGCCATGCACCAGTCTTGGTGATCGGGTTCGGCGGCGTGAAGCCTCCATTGCCAGAGGCTGCCCGCGCCATACACGACCCCCATGGTGCCGCCAGCCGTGAGGTTGCACCAGGCTTCGTGGCCCTGCCACCAGTCCGCACTGCGGCCTGGGGCGCCGATTTCTTCGTATGTGGGCTCTCCATTGGCCACGGCTTTAGCAGGGAGGTTCCGCCACATATCGGCCACACGCTCTGGGACATGCTCGCCATTGTGGCCAGTCTGGCACCATTGAAAATCGAGCCAGCGCTTGTCCTGATGAGTGCGATTTTGGGCGTGGGGGGAGTAGTGGATGCCGGTCGGTTGGGCGTAGGCATCCCATTTTTCCACCATCTCTCCTGCGGCATCCAATTGTTCAACGACAAAAGGATCCTCTGCCGGGCCATCACCGCCGATGAGCCACATGGCTGGACGCGCTCCGTAGCGGGCAACTAAGTAGCGGCAGTAACGGGCGTAGTCTTCGGGGGAGACAACGTTGCCCGCTACCTTGCGGCCCTTCCAGCCGTAGCCGTGGAAGACGGGTTGATACACACAGGAGATGCCGTGGCTAACGAGGATGTCCACCAGTTTATCGAACTTACGGAAATAGTCGGGGACGAGCTGCTTAAGGGAGCCTTGGGGCAGGTCTTCAAAACCCACGTCAAATCCGAGGTCTTCAGTGCGTGAGCGAGGGCCGACGCACTCCATATCCGGCTGCACAGTCATGAGCAGAGCAGCGTTGTAGCCTTTGGCCTGACGGTCTTTAGCGAAGGTGAGGGCTTGCTCTTCCGTTGCGCGCCAAGGAAGTGCCCAAGCGGTATCCCCACAAAGCAGGACAGGAGCGCCATCGGCGTAGTAGAGATTGCGCTTGCCCTGGGGTATTGACCAAAAGCCGTGAAGGTAGAAGGAGTGTGCGTTGGCCACGGGTGGCGCGGCGTGTATTTGGCCAGTGTGCCCGCAAAGCCCTGGAACATTGTCTTCAGCAAAGGAGCGCCAGAACCAGTAGCCGCCAGACTTGGTGGAAGCGAAGCGGACCTTGAAGGAGGCACCACCATCCCAAAACATAGGACGGCGGATGAGGGTACCGTCTTCGTGCGTGAAATCAACCCATGCCAGGGTGTCGATATAAGGATTAGCAGAAGGAGAGCGTGCGGAGAAGGATAGCTCTAGTTCTTGCCATTGGGGGAGGAGAGTAGGATTCATAGAGTCCTACTAGCATGAAAAATCGTAAGGGGTTAGGCAATTTCGTATTTTGGATTGGCTGCATATTGCCTTGCGGGCTCGGGACTGGAAGCCCAAGGGCGTGTTTATGGGCCGATTGTGCTAGAGGCGCCAAAAGAAGGCTACGGTGGCGCAGAGGGAGAAGCCGATGGCAAGCGGGATGGCCGCACTGGCGAAAGTCCATTTCCAGGAGCGGGTTTCTTTGTATATGGTATAGAGGGTAGTAGAACAGGGGTTGTGGCAAAGGCTAAAGAGCATGAGGCAGACTGCGGTGAGGGTGGTCCACCCTGCAGAGGTAAGAAGGTGCCTGAGGGTGCCGTCGTCCGTCTCGAACATAACGCCAGAGCCTGCGCCAAGGTCGTGCTGACCTGTTGCCAATACAGAGAGCATCAAGATACTTGGTATCACGATTTCGTTGGCTGGGATGGCAATGATATAAGCGAGGAGTATGACCCCCGTGAGCCCTATGCCGATGGCGAAAGGATCGATCATCTCGATAAACCAAACAGCGGCTGTCTGGTCGCCAACATAGACATTGGAGATGGTCCAGATGACTAAGCCTGCAGGCATGGCGAAAACAATAGCGCGCCAGAGCACAAAGAGAGTGCGGTCTATGAGGGAGGTGTAGAGCGTGCGCCAGAAACGGGGAGGGCGGTAGGGAGGGAGCTCCAGGCTAAAGGTGCTGGCTTCGCCCTTTAGCCAAGTGCGGGAGAGGGCGAGCGAGACAATAAAGGTGAGGGCCATACCGAGGAGCGTGACACCTGCCACAGCGCCTGCTGCCACCAAGCCTGAGATGGGAGCGGGAGCAAGCGCGCCGAGGAAGACCGTAGCAATTAGGATTTGGGTAGGCCAGCGACCGTTGCAAAGGGCAAAGTTGTTAGTCACGATGGCAATAATGCGCTCGCGGGGAGAGTCTATAATACGGGCTGCCGTGACACCAGCCGCATTGCAGCCGTAGCCCATGGCCATGGTGAGCGCCTGCTTGCCGTGAGCGCCTGCTTTCTGAAAGACGCGGTCAAGATTGAAGGCTACACGAGGGAGATACCCAAAATCTTCCAAGAGGGTAAAGAGAGGGAAAAAGATAGCCATAGGCGGAAGCATAACACTGATGACCCAGGCAGTGGCGAGATACATACCGTCGATAAGGAGGCCACTGAGCCACCAAGGCATGCCGATGGCCTCGCCTATGCCCTTGAGCCAAGGGTGGCCATTGTCGAGTAAAAGCTCTGCAAGCATGCCTGAGGGGACATTTGCCCCCTCGATGGTGAGCCAGAGGACTACAGAGAAAATAAGACCCATGAGGGGCAGGCCCGTCCACTTGCCCGTAAGGAGGCGGTCCATCTTAGCTTGCCACGCGAGGCGTGAAGAGCCGCCTGGCTTTTGGACACAGCGTGAGGTGATCTCCGCGCTCTCCTTGTAAATGGCCTCCACCATGCGCTCGTGGAAATCTGCGGGCACTTTCCATCGAAGCTCTTCGGCCTCGGCGAGCAGGTGTTCGTTGTTCAGGGATTTGTCTGCGGCCATATTAAATCTTTATGTAAATATACCTTATGTGGAGATACCTATTTGGCTGCGGTTGTAGATTCCGCTGCGGCAAGGTTTCCAAGCTCGCCGCCGGAGACGGCCTCGGTGATGGATTTATCTCCGCTGAGGAGGCGAAGGGCGACCCACTCTGCGGGCTTGAGGCCAGGGAAGAGCAGGCGGAGCTTCCTGGCCAAATGGTCCACGGCTGCCTCTACTTGGCGCATGCCAACGGGGAGCTTGCGTGGCTGGGTAGCGCGCTGGCCCTGGGCCATCTCTGCAACGGCTTTGAGCAATTCGGAGATGCCCTCGCCCTGTCGAGCAGCCATAGGAATGACAGGGATGCCCAGCTCGCGGGAGAGCTGCCGCTCGTTGACAATCAGGCCGTTGGCCTTCGCTTCGTCCATCAGGTTGAGAGCGAGAACGGCCTTGGGTGTGATTTGAAGAATTTGGAGGCAAAGGTTTAAGTTGCGCTCCAGAGCGCCCGCATCGGCGACGATGACAGTGACATCAGGCTTGCCAAAAAGGATGAAATCGCGGGCCACTTCCTCATCGGGCGATCCAGAGAGAAGGGAATAGGTGCCAGGGAGATCGACGAGCTTGTAGCGTTTGTCCTCATAGGCAAAACCGCCTTCGGCACGAGTCACGGTTTTGCCTGGCCAGTTGCCCGTGTGTTGGCGGAGTCCGGTGAGGGAGTTGAAAATGGTGCTTTTGCCAGTGTTGGGGTTGCCCGCGAGAGCGACGACGAAGTCCCAGTTATCCACACGGATACCCAAGCGCTTGAGGGCGCCGTTGGCGGCGTTTGCGCCACAAGAGGCACAGGCTGAAGTAGGGCACGACATACGAAAATCAGGAAAGGGCGGGTTGCTTTTTCAGGTAGACTTGGTCGGCTTGTTCGCGGCGCAGGGCCACGGTGGTGCCACGCAGGTAAAAGGCGACAGGGTTGCCGAGAGGGCTGGCGAAGGCGCGCTCGATGCGGCTGCCAGGGACAAAACCGAGGTCGAGCAGGCGGGTGCGCTCCGCGCCGCGGAAATAGGGAGAGAGGCCTGCTATCTCGCCCTGCTCACCGGGTGCGAGATCGCTTAAGCGGCTGAAATCGGCGCGCACATCGGCCAGCTCGTCCAGGGATTGGAGGCTGATTTGGGCAGCGTCTTGACGGGTGAGGATTAGCTCGCGGCCTTCGACGACCACTGCCAGCCCGTGCTCGTTTTCGCCAATTCGCTTGAGGCGCATGCCCGCGTAGATGCCTGCTTTGAGGAGACGCTTGAAGGTCTGGGCCGGCTCGTCTTCCACATGGCAGATGAGGCCTTCTTGCCCGTTTGGCCACTCAGGAAGGGGACGTCCCGCGTGCGGCAGGAGGAGGCCTTGGCGCGTGGGAATCGGGTCGCCGTGGGGATCGAAGCGAGGCCTGCCGAGGCGGTCGGCTATGGCGTCTACCTGGTCAGCAGACAAGCGGTGCTCGGCGTCATGAGCCATCTTGTGCCAGTATTCGGCGCGGACACCTGATTCGTGAGCAAGATAAGACTCGAAGAGGCGGTGAGCACGGACGACTTTGAGGGCGTAGGCATTGCCATCCGAGGTAAGCTGCCAGCCACCTTGGTAGGGCTCCACAAGGCCCCTGCCCTGCAATTTGTCGAGGAGGGCGCCTGCTGCCTCATTGGTTATGCCGAGAGAGCCTGCAAGGCTCTCCATGGTGGCAAGGCCACCGCGCCAACTGGCCTCGTGGAGGTGCTTGAGGGCGTCCTCCATCTCCACACGCTCTTTGCCAGGCATGGGGTGCTGGTGTAGGTTCGGCAAACTCATGGTTGTCTGCCTATAAAACTACGCGAATTCTTTGAGTATGCAAGTTTTTACTTTGATTAATCAAAATAGAAGATGCCACAAACGAGAGGCGGCGCGGGATTAGCGAATATCGAAAACTTCGTCCAGGCGAAGGATACGGAAGGTGGATCTGATAGCGGGATTAGGAGAACGAATCTCCACAGGGCTGGCGCCTCTTTCGAGCTTGCGATAGACGCTGAGCAAAGCGCCGATGGTCGCGGAATCTACAAATGTGACTTTGCCGAAATCGAAGACGACCTTGGTGATGCTGTCCTTCCAAGCGCTGCCGATAAGCTCTTTAAACTCAACGAGATTGCCTGCCTCAAAAGGACCTGCAGGCAAGACCACGCTGAGTAGCTTGCCATCGTCGGAGAGTTTCAGCTCAGGCTGGTGCACAGTGGGAACGGCTAATTATTTATGACAGTAGCGACAAGTAATAGGCACCATTTATATGCGTTATCATGATTATTGCAAGAATTGCCTTACGGGGATTATCCTCTATTGCCAAGCGCCCAATAGTGAGTAAGCTGACTTGATATGAAACCCCTATTTATTCTCGTATCCGCATCATTGCTTCTTTCTGCGTTGAGTCTTTCTGCCGATGAGCCGAAGAAAAGTGGTTGGGGTGCCCTGGGCGATGTGGCCAAGCAAGTGGCTACAGAGAAGGCAGCGGAGACATTTGGACTACCAAAAGAGCTGACGGCTGCCGCAGAGCCATTTCTTAAGAGCGTGAGTGGGGACAAAAAGCTTATGAAAACGGCGCAGTCCGTATTGAGCGCATTTTCCAAGAATAACGATGGATCCGCACTCAAGAGTCTCTCAAAGCTTTCGGGTATGGGGCTCACACCTGCCCAGCAGACTCTCTTCACGGAGTTTAAGGATGCGGCCTCCATCTTCGCCCTTCAGCGCAATTTCGATTTCAGCAACGCCCAGCTCTCAGGGAGCTTAGGCTCGATAGCAAGCGGCCTAAAGACAGACAACTACCTGCAAGTAGCCACGGGCCTGACTGATCTCTATGCCAAGGCCGAGGCCGCCAAGCTGACTGCCACGCAACTGGGGTTACTCAAGTCGCTCCAAGCGCTGTATCCGAAGAGTGGGGAGTAGCCTCTAAACTCTAGAGTATTGCGGCTAGGCAATCCTGCCCTCGTCGAAATCAATCATGTCGGCGAAGGTGAGGAGGTCTTCTCGGTGGGCGATGCCCATCTTGGCTTTTGCGGCGGCGATGGCTTCTTTTCCCATCGGGCTGAGGCCTTTTTGGACGAGCTCGCGGTTCCATTTTGCCACACGGAGGTCGGCAGGGAAGAGCGTTTTTAGGCGCTGGGAAAGCTCTTGCTCAGAGGCGCTTTGCTGGACGGCCTCAATCACCGCTTTGGGGTCCACGCCGAGATGGAGGCAGAGGAAGCCATCGAAACCCTTGGTAAAATTGCGTTGATAGGTTTTGGGCAGCTCACCCGCCAGGTGCTTGCGAATCTTGGCAATGAAGCGCGGGAGGTGGAGCAGGCCAAACTCAGGGTGCGGTAGGTAAGGGGAGGGAAGGTCGTAGAGCGTCTCGCCGAAACCTGCGGTTTTAGTTTCGCTGGTGGGTTGGGTGGATTCCATGCAACCTCTCAAAGCCAAAATGGGCAATGGGGCAAAGTAAAAATCAATCAAGTCATAGCTAAAGCAATAAATAGAAATTAATAACCGAAATAGAATTAGCTTGAAGCTACTTCAGAACTACTGAGAAGAGTTGGGTACGTTTTTCCTCGGGGTGCATCCATAATTTGCTTTTTCCGTCTATTCGAACTAATAAGCCTCTTCCCTATTATGCCGTCAACGACTCCAAGAAAGAAGCATCCTATTCTCCGTGTGGCCCACTACCTGATGCGCTATAAGGCGCTCTTTATCCTAACGATAGGATTGGCCGTTGGGCAGACGCTGGCGGGGATATCGGTGCCTCGGGCTATCCAATGGATATTTAACGAGGTGATTGCGATGGGGCAAACGGAGTTGTTGCTCAAAGGGGTGGCTCTGATAGGCGGGCTCTTTGTCTTGCAAGAGTTTCTAAACTTTTGCCGTATACGAGTGAATAATACAGTGGAGCAGAAGGTACTTTACGATATTCGGAGGGATTTGCATGGGAAGTTGCTTGATCTGCCAGTGTCTTTTTATGATCGGCGCAAAAGCGGGGATGTGGCCTCGCGAGTCATAGAGGATGTAACGGAGGTGGAGCGTGCGTTACTGGACGGCACGGAGCAGGGGACGACCTCGCTGCTTATGGTAGTGGGGGTAGGGGCGATGCTCTTTTCTATGAATCCTCTCCTTGCGGCGCTGGTGCTGCTACCCGTGCCGATACTCATCGTATTGGGAAGGCTTCACGCGAAGGCGCAACATAGCAACTGGAAAGAGGTACGCGCGGCCTCTGGCGACTTGCACAGCCTACTCATGGAGGATATCCAAGGGAACCGGTTAATTCACAGCTTTGCTTTGCAAGAAAAAGAGCGCAACCGCTTCGGGCAATATGCGGGTCGCCTCCGCAAGGCCACGCTGAAGGCCATGTTTCGCTGGTCGCTGCATGGGCCGACATCCAATCTAATAACGGCCATGGGTACCCTAGCGGTAGTAGGGGTGGGCGGTTGGCAAATGGCAACGGATAATAGCATGGGCATAGGCGACGTGCTGGCCTTTTTCATATACGCAGCGATGCTTGTGGAGCCGATTGAGCGGCTGAATATGCTTAATAATATGTTTGCCACGGCGGGCGCGGCGGGGGAGCGCGTGTTTGAGGTGCTGGACCACCCAGTGGCAATTACCAATCCGCCGATGCCACAAACTTTTCCACCCGCGCCAGTCGAAGTACGCTATAATGATGTGGATTTCAGCTATCCCGAGCGCGATCAGGTGATTCGCAATCTTAACCTGACTTTACCCGCAGGGAAGACCACCGCGCTTGTTGGTCACACAGGCGCAGGCAAGAGCACGATAGCCAACCTGCTCCTCCGCTACTATGATGTAGAAAAGGGATCGGTGACCATCAACGGCGTGGATGTGCGCCAGCTTGATCTCGCCTCTCTGCGCTCCTCTATCGGATACGTGGCGCAAGAGCCCTTTCTCTTTGATGGCACGGTAGAGGAAAACCTGCTGCTGGCCCGGCCTGATGCCACACCAGAGCAAATGCAGGCCGCTCTGGAAGGAGCGCGCGCGTGGGGCTTTGTCTCCCGATTGCCCGATGGCATACGCACACAAATCGGCGAGCGGGGCATACGGCTCTCCGTTGGCGAAAAGCAGCGGCTTACTATCGCACGAGTACTCCTGAAAAACCCGCCGCTTGTGGTGCTGGACGAGGCGACTGCAAGCGTGGATACACAGACGGAGCGCCTGATACAGGAAGCGCTGCACACACTGCTAGAAGGCCGCACCACACTTATCATCGCGCACCGCCTTAGCACTGTCCGCGAGGCACACCAGATCGTGGTGCTGGAAAAAGGGTT
>CAZHQD010000012.1:7411-14096 GCA_964533835.1 uncultured Puniceicoccaceae bacterium | reverse complement strand
ATTTTTCGCTGAAGCTGGTGGCGGTGGTCGAGGGATTGTGGGTTCTCCGAAAGGGTGGCGAGGTGAGCGTCAATCGATTCCAGGGAGTAGAGGAGGTTGCGCTTGAAGTAGTTGGCATCACGCCCGTCAGCTTCTATTTCGAGGCGTTCGCCGAGCTCTATGGCCAGCTCGTCGAGCATAGTTGCGGCAAAAGCGTTGGCAGCGGCTTCGGGATCGCCTTTGTGAAGATCAGCGAAGGCCTTTAGCTCGTCGGAATTGTCTGCAAAGTAGGCCCGAATGATGTCCTGAAACTCAAGGCTAAGGTAGGGGATAAAATCTTTGTGGACGGTGGCGATTTGCTCTTCGGCAAAAGTCCGCATTTTGGGCACGGTTTCCACAAAGGTATCGCTCACGCTAGCGGCCATCACTGGGGCCTGAGAGATGAGCTGTTCTTCGGCCTCAGCCAATAGCTTGGGGACGAACTGCTCAATATGGTAAGAGAGGTTTTGAGCGATCAGGGTAGGATCGGTAAACTCGCGAACCATCTTGAGGATCACGCCCATGTAAACTGCCAGCGCCACGGCAAAAATAAGCCCGACCCAGTAGGTTTGCTTGGCATCGCGCTTGATGGTGAGGATTTCCTCGCGAATAAAGAGCTCCATTTTCGCCTGCTCGGCGGAGATATCGTCGGACTCGGGGCTTGTGGGTGTATTTGTGTCCGTGTCGCTCATGGGTGTAAAGGTGGTTTGGGTTAGCTAAGTGGGGATTAGTCAGCCAGTTCTTCTGCTACTTCTTGACCTGCGAGCTGCATTTCAATGCCTAGCAACTCGACCATCATTCCCAGTAGGGCTTGGGAGTCTTCCACTTTATCGGGTTCCGAGGCGGCAATAGTTTCTAAACGGCGCACAATGCTGTCGGCCACTGCCACGTGCTCCTCAAGGTGTTTTTCAAAAAAAACGGCGAGCTGGTTTTCCATAGCGCTTTGATATGCCAGGCTAATTTCGGCAAAGGTCTCTTCATCGCCAAAAATCTTGGCTAGCTCCTCGTTCGCCACTGCCTCCTGGTCGAGCGCCAGCTGGGCAATGGCTTCTTGGATAAGAGGTGTCTGCTCTTGTGCAAACCGCTCCAGTGCACCAAACTCCTCTACCACCACTTCAAGATAGCGCTCCTGATCTCTCTCCCAAGTGGCCACAAAGGCGTCCATATAGGCGGGCACTATTCTATCAGACGAACGCTGAAGCTGGCGCTGTAGCGTAGGCACATAGGCGCTCAGCTCTTCTCCTAGCTCGACTTGGACTTGGGCCAGCCCCTTATCTCGAAAATCGGCAATTACCTGCCAGAACATAAAAACATAAGCGCCTACAGTGGCCAAAATCAGCAAGGCGAAGAACACCCTCGATATTTTACGGTTTCTCAGCGCACTATTGTATTCGCTTATCAAACTATCGGCGATAGGCGTAGCAGTTCCATCACTCATGGCAATACCTTGGGGTTGAAGTGAACAGTAGAAACGACAGCGTGAAAACAATTCTACGTTATCCTCACCAGGCCCACTAGGCAACAAAAAAGTCCTCCAAGTTTATGGGGGTAATTACTTAAATTGAGGGGCGTATTTATTAATAAGCCCTGACAAATTCAGCGAACATCTGTTTGCCTGTTAAGGAAACGCGCGCGGGATATAACAAATAAAGGCAAAGCGTAAAAACGGGACCAGGTGTTGGTGAAATTGCAAGCTAGGCAATTCTGGCCTTTACTGATTATTTACATTCAGTATTGGTGAATTGGTAGATTTTTAGGTGTATGTAAAAACTTTACCTAAAAATAGGACTTTAGCCCTATTTTATTAGGGACTTATGGGGGTATAAAAGCACTAATAATTCCCCCTGCCATCTCTGGGTTTGAGAGACCTAGCCAAGTGCCGTAGTTTAGGGATATTCACTCAATGGCCCATGATGAAAGGTAATACAAACGTGGTTAAAAATGGATTTTCCCTCTTAGAAGTCATAATCGGGATAGGGATTATGGGCATCATAATGGCATCCTGCTTTACGCTTTTGTCACAGGTAATGGTCATTAACCAGAAGAGCAAACTGGAGATGATGGCGAATGAGGTGATGCGCTCGGAAATGGATGTGGTGCGCGCAAAGGATTGGAACGCTATCGTGGCGATGGTTGGGGATAGCAAGTTTGAGACTAAGCCGAGTGACAGCAAATATGCGAATACCTACACGGGGACGCGCAAGGTATCTAAATTTCAAGGACGCGACACTCAGGTGGAGGTTATACTTGAGGTACGCTGGAAGGATTACAAAGGCGTCGAACATAGCATAAACACATTAACCCTCATTACCAAAGATGGACTCCAAGGCTAACAGAACAAGATTTCGGAGCCGCCGCGGGATGAGTCTCGTGGAAATGCTCATTGCGACGAGCGTGCTGGCCATGCTCCTGGCCACGCTTTTCCCCGCGCTGACAATGTTTTCTAAGGTTTACGCCAAGACGAATTACGAGGCCGATTTTCAGCGTAGCTCGGCAATGTGTCTGGAGATGCTTTCTATGGACACACGGATGGCCAAGAGTTTTTCCGTTTCGAGCGGAGGCACAGGGCTCACCATCAACATGGCCGATGGATCTACGGTGAGATACGCTGTAAGCGGGAGCACTAAGCCCTTTAAGATCACACGCACAAGCGGGACAGATACGATGACTGTGCTTAGCAACGTGGATCAAGTTAGCTTTAGTACGGTAGGCACAGATCAGACAATCGTGGCGCTCAAGGCTACTTTGAAGAGGCAGGTAATTAGCGGCCAGTATGCTGAGAAGGTAATCGAATCACAATTCAAGAGAAGGCTCTAACATGAAGCAGAAAAAGCAACTCCCTTTTGCGAGCCAGCGAGGCTCAGCTTTGCTGGTCACGATCATTGTGGCATCGATGATTTTGACGATGGCAGGGCTTATGATACCGCTCTCCATGCGAAGCTACACCAGCGCCAAGCAAAACCACTACCAGACCAATGCCTACTTTTTGGCGGAATCGGGTTTGGAAGAGGGGATCTACGCCTTGCAGAATTATGAAACGGAGGCCGACTGGACAGCTGCCGGCTGGAAGGAAAGCGCCGATGGATTACGCTGGCTCAAGACGCTCACGATTACCTCAGCCAATTTCGGAGTAAACGGCAGCCAGGTGGGCAGCTTCGATGTGTTTCTCGACAAGCCCGTGAATCCAACTACGGGATTGTCTAATGCCGGGGTAGAGATTTGCAGCCGCGGGCAACTCACGAGCGCCGACAGTGGTGAGGTGGAGGGGGAGCGCACCCTTATGGTTAAGATTCGGAGGAAGAGCCCGTTTTCTCAAGATGACTTTTCGGGTAGGCTGTATCTGAGCCTGTCTGGGCGCCCCACGTTTGATTCTTGGTGGTCGAACAAATATCCGTTTGTGTATCATCCGGATTACGCAACGGCGGAAGCCCGCATAGGCTCACCCTCAGAGGCAAGCGGCTCAGTGAATTTGAGCAACGGCACCGTAAATGGTGATGTTCTGAGCGGAGCAGAAGACCCCGAAGGCAGTGGAGCACTTAAGATGCAAAGCAATGCGGAGATTACGGGTGAGATCATCCCCAACTATGAGCGCGACTACTTCGAAATCGATCCACCCGACACCGCAGGTTACAAAACTAGTTTCTAACCCCTAGCCCATTTACCAACATGAAAAACGGCATTATAATTAAGGCGCTGACTTTGACCCTGATACTTGTTTTCGGGACTCAAACGATTGCGTTGGCGCAGGGCAAGAGCGGCAAGTCGAGCAGCTCCTCTAGCAGCAGTTCTAGCTCTAGCTCATCTTCCAGCAGTTCGTCTTCATCGTCCTCCTCAAGTTCCAGCAGCGGCAAGGGGAATGGGAACGGGAATGGCAATGGCAATTCTTCAAGCAGTTCTAGCAGTACGAGCACCTCCGGCGGCAGTTCTTCTAGCAGCTCAGGTGGCGGAATTATTGGTGATATCATAGGTGGGCTTACCGGAATAGTTATTGGGTATCCCGGCGCCACAGAGCCATCAAATTACTACTTTAAAGACGGGGTCAGCCTGAGCAAGGACTTGAACATCGTAGGGCCCACGGTGATTGTTTGTGGTGGTGATTTTAATATCGGCAACAAGAACGTGAATATCCTGCCTGGCGGGTCGCTCATTCTGTATGTTTACGGGGATATTAAGATTAGCGGCAATGGCTCCTTTAACAATCAGTCAACTCACCCAAGTGTCAGCGGGTCGATGGGCTTACCGCAAAATCTTATTATATACGGTACAAGAAAGATGGACGAAGCTCCGCAGTCCTTCACCGTAAGTGGCAACGGCGTGCTATCGGCAGCGGTGTATGCGCCCAATGCCGACGTGACTGCCAACGGAGGAGGCAACAGCGGTGCTGTGTATGGCGCCATCGTATCTAGAAGCATTACCGTGCATGGATCGCCAGGACCATTCCATGCAGACAAGAATTTAGGCCAAGTCGTGTTGCTCGAAGACTATGAAGTAGTGGACTACAAGGTGCTCAGTGAGCTTGTAGGAACGGAAGACGTTAAGCCGACCGTTAATGAGACATCCACGACATTCAAGGACATGATTGCGTCTATGTTCAGCACCGATACCACTGGCACTCGTGGAACGGGAAATACTACATACTAATTTTCAAACAACTGCGTTGTGACCTTCAAAGGGGAGAGAGTGATCTCTCCCCTTTTGATTTGAAGAAAAAGTTGTTATATGATAACATATTAACATTAAACAAGCAGAAAGCTAAGCAAAACACCCCGTGATGTTACCGTTTTGTAACAATTGCTCAACGCTAGCTTCTTTTCCTTGCTCTAGGCTTGGCAATCTTTCGTTAAATTTAGAAGTTATATACTTACACAAACAAAACCCGTAAGAAGCAGTCGTATATCCACGATCATGAAATCCATACTTACAATCCTATTGGCCGTTTTAGCCACTAGCTCGTTAATGGCGCAGAAGCTTGTAATCAAGGGGTCGGATACCCTTGGGGCGAAGATGGTGCCGCAGCTTGCGGAGCAGTTTCGTGCAGACAATCCAGGGGTAACCTTTGAGATTGCGGCAGAAGGTTCCTCCACGGGGATAGCAGCCATCCTGGATGCCACGGCAGATATTGGGATGTCCTCCCGTGATATATCCGCAGAAGAGCGTTCCAAGGCGCAACTCAATGGGCGCGATTTGCAGGAGATCATAGTCGGGTTCGATGGTATTGCTGTTATCGTGAATGAGAAGAACCCTATTTCCAAAATGACCCCGCGCCAGATTGAGCGTATTTTCACAGGGGAGGTGACGGATTGGAGCGCTGTCCGTGGTAAGCCCGGGAAGATTTCGGTTTACACCCGTAATACGTCCTCAGGCACATATGGCTCCTTTAAGGAGCTTGCCATGCGCAAAAAAGATTACGGACCAGAAACACAGAAAATGGCAGGTAATGAGCAGATAGCGGCAGAAGTGGCCAACAATCCGAACGGCATAGGGTATGTGGGGCTGGCTTATGCAAAAACACCTGGCGTGAAGGTAATCATTATCAACGACGCCCTGCCTACAGTTGAGGCGATTCGTGATCGCTCCTATCCATTGGCTCGCCCGCTCTTCTATTACACAGGTAAGAAGCCTGAGGGTTTGGTTGAGCAATTCATCAATTTCACCCTGAGCGAAAAAGGCCAGCAAATCGTGGCCAATGTCCAGTTTATACCTGTAAAATAGCAGCGGTGAGGTAGGCCCCAGCCCCGCAAAACAGCCACTCTATGAGCGACCCAGCACCCGAGAAAGCGCCCGTCAGCTTCCGCAGTAGGCGATGGCACCTGTTTGGGCTGGACGCTGACGACGTGATAAGGGTGTTTTTTGCAGGAAATGCACTTACCGCGATAATCATACTACTGCTGATAACGCTATTCTTATTTAAAGAAGCGGCCGGATTTAAGCAGCAGAATTATGAGAGTCAGATTTCCTTTCGGCAATCAGGGATGCAATACTTTGCCTACCTGCAAGAAAAGGTGGTGGAGTATTCTATTTTGAACCGCACGCTCAATACGGTGAGGGCCCAAACAGTGGCGGAGTTTATGGCAGGCGGGAAAACTCTCGATGAAGCGAATGATGAGTTAGCCGCCTTCGATGATTTTGCCATAGCTTTTGAGGAGGCAGGATATGATTTTCAAGATTTGGTGGACGAGCTAAGGATGGAGCCAGCTGCCGCACGGTCCAAATACCAAATCTACCTTAACCAGAAGAAGCTAAAGGAGAATCTCGAAGCAGAGGGGAGAGAAGCAGAAGCGGCAGCCATCATACTGGCGCCAGTTGATTTGCTGGAGACAGGGACGACAATAAAGGAGAGCTTGCCGAATGTGGAAGAGACGTTGGGGGCTCTCGCGGCGCAGATCAGCGAGCTCAACCAGAACACACCCGAGGTAACGGGTAAACTGCAAGAGCGGGCCATGCGTGCTTTTAAGCGGGACTCGGAGAAGTTTGTGGCAAGTGTGCCTGCTCTCTTGGAAAAGTTAAGAGCATGGGAGCCTACGGCGCCACTCTCCACATACGAAGGGCTGACGATGTTTTTCACCGGCAGGCAATGGGTAACCAATAGCTTTGTGCAGGACTGGTATGGCATCGTGCCGCTGTTTATGGGGTCGCTGATAATTTCGATGATTGCCTTGGCGATTGC
>CAZHQD010000012.1:0-7311 GCA_964533835.1 uncultured Puniceicoccaceae bacterium | reverse complement strand
TTGAAAGAGGCCTCTCTTGCGGTAGGAGCAACCCGCTTGCAGACCACGATGAGGATCATCGTGCCTACGGCGCTTTCTGGGATCATCTCGGCAGTCCTGCTTGGCTTTGGCCGCGTTATCGGGGAGACCATGGTAGTGCTGCTCTGCGCGGGCAATCGCATAGACATACCCGACTTTACTCAAGGAATGGGTGCCTTCTTCCAGCCCGTGCATACTATGACAGGGATTATCGCCCAAGAAATGGGCGAAGTGGTGCGCGAGGGCTTGCACTACCGAGCGCTCTTCATGGTAGGCATCACGCTCTTTATTATTTCATTGGTCGTAAACTATGTGGCGCAGCTCATCTTGCGCCGCTACAAGTTGACCGCCGGCTAAACGCAAGCAATGGAGACAACCAGCACAGAGCAGAATAATCCCTTCCGCAAGAGGCCGCACTCGTGGCCCCATTTGTCGGAAGCAGCGGTATTTTGGCTGTTTCGGTTGGCCACCTATTTCATCTTGTTGTGCGGCTTCTCCATACTGGCAGTCATTACTTGGCATGGTAGCAAGACGGTGTTTCGCGCCGAGTTTCCCTTTGTAAATGTAGCCTTCTTTACCCAAGTTCCAGAGACGCTGCATGTGTTTCATTACGAGGGGCAAAAGTTTGAGTTGGCGGACAGCGCTTTTAGGGCATGGTGTGCGGAGAATAACATAGACGCGGGCAATTTTAAGACCGACACCTATTCCTATTCGGGAGGGGGCATTAAGCCTGCAATCGTCGGAACGCTTTTGCTGGTAGTGGGCTCAATGACGATTGCGCTCACGCTTGGCATTTTAAGCGCGATTTTTCTATCCGAATACAGCAAGGACGGGAAATTCATGCGAGTGGTGCGGCTGTCTATCCTAAACTTGGCGGGGGTGCCCTCAATAGTGTTTGGCTTATTTGGATTTGGGCTTTTTGTGCTCTATCTGGATTGGGGTGTATCGCTGGCAGCGGGGTGGTTCACACTGGCGTTTATGGTCTTGCCCATTATTATCACCGCAAGTGAGGAAGCGCTTCGCTCGGTGCCCCCTGGGTTTCGTGAGGGCTCATTGGCGCTCGGCGCCACCAAGTGGCAAACCATCCGTACGAATGTATTGCCCTACGCTCTGCCCGGGATACTGACCAGCTCGATACTTGGGATTGCGCGCGTGGCGGGTGAGACGGCCCCCATCATGTTTACGGCCGCATTCGCTATTCGCGATCAGCTTCCCTGGGAAGTATCAAAGTGGTCAGACTTCTTTACCCAGGGCGTGATGGCACTGCCTTACCACATCTACGTGGTAAGCGCAAAGATACCGCAGAACGAATACACCCAGCGGATGCAGTACGGCACGGCTTTCGTCTTTTTGTTGCTTGTGGCCCTCATTGCCCTGGCCTCCATTATTCTACGAAACAAGGCCCGCGGTAAATACCGCTGGTAACTCTTTACAACCATGGCAGAGCCAACTCACTCCTTCACAACCGTAATCGCCAACAAGCCGACTGCCGCAAATGATGCGGACGCCAAGGTGGCGATTGAGGTGCGCAATCTGGACTTCTTCTATGGGAAGACTCAGGCGCTCTACGATATTAACCTAAAAATGTATGAGCGGCAGGTGACGGCTTTCATCGGACCATCGGGGTGCGGCAAAACAACCCTTCTGCGAACCCTTAACCGCATGTGCGATTTGGTGGATGTGGCGCGTATCGGGCGCGGGGAAATCATCATTCATGGAGTCAATATATTCGACAAATCAGTGGACCCGATCGAATTGCGCAAGCGGGTAGGCATGGTCTTCCAAAAATCGAATCCATTCCCAAAATCCATCTACGACAACATTACCTACGGACTGCGTATTCAGGGCGTGAAGAACAAAGCCAAGCTTGATGAGGTTGTGGAGCGCAGCCTGCGT
This sequence comes from uncultured Puniceicoccaceae bacterium, assembly GCA_964533835.1. Taxonomy (GTDB): domain Bacteria; phylum Verrucomicrobiota; class Verrucomicrobiia; order Opitutales; family Oceanipulchritudinaceae; genus CAZHQD01. Next base: position 5,397 of record CAZHQD010000012.1, on the reverse strand, counting down.
GGAGCAGCTCTCTGGGATGAGGTGAAAGACCGGCTGCACGAGAGCGGGATGTCTCTCTCAGGAGGGCAGCAGCAACGCCTCTGTATCGCTCGGGCTATCGCGGTAGAGCCTGATATCTTGCTGATGGATGAGCCTTGCTCCGCTCTGGACCCCATAGCCACTGCCAAGGTGGAAGAGCTCATCCACGAGCTCAAGAAGCAGTACACTATAGTCATCGTAACGCACAATATGCAGCAAGCAGCCCGTGTGTCCGACAAGACGGCCTTTTTCTACCTCGGAAAGCTGATCGAATACAACCAGACCGAGCAAATCTTCATCAATCCAGCAGATCCACAGACGGAGGCCTATGTATCGGGCCGATTTGGTTGATTACTGTTGTATTGTTACGAAAGTTCACATAAACGTCACATTCAATTTCCATGAAACGATTTTTCCACAGCGAGCTAGAAACCTTCCGTTCCAATATCGTCCTGATGGGACAAAAATCGTTGGAGATAGTGAGGCTGTCTGTGAGCAGCTTGCTGGATCAAGATGCCGCAAAGGCGGAGCAAGTCTTGATCCGAGACGATGAAATTGATCGTTTGGAGATGGTTATTGATTCCGAGGCGATCCGCTACATTTCGCTCAGAGGCCCCGTGGCAGGGGAATTGCGCCTGCTCACTGTTGGTATGAAAGTAGGTCACGATTTGGAGCGTGTAGGCGATGAGTCTTGTTCCATAGCCAAGCGAGTGAAAAAGCTAGCCGTAACGCACCCTTATCCTAGCCTAGATACGCTCCCCGAGATGGCGGATCTTGCCATCGGTATGCTTTCGGATGCGGTAGAATCTTTCTTAGAGGGCAATGAGACGATAGCCAACGGCATTCTGGCGCGTGACAAACAGGTGGACCAAATGAACCGCGACATCTATGCGCGCCTCTCCGAGAGACTCCTGACTGTCCCCTCGCAGATTCCAGCCACGCTGGACTTGATCTTTGTGGCGAAATCTATCGAGCGTATCGCAGACCACGCGACAAATATTGCCGAAGAAGTAGTCTATCTCACGAAAGGGCAGGATATCCGCCACTCTCAAGAGATTAAGGACTTTAAGAAAGCGTAAGGCCGGGCTTAGTCGGCCAGGGCTTCTTCAATCGGCTCGGGTCCTGCGGAGGCATTTACGAGGACCGATCCGCCTGCAACGCTCACCTTGTCGAAGATGGCTTTCGTAAGCTCGTCGACCATAGCAGGGTTTTCCATAAGCGCCTGCTTGGCGGCTTCACGGCCTTGGCCCACAAGATTGCCGTTGTAGGCGATCCAGCTTCCCTTTTTATCAAGAATCTTGTGCTCAAGACCTAAGTCGAGGATAGAGCCGATACGGGAGATGCCTTCATTATACATGATGTCGAACTCGCACTCGGTGTAGGGTGGGGCGACTTTGTTTTTAACTATCTTCAAGCGAGTGCGGTTGCCGATTACTTTACCCGTTGGGTCCTTGATTTGGCCAATACGACGAATATCCATGCGGATAGAGGAGAAGAACTTCAGGGCGCGGCCTCCCGGAGTGGTTTCGGGGCTGCCAAACATCACACCGATTTTCTCGCGTATCTGATTGGTAAAAAGGACAACGCACTTGGTACGGGAAATTGCCGCAGTGAGACGGCGCATAGCCTGGCTCATGAGGCGGGCCTGGCTGCCTACGGTGGCATCGCCCATCTGGCCATCGAGCTCGCTCTTCGAGATAAGCGCCGCCACGGAGTCCACCACAATAACATCAATGGCGCCTGAGCGGATGAGTTTTTCGGCAATGTCGAGCGCGTCTTCACCGCTTTCTGGCTGAGAAACGATTAGGTTGTCCAGGTCCACTCCTACTACACGTGCATAGCGTGGGTCGAGAGCGTGCTCCACATCAATAAAAACGGCAGTGCCCCCCGCCTTTTGTGCCTGTGCTATTAGGCTTAAGCAGAGGGTGGTTTTTCCTGAGGATTCGGGACCGTAGATTTCTGCGATACGGCCACGGGGTAGCCCACCTACGCCAAGAGAAAGATCAATGGCCACGGAGCCCGTGGAAACGACATCTATGGAGGCCTTGGCCTTCTCGCCCATTTTCATAATGGCGCCGTCGCCGTACTGTTTATTGATGGCGGAGAGTGCAAGCTCAAGGGATTTTGCGTCTGCGGCGTCTGTGGCTGCAGCGGATTTTGCGGGTGTGGACTTGGCCATAAGAGGTGGTTTTTTGTGGGTGTCGTATTTGTTGTTAAAAATGCTTACGATCTTAAAATAGTGAACATTTAGTTCGTTACTTTCTACACTATACTGGACAATTTAGTGGAGTAACGGCCTAAATTGAAAGAAAAAAATGACATGTTCACTAAAAATAGTTGAAAAATGCAAATAATGATTGAGGTGAAGGTGCTTGCGGCGGGGGCGTAATGCCTGTTAGTATTGTGAAATGGTAAGGCGAGGCTGAAAGGCCGCAAGGATTTGCGCATGAAAACTGGAAATGAGCATGAGTGGCTGGCCTCTAGCCGAAGGCCATGGGTCATAGCGCACCGTGGTGGCGCAGGAGAGGCACCTGAAAATACGGCGGAGGCCTTTGTGCGTGTGGCAGGCAGGGTAGCCATGATTGAGATGGATGTGCGGTTAAGCGCTGATGGGCAGTGGGTAATCATCCATGATGAAGATTTGATAAGAACAAGCAACGAGAGCGGACCAGTATGGGAGCGAACTGCCGAAGCGTTGGCCAAGGTGGATGTCGGCTACTTCTGGAGCAGTGATGGCGGGCAGACATTTCCGTATCGAAGCAAGGGGATAGGCGTACCCACTTTGGCGCACGTACTGCGGCAATTTGCCCACGTCCCATTAAGTATAGAGATAAAGGAGCGGACGACAGCGGGCATTGAGCAATTGGCGGCTTTAATCATGGCTATGCCGCCCCAGGCGAGGGTGATAGTTGGTTCAGAGCATCATGCGCCAGTGGCATTACTGAGGAAACTGCTGCCCGGCCTGGCTACTTACGCCACTCGGCGAGAGGTACTTGGGCTATTATTTCGTATGCGAATTTGCCGCTTTTTACCTATTTTCAGGCAAAGGGCTCGCCCGCCCTACTGTGCTCTTGCGGTACCCGAATCCCACGGCGATCTTATGCTGATAACGCCCGAATTTATGGCAGAGGCTAAACGCCTGGGGGTAATGGTTCACGTTTGGACAGTGAATGAAGAGCGAGTGGCGCGCCGTCTCGTCGCTCTCGGGGTGGACGGTATCGTCACCGATTATCCCGAGAAAATGAGCGGTTTCTTTGGCAGATAGGGTAAGGTTTATTTGGGTTTTGCCCGAATATAAAAAAGGCCGACGCATGAGCGTCGGCCTTTCACGGAGATGAACAGATGAACTAACTGAGAGATTAGCGGCGGCGGCGCAGTAGGGCCAGAGCCACAGCAGCCAGACCGAGCATTGCGGCGTAGGTAGAGGGCTCAGGGACTACTGAGATGCTGAAGTTGTCTAGCTTAGGACCTTCAGTTCCGCGTGAACGGAAGCCACCGAATACGCTGGAGTCAGCGTATACCAAGGCATTTGTTACAGAGACGTCAGAGTAGCTTGCGATTACAGAGCCCACAGTAGTGCCGCTGGCTCCCAAGCTTGTGAGCGAGCCACTCAAGAGAAATTGGTCAGCTGTTGCAGAGCGATTAATAGTGAGCTCGTGGCGGTACCATTCTCCGTTTGTCAGGGTAAAGTTGGAGCCTATTGGAGATGTGGTGATACCGTTGTTTAGAGGAAGCAGGTTCTTGCTGTTTACTTGAAGTTGCCAAGTATCATTGGTGCCGCCCACTGTGCTGAGGCGTGTGCTCACGAAATACATATCAGCAACGCTTGTGAATTGCAGTGTGCTATCACCCACGACGCCCAACTGGCCAACGGCGCGATTGTTGCCGTTCGAGTAATTTACAGTGAAATCAACGCTAAATGTAATTGCGCCTGCAGAAAGATCGAAAGAGGAGCCATTGTAAATGTAGCTGGCAGCGTTGGTTCCAGCACCCGCAAGACCAGCTCCACCGCCAACACCAGCGGTTGAATTCCAGGCGTAGTCGGTAGCGCCATTCACATTAAAGTTGCCTGTAATGTCTGTGACTGCGCCAAAGTCTGTTGAGTATACGATAGCGGCGTGAAGAGGCGCACTAAGGATTGCAGAAAGAGTGCCCAAGATAAGGAGTGATTTTTTCATAGATCGGATGGGTTAGACGGGATACTAACAGGTGTTTGAAGTAAGGCGGCTACCGCTTAGTAACCGAGGATTTACCCTAGAATCTGCGATATTGCACAGTGCTTCAAACTTGATTTTGTGTTTATCGATACACATAATGAGATCGTGGATAAGCTAACCCAACCAAGCATCCCTACAATGGCGGCGATAGCGGCACGTGCCGGGGTGTCGCAAGTCACAGTAAGCCGGGCGTTGCGCGGTGATCCGAGGCACTCAGAAAAGACACGCACGCGGATTCTGGCTATTGCCGAGGAAATGGGTTACAGGCCTAATCCGCTGGTCTCTGCCCTGATGGCGGAGCGGCGGCGGCGCAAGCCTAGCAAGAATGGCGCAAGTCTGGCACTCATTAATCCCCACGCATTGTCGCTGGCCCAAGTGAATGATAATAAGAGGCGGTTTTGGCTCGGGGCGCTGGCCTGCGCAGAGCGGCACGGCTTTACGCTGGATGAATGGCAATACCGAATGACTCCCGCTGATTGCACACGGGTGGAGCGACGGATAAGAGCGCGCGGGGTGGCAGGCGTGGTGCTCTTTCACTTTCCTCAAGCACAGGTGCGGCTAGGGGCCACCTTTCCGGACTGTGCGACGGTGGCCGTGGGGTATAGCTTGGTTGAGCCGCATACCCATCGTGTATCCAATCAGCAGGTGGCCACTATTGCCAATGCCATGGATGAGCTCTACCGCCGAGGCTACAGACGAGCTGGCCTAGCCACATCAGTGACGGGAGAGGAACGGGTGCTTCGGCAATGGGTGGCAGGCTGGCTGGGCTGGGAATGGTGGAACAAAGTAAAGGCACCTCCCGAGCCCTACATTGTGAGAGACTTTGCGGATGCGCGGGAGGGAGAGCGATTTTCCGAATGGGTAAAAAAAGAACGGTTAGACGTAGTGGTATCCACTTTCGCGCCAGGCCATGATTGGCTGCTCAGGGCAGGCTTCAGAGTGCCTGAGGATTGCGCGTACGCCGTTTTGGATGCGGCTCCCATACACCCCGATCTTGCAGGCATGGATCAGAACTGGGAGCGCATAGGCGCCAGCGCTATCGAAGTATTGGCAGGGCAAATTTATCGCAATGAGCGGGGTATTCCCAAAGAGCCCACCGTAACCCTTGTGCAGGCTAAATGGCACGAGGGAAAGACCGTACGAATGGCATCAACTAAGGGTG
>CAZHQD010000011.1:24135-30292 GCA_964533835.1 uncultured Puniceicoccaceae bacterium | reverse complement strand
CTAAAGATTGGTCTCGTGGGCGCTGGCGGCATTATGCGCTGGGCTCACCTTAACCCAGGGTGGACAGCCGTCCCCGATGTTGAACTCACTGCCGTGGCCGATACAAATAAGGCCAACGCCGAGAAGCTCGCTGCGGAATTCAAAATTCCTCACGTCTATACCGACTACAAGGATCTGCTTAAGTTGCATCTTGATGCGATCGACATCTGCACACCCAACAATTTTCACGCCCCCATCGCCATTGCTGCTCTGGAGCGCGGTATGCACGTTATCTGCGAGAAACCACTCGCTACCACAGTTGCAGAGGTGAATGCTATTGGCGCTGCTGCGAAAAAAGCGGGCAAACTACTCATGACTGCCCAGCATATGCGCTTCGATAAGCCTGCCGTCGCTATCAAAAAGTGGGCCGATGGTGGCAATCTTGGCGAAGTGTATCACGCCCGAGTCAACGCTACACGCCGCAATGGTCTTCCTTCTGCGCCTACCTTTATTGATCCAAAGCTTAGTGGCGGTGGCCCCTGCATGGATATAGGTGTCCACGCGCTTGACTGCGCCATGCACGTTATGGGCTTTCCCCGTCCAGTCCGCGCTTGTGGCCGTTCTATGGTCAATTTCGCGAAAACTTACGACTTTCCTAACGGCTGGGGCGAGTGGGATCGCAATCTTTTCGGTGTGGAGGATTTTGCCAGTGGCTACGTCATTTTCGAGAATGGTGCCTCCCTTGTTCTTGAAGCCAGTTGGCTCGGACATCAAGAGGGCGAAGATTTCTCCTTCCAGCTTCTCGGTAAAAAAGGAGGCGTGAGCTGGCCCTCACGGAAGGTCTACACTCTTATCAACGGCGTACATGCCAACATCGAATTACAAACCCTGAATGCGCAACCTCCTCACACCGAGGAGATTATGGCATTTGTGGACGCTGTTCGCAACGGCAAGCCTTCTCCCGTTCCTGTAGAGCAGACCGTTATGGTAATCGCCATCCTTGAGGCCATCATGCGCTCCAGCAAGGAAGGCCGCGAGGTCAACGTAGAGTTTTAACCTATTTAATCAACTGGCGTATGATTAGTATGACTGGATTTGGTCGCGGGCAAGCTGCTGGCGATGGCCTTACGGTGACTGTCGAGGTCACCTCGGTCAATCGTCGTAGCCAAGAGCTCACCGCCAGTTTACCCAAAGAATACGCCACACTAGAGCGCCCGTTGCTGGATCGTTTGCGCAGTCTTGGTAAGCGTGGGAAAATCCACGCGGCCGTTACCGTGCAAACTTCCGGCGCGGGCGCCTCTGTGCTTGCTTCGCCAAAAGAAGTAAGCGTCATGCTGAAGCGCCTAGAGGAGATTGCGCGCTTCAATGCGGTGCCTTTCGTTGTAGATACAGAACTGCTGTTCCGTATCGCTTCCTGGGCTACAGGAAGCCAGAAAGAGGATACCGTGGAGCAAGTCCAGTCACTCATGGAGGCAGCTTTCAATCAAGCCGCCACGGAGTTTGGCCAAATGCGCCAGCGAGAAGGCGCTGCCCTCAAGCTGGACTTGGCAACTCGCAATGCACTTATTGGTAGGCTTGCTGCGGAGATCAAAGAACTTTCAGCCGGAAATGCAGCCCAATATAGAGAGCTTTTGCTGAGCAGGCTCAAACAGGCCAATCTGGAAATTAGCCTCGAAGACGAGCGCGTCCTTAGAGAAATAGCCATCTTTGCTGATCGGTGCGATATTACCGAAGAGCTGACTCGCCTCGGCAGTCATGTAGACCAATTTGCCCGCACCCTTGATTCTACCGCGGCTGCGGATGCGGAGCCTGTGGGCCGTACGCTGGAGTTTATTGTTCAGGAGATGGGACGCGAAACCAACACAATCGGCTCCAAAGCGAATAATTACGCCATATCCCAAAAAGTAATCACCATGAAGACGGAGCTTGAGCGCATCCGTGAGCAGATTCAAAACGTGGAGTAGGGGAGCTGCCGCCTTTATCGTGTTTTGTATTCCAGTCGTGTGATTCGTAGTAGTGCTTGGAAACGATTAGCGCCACACATGGATTCCCTCGGCTGGAGTGAGCCGCAAAATTTTGGGCGTTCGGGCTTACCAAAAAGCGCACACCGAAAATCCGCCATCAAGTGCAAGCACCGCTCTCCTGCCGGTTTGCCATGCGGCATTCCAGGCATCGGGCTTGTTATGGAGGGCGCAATGCAGCACGCTCCGCATCCTTCGCGGCATGGCATCGGCTCATCTGCTCTTTCGTTTCGCATCAAGTCGAAGTCTGATGAGTCTCTTTGCCAAAGCAACTTATCGTTTTTTGTCGCTGGATGGCACCTGCATTCATTCATTACCATTGTTTTCACGCTGAATAATCCGAATTTCGAAATTCCAAATCCCAAGTTATGCATTGAGTCACCATTTAGTGAATACGAGTTATCGTAATTTACACAGATGCACCCTTAAAATTACGGTTAGTGTGCCGAAAATGTTGTAATGTCCCGTTTTTTTATTTGTAAAAAAGTAAATTATTTGTTTAAGCTGCATATGCTGGGTTACCTCAAGCAGTTTCAGTTGCCGGACACTGTTATGAGCACTGTCAAATATCATAACCACTTTATGAGCGGAACTTTGTTCCGTATCATTACTATAATACCCCGAAATAGCGTGGTTATGGCGGTGGCATTGGCCCCATCCAACTCTACCGGAGTTCACTAACTGTCTACTAAACCCTTCACCCCCCCCGCTGTCATGGCTAAAGCAAAACCTCTGATCCTTATCGTAGAAGACGAAAAAGAGCTGGCCAATCTCATCTCAGAGCAGTTGGAGGCCGCTGGTATGCATGCGCAAGTCTTCAATAAGGCAGGGCAGGTCCCCGCTTTCTTGGCGCATAATTTTGCCAACCTCATGCTTCTGGACATTTCGCTGCCCGATATGACAGGCTTCGCACTTGTGGAAGAGTTGAAGAAGCGAGATGTCTCCTTGCCGATCATATTTTTGACGGCTAATACCTCCGAGATTTCTAAAATCAAGGCGCTGGAAATGGGCGGAGACGATTACGTTACCAAGCCTTTTAGCTTCCCTGAGCTTATTGCCCGCATCAAGGCCGTCCTTCGCCGTAGCGAGACTGCGCACGATCTTCAAATTACGCAAAATGTCCGCCTTTCCCAGGAGCCTTTTGACTTCTGCGGTGCCCGCGTAAATCCCATCCGCATGGAATTGGAGTTTCCCAATGGCGTACGTGAAAAGATTGGCCGCAAGGAGCTCGGAATTCTCAGTTGCCTAGTTTCAAACCAAGCCACCGTCCTCACCCGTCGCTCTCTTATTCACGCCGTTTGGGGGCTTCATGCGGACGTCAGGAGTCGCTCTCTCGACCAGTATATCGTAAAAATTCGTAACCTCTACCAAGAGAATAACGCCAATCTCGACGCATTCCGCACCATTCACGGGGTAGGCTACATTTACGAACCTGAAGGCTCTGCTCAGGCTGTTGAAAATCAGTAAACCAGTCATAAACGCCGTAGGACGCAGGACATAGAACTTTTTTAGACGTTATTTTGACGCTATGATTGGCATTTGTTTGCAAGCTCCGAAATCTGCGTCTACTTTTAATCATGATAGAGTAGTGAACTTACTCTGCTTCCCAACACATAAATTGATTCACCTTAGCCAAAGTCTATGTTGCTCGATATTCCCTTCTGGACCGGTACTTGGATAATTGTCGGTTTCTTCTTCTTTCACTGGTTTCTCAGTGCCTTCAGTCAGACGTTCTTCCTGCATCGGTATTCGTCTCACCGCATGTTCGAAATGAGTAATTTCTGGGAGAAGTTTTTCTTCCTGGTCACCTTCTTTAGCCAGGGTTCCAGCTTCTTGAATCCCCGCGGTTATGCGGTCCTGCACCGTATGCATCATGCCCATAGCGATACGGAAAACGACCCTCACTCACCACACTTCTTTGAGGATGTCTTCCAGATGATGTGGCACACCAAAAAGATTTACCAGGATTGCTTGGCTCGTCGTGGTAAATTCTACGAGCTCGCGCAGCGCTTTGATAAAAACTACCCCGAGTGGCCTGCTCTGGAAAAAGTGGGCGATAGCTGGGCTATCCGCGGTTTCTTCTGCCTGCTTTACACCCTCTTCTACCTTTGCTTCGCACCCTCGCCGTTTTTCCTTATACTATTGCCTATTCACTTTCTCATGGGGCCTGTACACGGTGCAGCCGTTAATTGGATGGGCCACAAGTATGGCTACCGCAACTGGAATACGGACGATCACTCCCGCAACACTACTCCGTGGGATTTCATCCTTATGGGTGAGCTCTTCCAGAACAATCATCACAAAGACCCGGGCCGTGCCAATTTTGCCATGAAGAAATTTGAGCTGGACCTCACTTATCCCGTTCTCAAAACGCTTCACTGGCTACATATAATCAAGCTGAAGCCGCGTGCTACGGGGTATTAAGTGAGCCGCAAAGGAAAGTATATTCCTTTGCCTTGTCCATAAGAGCCGCTCACACGTTCTAGGGGAAACGTCTCTTTACTCGACAGTTTGTTGGCAGGCGTGCAAGCTCGGCCTGCTATGCAAGAAGATTTGGTCAAAGTATTGCAGACTTCCATCTCGCCCGTGGTGCTCATTTCCGGCATCGGCCTTTTGATGCTATCCCTTACCAATCGGTTTGGGCGCGCCATAGACCGTGTTCGCCAACTCTTGGCAGAGCTACCAAAGCGTCCTGCCGATCATCAAGTCGGACTAAAAGGGCAAATCGCTATCTTGTATAAGCGTGCTCAGTTCCTTCGTTTGTCCATCACTTGGGCATCAATCAGCGTCTTCGGCGTGGCCTTGCTCATCTTCTTCCTGTTCCTTTACTTTACTGTTGATGATGGTTTTAAGCTCCCGGTTGTAGGCTCTTTCTTATTAATGATTTCCAGTCTGGTTATCTCTCTGGTCTACTTTATCAAAGACCTCGGGCTCAGTCTGGTCGCCCTCCGCGAAGAGTTAGGCGAGCACCTGCCTGACAAAAAGTAGATCGTGTTGTGTAGCTGCTTCTATTGGAAGTAAAATCAGTGAACAGCTTCTGCTATTTGATAAAAACCAAGCATATCCCTATTGACAGTGAACAAGTGATTACTTAAATTGTGATCACTATGAAAGGCATCACGCTCCGCCAACAAGAAGTTTTAGGTTACATACAGTTGTTTCAAAAAGAAACAGGCACCTGGCCAAGTTTTCGAGAAATAGAATCCCACTTTGGGTTTAAGAGCACCAATGCCGTCATGGGGCATGTGCGTGCCCTTGAGAAAAAAGGCTTTATAAGCCGCGTTCCTGGCCAGGCACGCACCTTTCGCATCACGGGTGATTACGACGAGGGTAGCCGTCCCCCGGAATCTGGAAATGTCGTGGATATCCCCATCTATGGCTCCATTCCTGCGGGCTACCCCGATGGTGTTGAGACTTCGGGGGAGATCGGGCGCCTGCAAATAGATGTGGATACCGCCGGAGTGCGTCGTGCGCGCCGTTCTTTTGCTCTCAAGGTGCGAGGCGAGAGCATGATAAATTGCGGCATTCTTGACGGCGATACTGTCATTGTGGAGCAATCCCCTCCCAAAGACGGGGACATCGTGGCCGCTCTTATTGATGGAGAAACCACGCTAAAGCGCTTCATCAATAAGCCAGGCAAGCCTCCCTACCTTAAGGCTGAGAATGAGCGCTACCCTGAGCTGCATCCTGTGGCCGAGCTCATCATCCAAGGGGTCGCTACTGCCGTTGTCCGCCGCCTCAACTAGCCCATTATGGCAAGCCAAGGAGACGCAATCATAAATCTCAAATTTGAAATCATAAATTGGCTTCCCGTGTCACCGATCAGTGTTTATTTTTGCCAATGTTACAGTTTTCAGTTGCCACCGTGCCTCTTTACCTCTTTTTTACCGAGCATCAGAATGCAAATACTGACTGCTTAAAGAATACTGTCGTTTAGATTGGCCGGAAGCCGCAAGGTTTCCGGTCAATGCTATTTTAGGAGGGCAATTTTGCTCAAGGATTTTCCCCAGGAGATTTATTTGGCGTTGCAACAAGCTAGGTGAGGCGGTGTTTTACTTTATGTATATGGAACTCAATACCTCTACTATGCCGCAAATAATTAACCCGAAGAACCTGACTTCAAGTATGCATAAGCGAAACCGCCGTGGCTTTTCGCT
>CAZHQD010000011.1:17878-24035 GCA_964533835.1 uncultured Puniceicoccaceae bacterium | reverse complement strand
AGTTACGACCTCTATTCCTGGGGGCCTGATGGCACCGAAAGTGCAGACGATATTGGCAACTGGAAATAACCCTCTTTGGCTCGGTTAGGCGCTACCATTCTTCGTTTGGCTGCGGGGCCACGCCTCATGCGTTAGTCTCCATCTTGTTGTGAACAGCACTTCCCACAGTTTGCGGTCTGGCAATAGGCGCGGTTTTTCCCTGCTGGAGATGCTCATGGTGCTCGGCCTCATTGCCTTGCTTACCAGCCTCATTGTAGTCAACACAGATTCCATGCTCAAAGGGCTAGGGGAGGAGCCCCTGCCCGATGTCCTCAAGCGTGCCGTTCGAGAGGCTCGCTACCAAGCCGCCTACCACAAATCTGTAGCCTACCTCTCCTTCGATGAAGAGAAGGCTGCATTCGTTATTTCTGGTGCCAACGGCCAGCCCATTGAGTCCCTCAAAACGGGCTACGATCCCGAGCGAGATTCCGTAGAAGTGGCGTTCTTCCAGATTTTGCCCACTCGTGGCACCTCTTTTAACTTCCGCCGTGTTGATAGAGAAAAGATTACCGCTGTTCGTTTTCATGCTGATCGCTCCTCAGTGCCTTTCGAGGCCGAGATTCGGCTCGATGGCAACCTTTCCAATCACCGTTTCGATCCCTTTTCTGACTCAGAAATCGAGGTGGCGCCATGAGGTTCAAACGCTCCAGAGGCTTTTCGCTGATTGAGGTGCTGCTCACTCTTGCCCTCTTGTCAGTATCGCTGGTCATGCTCAGCCAAGCCTTTACCAATACGCTCATCAGCCTTGATCAGCTGAATGTGGAAACCGATCGCCAGGGGGTCCTTCGCTTCGTCCGTGCGCAAATCCTTCAGATAAATGATCGCGACGAGTTCGAGAAAGGCGGAGAAATCGAGACGCTCGATCTCGGCACCGCCATCTGGCGCGCCGAAGTGGAAGAGACTAATGTGGCCGATCTCTTCAAGGTTTTCTTGGAGATTGAGCTGGATCCTCCCAATACGAAGGAGCGTCGCCGCGAGCTCTACAAGCAGGAGATTCATATTCTCCGTCCCACTTGGTCCGACCCTGTGGAGCGCTCCACTATCATTGGTGATCGCAAGCGCCTCATTGAGGAGGAGCGCCGCTACCGCTAAATCCCATGATTTCTTTCCGCCATCACTCTTCGCGCCCGCGGCAAGGTTTCACCTTGCTTGAGGCCCTTTTGGCTATCGGAGTAGGGGCAGGCGTGCTGTTGTTTGCCATGTTTTACGTGGTTTCGTTAGGAAATATCTGGGTTAACCGCACTACCAACGATTTCTTTCGCCAGCACGCCGATGGCGTCACGCTTTTCCTGCATAATGGCTTTGCTCTCTCCCAGCCGGTTGTTGCGGGTAAAGCCGTAGAGAATGACGCCAGCGAGGAAGCCGTGGAAGAGGCCGAAGCAGCCACTCCTCAGGAGCAGGAGCAAGACCCTCAAGCCCAGACTCCGATGAAGGACCCTGTCAGCTGGGAGCGCCCTCCTGGCTATGATTCTTTCGATAAACCGCTCCTCACCTTTCACTTACGGGAGCCCCCCGCATTGCTTGCCGATACCGGCCCGCGCATGACGGCCCTCACTTGCCATCTCTATTTTCGGGAGCGCGAAGGGCTTTCCCTCCTTTGGTATTCTCAACTGGAAGAGGTGGAGGATTTGCAGGACGTGCGCCATACCCTCATCTCTAAATACGTTAAAGAGATACAATACGCCTACTACGATTTTGAAGAAGATGAATGGGAAACCGAAGACGAGCCCAAAGACAACGACGAGGGCCAGTTCGTCTTGCCCGATGCGATTAAGCTCACCTTTGAATACGAAGAGGACACCATCGAGACCGTTGTCTATCTTCCGCGCAAAGGGAAGAATATCCCACTTTACTAGCCTTTCTTAATGCAGCCGCAAAAAAACAGTTCCAACCTTGGCACGCTACCCAAATCACGGCGTGGCGGTATCCTTGTTTTGGCTCTTGGCATTATCGCACTGCTTTCAGCAATTTTGGCTGCGTTTCTTACAGACTCTGTTGCCCGCATCAAATACTTCGGCCTCTTTTTTAATCGCGACGATCTTCGCGCAGAAGCCTACTCCGTCCTTGAGGTTTCCCTGGCGGTTTTGAGCGAGTTGCGGGAGATAGATGGCAGTCTATTCGGCCCCGTTCAAGGCTGGTCGCGACCTCTCGAATACGCCGAATACACCCCGCCCGAAGGTCTTCAGGTCAGTGTCCGTGTGGAAGATGAGACCTCCCGTCTGCCCCTCAATGCCAAGACCGATCCCCGCCTTATCAAGGCATTCTTTGATGTTCAGGGCCTCGGCCTTTCCGAATCCCAAGAGCTTGCCGATTGCCTCATCGACTGGATGGATGAAGACGACAACAAACTCCTCAACGGCTTCGATGGTGAAGACTACGAGAGCGAATTTGACCCTCCCTACCGTCCGGCAAACGCCTCCATCGCCACATGGGAAGAGCTGCGCCTCATATACAAGGTAAAAGACTTTTTCTTCACCGAGGAAGGTCTCCCCAACGAATACTATAACGAATTTATCAACACCTTTTCCCTTTTTAGTTCAAACGATGTCAACCTAAACACCGCCAATCCCCGCGTCCTTACCTTGTTTGCCAAGGCTTTTGCCTTTGATGATACTGCCGTAAGCACCTATCTGGCTGGCTTGGATGGCGAGCTCGGTACAGACGACGATCGCATGTTCACTGGCAAGGATGAACAGCTCAATATCCTCACCAATGCCCTCCGTGCCAATGGTATTGCCTACAGCTTCAAGGCGGAAATGATTAAGATAGAAGTGAATGTTACCCGCGGTGAGTCCAATTTCCTCCTCACTGCTCTCGTTAGTTACAAAGGAGCCGATCCTGGCGCAAAAAATGTCGATCGCGAGCAACTAGAAGAAGAAGCTGAGCAGGTGGATGAGACCAAAGAACGCGGCGGCACTGCCCAAGATATCGACATGGGCAAAGCACTCGGCTACCCTTTTGATTTTGTAATGCTGGTAGAAAATGTGAAAATTTAAGTTGGACTCTGTCGCTTGTAAAATTACCCTGAAAATTTTAACTGAATATGGCGTTGAACCTCACCAATATCCGCGAAAAGCTACAGCAGAAGCTACCCACGCGGAGCCTTTTGCTTTTGCCGGGTGAGTATTTCTTTGGTCGCTCTGTAAGCTTGCCCGAAGGGATTGCCCAAGCGGATATCCCCTCCTTTGCCGAGCTAACGGTTGAGGGCATCAGCCCTTTCCCCATAGAGCAGCTTCTCTGGGGTTTCCTCCATCACTCAGATTCTGGCCACATCTACATTTATGCTACTTCCCAGGGGAGGGTCAAAAGTGGTGGCTTTGAAGGGCTTGACCAGTATCAAAATGTTTTCCCCTCTTTCGTGGCAGGCTTTGGGCGTAGTTATTCGCGGCCCACACTGTCTTTCTTGGCCGCCGAAGGCACTTTCTCCGCGCTCTTCTTTCAGGCAAACGATCCAGTGCCTGTGCAGATTCACTCCATGGCTCTGCCCGAGCCCGCTGCTGGTCTCGCCGAGCTCAAAGAACTACGGCAGGAGTGGCTAAAAAAACTGCCAGCCAGGGATTATTCGCTGGACGATGCCATCCTTCGCGCAAGTGCCCCTGTCATGGGGCGTAGCTCCATAGCCATTCCGCTTCGCGAGGTAGGGGAGGAGGGCAAGCTGGTCTGGGAGCAGCCGCTTCCCTACGATATTGATTCGATCTGGAATTTAGATGTCCGCGATGCCGCCTTCGCTGAGCGCGAACGCCGCAATCGCCGCAAGAGCGAGCAGCTCTGGCGCAGTGTTGTCTATAGTGGGATTGCAGCCCTCATTTTGTTTATTTTGCAGCTCAGCATGTTTGGCTGGGGCTATTTCAACAAATACCGCCAGGAAAAGATCGTTCGCCAGGCTCCCGATGTGGCCGCTCTCATCTTTCAGTCGGAACAGGCAGGTCGCATTGAAAGCCTCTTCGCCGAGCAGCTCAGGCCATTTGCCATGCTCAATACCCTCAACGAGGGCAGGCCATCTACTCTCTATTTCAAGCGTGTAAGCGCCACCTCGTGGAATCAGCTCCGTATTGAGGGCGAAGCAAGCAACCTCGAAGAGGTCAATCAGTATCGCGATACACTCGCTGCCAATCCCTACGTTATAGACCTCGTCCCCGAAATGGCCAGCCGCCAAGGTAAAGCTCAATTTACTTTCGTTATTAAGTTCAATCCCCTGCCACCGGAGAGCGACCCTGTTCGGCCAGAGCCTGAGGCTACTGAGCAACCCGAGTCAGCTCCTCCTGCCGAGACGGCCGCCCTTCCCCCTCAATAGGCCTAATCCTTTTTGCCCACTCCAAATTTTTCCCTGTGATCAGACTTTTCTTCAACACCATTTCCCCGCGTGAGCGCCTCTTGCTGGTGGCGATTATCTGGATAGCCATTTTCTTGTGGGCGCTTGCATTGGTGAAGACTCTCAGAGAACATAAATCAGTTTTTGTTCGCACTGGTAACGAGCTCAAGACTCAGCAAGTCACTCTAGATGAGCGCACGGTTCTCCAGGAGCGCCTCAGAGCTCTTAAAAGCCAATTTGAGGCCGCAAAAACCTACAGTGCCCCGCAAATGGTGGCCCGTTTGGATAATCTTGCCCGCGCCACTCAGGTAAATGTGGATATTTCTTCTCCCAGCACTGAACGCAGTGAGACCTTCATGGTTCACACCGCACGGATGCAAATCAAGCGCGCCGAGCTAAAGGATCTCATCCAGCTTGATCACCTCATTCGCATGGAGACTCCCTATCTCGGTATGGAGCGCATACAAATTATTGCCAATTCCCGTGAGCCTCGCTTTCTGGACGCTACCTATGAAGTAGTCGCCTTTGAGCTGTTGGAGTAACGCTGCCGTCTCCACTCACCACACCTTTTAAGTTAATGAACTATTTTTCAGCTACTGCTACCATGATGATTAAGACCGCCAAAAAGAGTCCGCACGCTAAATTCACACGTAAGTTCAGCCTCTGTCTGGCGGTTTGCGGCATCGCCCTCGCGCCACTGCATGCGCAGGAAGCCGCTCCCGATGCCCCCGTCCCGCATCCTGGCTCCCGTTCTATGTCCGCGCTTCAGGGCATGGGCACCCCTCCACCGCCCCCAAATTTCACGCCACCGCCACCCCCAACAACCCTGCCACCCGAAGTGCGTGCCCGCATGGAGGCTATGCGCCGCAACAACAGCGCTCCTGCCGAGGCCCAAACGGAGAGCGTGGATGAGTCTCGCGTCCTTGCTCCGGCCCAGGTCACCAATACCGCTCCTGAGCCGTTAGCTCCTGTTACAAATATCCAATACGGTCCCAACTTTACAGATACTCAGGGTGGCCCCGAAAACCGCACCCCTATGGTGGAAGCCCGCCCCAATCCAAACATGGATGAGACGGTCGGCCTCATTCGCCTTCCCGAGCTGGGCACCAATGAGATCCTCGAAATGCTCGAAAACTTCACTGGTAAGCCCATCCTTCGCCAGCAGAGTTTGCCCGCCGTCAAGATAACCTTTTACAGCCAGGGCCCCATGACTCGTGGAGAAGCTATTCTCGCGATCGAGTCCCTTCTCAGTATCAACGGCATAGCTATTACCCCCGTAGGCACTAATTTCTTAAAGGCCGTCCCCGCTGCCATGATAAACACTCAGGTGCCGCCACTCTGGGAAGGCTCTACCCTCGGCGCAACACCCAGCCAGCAAATTTATTCCAAGCTCTTCAAGCTAAACTTCCTTTCTCCTGTGGAGTCGCTTGCCCTTGTTCAGCCTCTCATGTCCCAAGGCGCTCCGCTTCTCTACGAGAAAAGCGGTACGCTAATGATCACCGATTCCCTAATCAACCTCCAGCGGATTGAGACGGTTCTCAGCAAAGTGGATAGGCGCTCCGAGCTTTCCAGCAAGATGCTCTTCTTCAATCTCCGAAACATCAACGCTGCCGATGTTGTCACCCGCCTCCAGGCACTCCAGCAGGGCGCCCTCAAGCCCCAACTCGAATTCAATACCACTTTCGATGCAGACGAGCGCAGCAACCAGTTGCTCGTCTTTACGCATCCGGACAATGAGCAATTCATCCGCGATCTCATCAATCAGATGGACGTGGATGTGGACCCGCTCACGCGCACCGAGGTCTA
>CAZHQD010000011.1:16114-17778 GCA_964533835.1 uncultured Puniceicoccaceae bacterium | reverse complement strand
CTATTTTAACGTCGTCCCCGATGAGCGTGCCAACACCATTATTGCTTCGGGCACAGAAAACGATCACCGCTACGTTGAAGAGCTAATCACCAAGATAGACTCCCTCCTCCCGCAAGTGCGCATAGAGGCTATCATCACCGAAGTTCGTCTCAGCAAAAACGTGCGCCGCGGTCTCGATGCCTTCCGTTACGCCTACAATCGCAGCAGCTTCGGCACTACAGATGCCAATGGTAATACAGACAACAGCGGCGTAGTGGTCGGCAATGGCAACTCTCTTCTTACTCCTAATATCCCCGGCCTCCAGTTCGGCACCCCGCTCGTTTTTGGCCCGGGCCGCTTCTCTCTGGACCTCCTCGTCCAGCAAGCCCAAGCCCGCAATGATGTCCAGGTTCTCTCTGCGCCCACCATCGTTACTACTCACAACAGAGAGGCCAGCATCATCGTCGGTGAAGATCGTCCTTTCCAAACAAGTGCCGTTGATACAGGCGGCACAGACACTCGCTTCACCTCAAACTTCACTTACAAAAAGGTTGGTATTGAGCTTAAAGTGAAGCCGCTAATTGGGAAAGACGGTGTTATTCAGCTAGAGATAGATCAAAAGGTGGACAATGTGGCCGCCGAAACGGCCACCAACACCACCAACCCGATCATCACCATCCGTCAGGCTACTTCCTTCGTCAGCGTTGGTGATGGCCAAATCGTCGTTCTTGGTGGTCTCCAAAGTGTGGATTCTTCCAAGGGTAAGTCCAAAATGGCTATCATCGGAGAAATTCCTCTTATCGGAGATATTTTCGCGGGGCGTACCAAGAGCGAAGTTCGTAATGAATTGCTCATCTTTATTCGCCCAACTGTCCTAAAGAATACCGAAGAAGCCTTCGAGGATGCCAAAATACAAATTAATAGGCAGGAAAGTCGCGAAAAAATTGAGAACTACATCAATACAGGCACTTTCGTTCCTCCGCCTCCTCCACCCACCGAAGAGGAAATTAAAAATGCTCCCAACCGCCGCTATCCTGGCCAGCCCAAAGAGGAGGCATTTTAAGCAGCCATACAAATAAGGAACAAGTCGCGCCTCTCTCTTACTTTAAATATACATAGCTGGAATCCCTCATGAACTCTAAAGCCTACAGTCACGATAGACTTCCCTTGCTGGGTGCCTCTCTGCGTTCTTGTGGGTTGGGCGCGCTTCTTTTCTTTGGCCTTGCTTATGGCAGTGTATTGCTGGCCCTGCCCCTCGCAGAAAATTCCCCTTTCATTCCTCCAAATACCCCTGCGCCCGCTCCTGTTGTTCCCTCTGGCCCATCGCCCGAAGTTCAGAATCTCGCCTTTCGCGGCGTTTATTCTTTGGCTGGCGTTCGCTATTTTAATATCTTCGACAAGCGCCAAAACAAGGGCGTTTGGGTAAAGGAGGGCGACCCCTCCGCTCAATACGAAGTAACGGGCTTCGATGAGTCGAGCATGAACGTAAAGCTCAAGCTCGGGGGCCGCGAGCAAGACCTTGCTCTCGACAAGCCTGCCTGGGTCTCTATGCCTGTCCAGTTCACCCCGCCAAACGTCTCCACACTTCCGGGTCAAATCACTCCAGGCGCTGGCGGAAGCACCCCTCCGCCTCGTCCGCCCCCACCGCCACGTCGCCGCATCGTGCGCCCCAACGTCCAGGGCGC
>CAZHQD010000011.1:13014-16014 GCA_964533835.1 uncultured Puniceicoccaceae bacterium | reverse complement strand
CCACCGAGAAGCTACCCCTCCGCATTATTCACCAGTATCAAGCCGTTCCCTTTAAGTGTCCCGCCAACGATTCATCCGATCCCCGCGCTCCACTTCACCTCATTACTCTTTGGCCACCTGAGCCCGATATGGACGAGTGGGTGTATGCCGTCTCTGGCCGCCACCCCGTCTGGCACTTGGGGCAGGCCAAGCACATTGTGAATTGCATCACGCAAAACTTCGGGGTCGGCGCAGATTCTCTTGCCGATAGCGATATCTCCACCGAAGACAGCGGGCGCGCCAGCGAAGAAGCCGAAGACGAAAACGCCGCCCTCATTCGCTTTGTAAACGAAGTCATCCAAAAAGCTCTCGAAGATCGCGCCACCGATATCCATTTCGAGCCACTCAAGGATTCCCTCCAGATCCGCTACCGTATCGACGGCGAGCTCGTCCCCATTCGTGTGCCCGATAATCTTATCCGCTATCAGGGCGCCATCATCTCCCGCCTTAAAATCATGGCGCGCCTCAATATCTCCGAGAAGCGCCGCCCGCAGGATGGTCGTATCAATTTCAAGACGGGAAATATCGAGCTCGATATCCGTATCTCCACCATCCCCACCATGTATGGGGAGAGCGTTTCTCTCCGTTTGCTCAGTCAGAAAAATCAGCCCCTCACCTTCGATGAGCTGGGGATGCAGCAGCACGATCAAGCCACCATCAAGCGCGTGCTTGAGCTTCCTCACGGCATCGTCCTCGTTACGGGCCCCACAGGTTCGGGCAAAAGCACTTCGCTCACTGTCTTTATCCGCCATATCAATCGCCCTGGCCTTCGCATCATAACCGTCGAAGACCCCGTCGAATACGAAGTCGGCGGCGTGAACCAAACTCAAGTCCATAGCGACATCGGCTTCACCTTTGCCGCCGCTCTCCGTCATATTCTTCGCCAAGACCCAGACGTTATCATGGTCGGTGAAATTCGTGACCGTGAGACGGCAGACATCGGCATACGTGCCGCGCTTACGGGTCACTTGGTCTTGAGTACCCTCCACACAAACGATGCTCCAGGCGCCATCACTCGTTTGATAGATATGGACTTGGAGCCCTTTCTTATCGCGAGCGCCGTGGAGATGGTAATTGCTCAGCGCTTGGTGCGCCGCCTCTGCCCTGATTGTGCCCGCCCCACTCGTATGACTCGCCAGGAAATTGAGGCCAATCTCCACCTCCTTCTCGATCGCCCCGTCACCGAGGCCGACTTAAACGCCCGCATCCTGGAGCCCGTCGGCTGCGATTCCTGCCGTGGCCTTGGCTACCGTGGCCGTTGCGGTATCTTTGAAATCCTTAAAATGGATGAAGAAATCCACGAGTTAACCGTTAAAAAAGCCTCCGCCCGCCAAATCCGCGAAGTCGCCCTAAAGAACGGCATGATCAGTCTCCAAGAGTCAGGTTGGGAGCAAGTCCGCGCCGGCCGCACCAGCCTCTCCGAAGTCATGTATTTCTCCAAAATCGGCGACGAGTAACCCATCAATAACCGGTAATAAAATCATAAATCCCTCTGTGTTTCTCAGAGTCTCTGCGGTGAATTTTTTCCCAAATCCGCAAACCGAAATTCGAAATCCGAAATAATTCTTAAATCATAAATCTGAAATCTTAAATCCTCCGTGCCCATCTACGCTTACAAAGGTCTCGATTCTTCCGGCAAAACCGTTGCTGGTGAGCTGGATGCTGCCGAGCGTCGCCTCGCGGTTCAGCGTTTGTCTGGCATGGGCGTGCGTCCTATTTCCATAGGGCTTAAGGGAATCGAAGGCCAGTCCCGTCCCACCAAAGGCAAAGCCACCAACGGTTCCGTTGCCGCCGCTGAAGCCGAGCAAGAAAACTTTTTCAAAAGCTCAGAAACAGCCGCCAAAAAGCGCTTTACGCTGTTGCCTGTCAAAAAGCCCAAAGGCTCCGCGCTGGCACTCAGCTTCTTGCAGCGCCTCCTCATGCTGCTCAGTGCGGGATTTCCTCTGGGCGATGCCCTAAAGCTCCTTTCCGCCCGCTTGGCCGATCCCACGCTGCGGGAGTTATCCACCACTTTATGGAAACGCCTTAGCGAGGGCAGCACTCTCTCTCGTGCCATGGCGGATATGCCCGAGCTCTTCAACGAATCCGTGATTCACCTTGTCGAGGCGGGCGAGGCATCGGGTAATCTCGTTCCCATTCTTGAGCGTATCGTTGCCTACATGGAAGAAGCTGCCGAAATGCGCCGCAAGGTCATTAGCAACATCTCCTACCCGATTTTCATTTGCTGCATGGCTTTCGGGGTTATCGTGTTCTTCCTTCTCTACCTCTTGCCCAAAATCCAGGGCATGATTGATACTCTCGGCGGGGAGATGAAGCCCATGGCACGCTTGCTTATTGAAGGCTCCGATGCCCTGGTCCGCTACGGGCCGTTTGCTCTCGTGGCCATCATAATCGTATGGGGAGGGCTTATGAGCTGGCGCAAGACCCCTGCGGGCCGTAGCTCTACCGATCTCTGGCTCCTTCGCATTCCTTACATCGGCCAGATCTACCTCTATTCCAGCATTTTCCAAACCTCCATCCTCATGGCCACCCTGATGGCCAGTGGTATTAATACCACAGAGACTCTTCGCCTTATCGAGAAAACCATCGCCAATCGCACCTTGCGCGGAAAGTTTGCCGTCGCCCGTAAGCAAATTCAGGAAGGCGTTTCCATGGCCACTGCCATCCGCCGCGTCCGTTACATGCCCGATATGGCTATGGACATCCTCACCGTTGGCGAAAACACTGGCACCCTCGTCAATTCCCTTAAGGAGATTAACAAAATCTACCGCCGCGAGCTAACGGATAAGCTCAGCGCCCTCACCACTGGTATTTCCACGGGTGCCCTCATCTTCGCCTTCGGCCTCGTCGCTATTATCGCCCTCGCCATGGTTAGCAGCATCTTCGAGGTCTCCAAAACCCTCCAAGGCTAACTCCTCTCGGGTTGCCAAACGCACAAAAGTTCCTAAACTGTGTTACATG
>CAZHQD010000011.1:0-12914 GCA_964533835.1 uncultured Puniceicoccaceae bacterium | reverse complement strand
GGCTAACTCCTCTCGGGTTGCCAAACGCACAAAAGTTCCTAAACTGTGTTACATGACGCAGCCTTTTGCTTCGGAGTAGGGTAGGCACCATATCGCCCCAATAAAATCCAAACAAAAGTCACTGGTCCTCCTTAACACGTTCCTTCACTCTTCTACCTTTTGCCTTAAATTTCGAAATCCGAAATCTCAAATCCTAAAATATTCACGAGCCTCAAAACAGTCCGAAAAAGATGCGAAAAGAGCGTGAAAACAACGCGAAAAGAGGGTGAAAACACATCGAAAAACAGGTGAAAATTACAACAACTAAACTTTTCCTAACATTAAAAGCCGCAAATTGCTTATTTATAGGTAGTTAAAATTCTAAAAAATTAAATAAAAATAACGGCTAATTCTTTTATCCACTTGGGCTTCCTGTTAATCAAATCCTAAATTCCAAACCTAAATTTAAACATATAAACTAATTGTCTAATCAATCAAAAAGATGGTTTCGGCCATATAGGCCTTGTCTTTTCCTCCTGCGTGGCTACCTTAAGTATTAGCTTATGTTGCGCTGTTTATGAAAAATCTTACTTTCGCTACCCGTTGGAATGCAGACTTGCTGGACGATTACTACCAGCAGTGGCTCTCAGATCGCTCCGCCCTTAACCCCGAGTGGGCCGCTTTTTTCGAAGGCTTCGAGCTAGCCGCCAATGGCCACGGCGCAGATCAGGTGGCATCTTTGGCGGGCGTGCCGATTGGAGAGACGCCCAGCGTAAAGAGCCCCTCAGTGATGGATTTCGCTCGGAAGCAATCCCGCTTTATCGGCGCTATCTACGGCTATCGCTCTATCGGGCACACTCAGGCCACCATCAACCCGCTCTACCACACCGCCCCCGAGAACCCCCGTCTCTCTATGGAGCGCCTTGGCTTCACCGAGGCCGACCTCGATGATTCCTACGATACGGGTAACTACCTCGGCGGCACCACGATGAGCGTTCGCGAGTTGCTCCATCGTCTCCACCAGACCTACTGCGGCAACATTGGCGTTGAGTATCTCCATATTCAAGAGACGCCCCAGCGCCGCTGGCTTCAGGCCAAGATGGAGCCTATCCACAACGATCCCCAATTCTCCCCGCAAAAAAAGCTCCGCATCCTCGAAAAAGTCCTCCAGGCCGAGCTCTTCGAGAAGTTCCTCCACACTAGATTTGTCGGTCAAAAGCGCTTTGGTCTTGAAGGTGGGGAAACCATGATCGCCGCCCTGGATGCCCTCGTCGAATACTGCCCCGAGCTTGGCATGGAGGAGATAGTCATTGGCATGGCTCACCGTGGCCGCCTAAACGTCCTTACCAATATCCTCGGCAAATCCTACGAATACCTCTTTCACGAGTTCAGCGAAAACTACGTCCCCAACCTCATCCACGGCGATGGCGACGTAAAATACCACCTTGGTTACGATGCCGTCCGCCGTACCCAGACTGGCAAGAGCATTGTGCTCCAGCTTGCCGCCAATCCCAGCCACTTGGAGGCTGTAAATCCCGTTGTCGAGGGGCGTGTGCGTGCCCGCCAGCGCATCCTGGGTGATCTTGAGCGCAAGAAAGTCCTCCCCGTTCTCATCCACGGAGACGCCGCTTTTGCGGGGCAGGGCATCGTGGCCGAGTGTCTCAATTTCTCTCAGCTCAAGGGCTACACCACTGGGGGCACCGTTCACTTTATCATCAACAATCAGATCGGCTTCACCACCGATCCCAGTGAGGCGCGCTCTACCCGCTACTGCACCGATGTGGCCAAGATGATTGAGGCTCCCATTTTCCATGTGAATGGAGATGATCCTATCGCCATGGTCTATGTCACGGAGCTAGCCCTCGAGTTCAGACAAGAGTTCCAAAAGGATGTCGTCATAGACATGTATTGCTACCGCAAGCACGGGCACAATGAAGTGGATGAACCCGCCTTCACCCAGCCCACTCTCTACAAGCGCATTAAAGACCATAAGCCCGTCAGCGAAATTTACCTGGATCGCTTGTTTAAGGACGACGCCGTAAAAAATGCAGAGATTGAGGCCATTCACGCCAAGCACACTCAGGCGCTTGAAGAGTCCTACAAAAAAGAGAAGGACAAGGAGGCACAGGAAAAGAAAGAGCCCCTTTCTCGCTCAAAGATTTTCCGAGGCTCTACAGCCGTCTTCCAGCCTCCCTATTCCTTTAAGGACACACAGACTAAGGTGAAGCCGGAGGCTTTGGAAAAGGTCATGCGTTGCCTTACCACTATTCCCTCAGGTTTTCAGGCAAATCCCAAGATTGCCCGCCTCTTTGAAGATCGCTGGAAGAACTACACCCAAAATCAGATTCTCGACTGGGCAGCCGCTGAGCAGGCCGCTTGGGGCACCCTTCAGCTGGAAGGCACCCCCGTTCGCCTCTCTGGGCAAGACTGCGTTCGTGGCACTTTCTCCCACCGTCACGCTCTCATCTATGATACCGAGACCCGTGAGCCGTATTTCCCTTTGATGAATTTGCCCGACAAGCGGGCCATCATCTGCGTTCACAACTCCTTGCTCAGCGAGGCCGCCGTTCTCGGTTTCGATTACGGCTATTCCATGGACTACCCCCAAATGCTCTGTATGTGGGAAGCCCAGTTTGGTGACTTCGCAAACGGCGCTCAGGTTATCGTCGATCAGTTCATCTCTTCTGGCGAGTCCAAGTGGCAGCGTATCAGCAGTTTGGTTATGCTCTTGCCACACGGTTACGAAGGGCAGGGGCCCGAGCACTCCAGCGCTCGCTTGGAGCGCTACCTTCAGCTCTGCGCCGAAGATAACATACAGGTCTGCAATTTTACCACACCTGCACAGTATTTCCACGCTCTGCGCCGCCAGATGCGTCGTGACTTCCGTAAGCCGCTCATTGTGATGTCTCCCAAGAGCCTCCTCCGCCACAAGGAGTGCATCTCGCCCGTAGACGCCTTTACCAACGGCAGCTTTCAAACCATAATAGACGATCCCTCTGTCACCTCTGCGCCCTCCCGCATCATCCTCTCTTCTGGCAAAGTGTATTACGACCTTCTAGACTACCGCCGAAAGAAGAATATCACGGATGTCGCCCTCCTGCGTGTGGAGCAGCTTTATCCGTTTGACCGCACCCGTCTGGCCAAAATCCTCGACCGCCTCGGTCACGGTTCCAAGCTGGTCTGGTGCCAGGAAGAGCCCAAGAATATGGGCGCGTGGAGTTTCATCGCGCCAATCCTTGAGGAGGTCACGGCACAAAAAATTATCTACGCAGGCCGTCGTGCCGCTGCCAGCCCTGCCGTAGGCGCTCTCTCCATCCACCGCCTGGAGCAAGAGGGCCTCGTCGAAAACGCATTCGAAGCATAGGTCTCACGTTGTGTATGAATCGCACTCAAGCAATAGTTTGTGCCAAGGAGTTCTACAAAGAACTGGAATCCATCTATGGTTCCCGTCTCTATGGAGGCTGGCTCTTTGGTTCTACTGCTAGAGGTGATTCTTCTGCGGAGAGTGATGTAGACGTTATGATCGCCTTGGATGGAGCAGTTTCACTTTATAAAGAGTTGGCGCGAACTGGCGAAGTCGCATCTGCTCTCTCGATAAAGCATGGCGCCACCATCAATCGTTACTTGGTCTCCAGTGAGAAAATCAAGCAGTCACCGCCACCCGTTGCTCAATTCGCCTTGAAGGAAGGGGTTCGGTTATGAGTGACGATTTTTCAAAAATTTTTCTCCAGCGAGCTGAAGAAGAGTTGGTTTGCACTAAGCTTTTGCTCAACACAGGACATTTTGCCCTCGCTGCATCTCGATCCTACTACGCAGCCTTCTATGCGGTGAGTTCACTGCTATCGGCAAAGGGGATGCACTTTAAGAAGCACACGGCTGTCATTTCCACCTTCGCTCAGGAGTTTTGTTTAAAGGGACTCCTACCTGTAGAGCTTCACAGGAAGCTCCTGGACTTGCACGATTTGAGAGGCACGAGTGATTACGATATTACTGCCGAAATCTCCAAAGAAGATGCTGAGCAGGCAGCTACGCTTGCCGATGATATAGTTTCTTCTGTGAAAAAATTTCAACAATCCGTTTCCTAACTGCCATGCCCACACCAGTCAAAATCCCGCCTCTCGGCGAATCCATCTCTTCTGGCATTCTTGCCACTTGGCGCGTTAAAGACGGCGACACCGTTAAGCAGGGGCAACCCCTTTACGATTTGGAGACAGATAAGATAACTTCCGAGGGCACGGCTGAGGTGGCGGGTGTCATTCGCCTCAAAGTAGCCCAAGGGGATGAAGTTCCGATCGGCGCCATCGTGGCCGAAATTGAAGCGGCTGGTGAAAGTGCAGCTCCTAAAGCCGAAGCGCCCAAGGCCTCGGAGCCTGCGCCTCAAGAGGCTCCAGCGAAAAAGGCGGATATGCCTCTCTCTCCTGCCGCCCGCAAGCTAGCCGCAGAGTCTGGCGTGGATACGTCCACCATCTCTGGCTCTGGCAAAGAAGGCCGCGTAACCAAAGGAGACATCCTCGCCGCCAAGGCCGATGCCGCCAAGCCAGCACCCGCTCCCGCAGTTGCCGAGCCTGCCAAACCCGCCTCCGAAAAGCCTTCCGCACCTGCTCCTGTAGTTACTTCACAACCGGTAAAATCCACCCCCGAAGGGCGCGTTACTCGCACAAAGATGTCCCCGCTCCGCCGCAAGATTGCCGAGCGCCTCGTCTCCGCGCAGCAGACCGCCGCCATCCTCACCACTTTTAATGAGGTGGATATGGGGCCTGTCATGGAGCTTCGTAAAAAATATCAGGACGAGTTCACCAAGCGGCACGGCGTAAAGCTCGGCTTCATGTCTTTCTTTGTCAAAGCCACCGTTTATGCGCTCCAGCAGGTCCCCGCCATCAATGCGCAGATCGAGGGCGATGAGATTATTCAAAATAACTTCTTCGATATCGGTGTTGCCGTTAGCACTCCGCGTGGGTTGATGGTACCCGTTGTTCGCGATTGTGACCGCATGAACATGGCCGATATTGAAAAGGCTATAGCCGCTTATGGCCAAAAAGCGAAGGACGGAAAAATCACCATAGAGGACCTTCAGGGCGGTGTCTTTACTATCTCCAATGGCGGCATCTTTGGTTCCATGCTCTCCACGCCAATCCTAAACCCTCCCCAGAGTGGGATACTAGGATTGCACAACATCAAAGAGCGCCCCATGGCCGTTAATGGCCAAGTGGTGATCCGCCCCATGATGTATTTGGCGCTGTCCTATGACCACCGTCTGGTGGATGGCCGCGAGGCAGTGACTTTCCTGATTAAAGTCAAAGAGGCTATAGAAGATCCCACCCGCTTGCTGCTTGATATCTAGGTGAGGTTCCCTTCCGTTAGTCGCGCTCTATCAGCTCAATCTCATAGCCCTCAGGTGCGTCTATAAAGGCGAATACCCCGCTGCTGCTCTTTGTAGGGCCGTCAGAGAATTTGAGCCCATGCGCGGCGATATGCTTTTCAAAGGCTTCCATGCTCTCGACCTCAAAAGCCAGATGGACCAAATCGGGCTGCACTTGTACTGGGCCAGACCCTGGGAAATAGGAGATTTCCAGCAGCTCGTCGCTGTTCGGCACCTTCAGAAATACCAGCTTCGAGCCGCGTGGCGACTCATGGCGGCGTATCTCTTCCAGGCCAAGGATTGTCTTGTAGAAATTTACAGTGCGGTCGAGATCATCAACTCGCATGCGGGTGTGAAGCAGTTTGGTTACTATAGTGGACATGAGGCTTGGTGGGTTAAATGTTATCCTTTGTGCTTTCTATGGCTTCTCCCCAATCAATCAAATAGTAAATGCGCCCCTCTGCAAATGCCCAATCAACGGCATCTCAATAATTCCCCCGCTATGGTGCCATTTGCCTTCGGCCCTATACCTAAATAGCAATGGGCTGGAAAAAGTGCTTTACAGAATCGGGCAATGCAGTCTATTTTCTCACCTTTACCGCCATGATGAAGACCCGCAAATCGATTGCGAAGAAGTTCAAGGTGACCGCCGGAGGCAAAGTAATGCGCCGTACCGCTGGTTTCCGCCACTTCCTGCGCAACAAAACGAACAAGCAAAAGCGCCGGGCCAATCAGGACAAAAGCTGCTCCGCCGGGGTTACCCGCATGGTTCAGCGCGCCTGCCCCGGAATGTTCTAACACCTGCTTGTTCATAGATATAAACGCGGCCAGTCGGGTGACACACCAAAGGCGACCTGACGGCCACAAACTCAATATAAAATAACATGCCTCGCTCAACAAACGCAGTTCCGACGCTTAAAAAGCACAAGCGTCTCCTCAAGGCCGCTTCCGGCCAATTCGGGAATCGCTCCCGCCTGTATCGCTACGCCATTGATGGCGTAATCAAAGCCGGTCAATACGCTTACCGCGACCGCCGTAAGAAGAAGTCCGAATTCCGCAAGCTCTGGATCGTCCGCCTCAATGCGGCCTGCCGTGCGCGCGATCTTTCTTACAGCCGCTTCATCGCCGGCCTTAAATTGGCTGGTATCGACATGGACCGCAAGCAGCTCTCTGAGCTAGCCATCCACGACGAAGCCGCATTCGACGTCATTGTCCAGCAGGCCAAGACCGCGCTCACTCGCCCGATCGCGCTCTAGTCCTTCCTTTTTCTAACGCTTTGAGCCGCCTTTTCCTTAATGGGAAGGGCGGCTTCTTTGTTACACGAATCCGTCTTGTAGGGCAGGGTACCGCAATCCACCCAAATCGGGTGCACCACCTCCTCCGTAAAGTATGGAGAGGTTCCCGTCTCTCCCGCTTGTATCAGTCGATGGAGCCTTTGAATGGCCCTGAATTCGATTTCCTCGGACTGAGGATCGCACCCGGAAACAACCCTCGCTCCGAGGAACTTTTCCGATGAGTAGGGTGTGGCAAAACCAAAATCCTGAGGTATGCAAAAGCCCGCGCTTTCTAATGGATAAACCCAGTTGTAGGGAAACCCAACCACGGCATCAGGCCTGTATTCTCTCAGCCAAGCCACCATATCCTCTGTCAAGTTAGGCCGCGAAGACACTAAGTTTGACTTACGCAACTCCAGCTCGCCTCCCATTTGCTTAAGCTCATCCCGTACCGCCAGCAGCGCGCCTAAGCGGGCAAAATCATCCTCATTCGAAGGAGAGCTGATTGCCAAAGCAGCTATCCTCCTATACCCCCTCATTATGGTTTCGCGCAGGGTAAAATTCATAAACTCAAATGCGCTGTGGCGCACCAGATTAAGCATCAAGTTTGGCATTACTCGTGTTATTTTTACCGCGGAAATGAGCGACCAATCCGCTTGCAGCCATTCTTTCTCCTCCCAATAGCTATTGTAAAAATCAAGCACGATCCCTTTGTAGCCTCGATTCCAGAGAACGCGTATCATGTGCTTCGGATTTTTGAAATCTGCTTGGTTCACTATATCTCCATCGAAGCCAAGTGAGCGGCACGCGTTTTCAAAACCAATCCGATTAATCGAGAAACGCCTATAGCCCTCAAATATGGCAATTTTGATTTGAGCCGCAGCCCCCCTATTCTTACCGCGCTGCATAGCGAGTATGGATGCAGCCGCATTCCCGCGGTATCCTAAGTCATCTGCAACTTTCAGGATCTTTTTGCGTGTATTTTCAGAGAGATTGCCGCACTTCCTTAGGGCACAGGACACGGAGTATGTAGAGTAACCTGATGCTTTCGCTATATCACTCAGTTTGGTCATATGCTAAGCGATTAGCTAAATCACGGCTCGTTACAAACCAATTCGCAGCTAATGTGATGGCTTCAGGCAAGATACTTATGTCAAAAACCTTAGCACTCCTCGTCCATGAAAAACGCCTATGCTAGGATTGCTCGTTAGCGTGATCGTCTTCTATCGCAGGCGCATGAAGTAATTTTTGTGTTCACTTAGTGTGTGTCCCCAGCAGCGGGTCTCGACTTTGTCGAGGCCCGCTTTTTTCTGAGTAAGGACGAAGTATGTGCCCAACAATGCGCTGCCTAGTAGGAACTGGATTGTATTCCAGGTAAGAAGTCGCATAAGAAGATTAGCCCATTACAAAGCCATGCTGCCTTGCCCATTTCCCAAGATCTATCCATCCGAGTTAAATCGGGATGATGAGTATTTCATGAAGCTGGCTTATAATCAGGCTATCAAGGCATGGGATGAAGACGAGGTGCCTATTGGCGCCGTAATCGCGCTGCATGGAGAAGTAATCGCGCGCGCTCATAATGAAGTCGAGCGCACAAAGGATCCCACGGCCCACGCAGAGATTCTCGCCTTTACGCAGGCTGCGCGCTTCATTGATGATTGGAGGCTCACCGGATGCACGCTTTATGTGACCAAAGAGCCCTGCCCGATGTGCAGTGGCGCGAGCGTCATGGCCCGTGTGGCGCGTGTCGTCTATGCAGTTAGTGATCCCAAGATGGGCTGCCTGGGGGGCGCTACTAATATCAACGACCTTCCTCGCACGAACCACCACTTCGAAATAAAGACGGGCGTATTAGAGGCGGAATGCAAAGAACTTTTGCAGGCCTATTTTGCGATTAAGCGGCAGGAAGCTAAGGAGGAAAACGGCGCTACTGCTTCCTAATCGTCAAGATCGGTTGGAGCGCCTTTTCTGTGTCTATAAGCGTCTTCAAGAATGATTGGCCTTCGTCTGCGGCAAGCGTTTGCGGCGGTATATTTATAGAAATATTTTCCAGATAGTGATCATTCTCAATTTCCCATCGCGACTCGAAATTGAGGTAGGATTCAGTTGGGCGAGCCCGCCTTGGCTCTTCGATTTTCCAACCGTTGGGCACATGGTAGCGATTTGTGGCGACCACATTTACAGGGTGCCTTACCTTGTAGGGAGCTTTCCGCTCGTAGTCCTCAGGTTCTGCGGTTATGCGGCTAATTTCCCAGGTTACGGGCAAAAGCCCCATCCCAACGGTATCGGTGTTTGCCAGGTAAAAATGGGGCAATGTGTATTCGTAGGCTATGACGAGCGGTGAATAGCGATCATCGAGATTTTTTATCGTTAGTTGGCTAAACGATAGATTCGGGAGTCGTTCGCCTAAGGTATGACGTATAGCCAAGGCGTAATCCCTCGGGTTGGCATTGCGCAGAAAATAACGCAGAGCTGCGCTATCGTATCCACTAAAGGATACAGTCTCTTTGATCATCACGGTATTGTTTTCTGCTAAATGAATATCGCGCTCAATGGCTATCTTATGGTCTTCGGCACGGGTGAGCGGAATAGTCGCGATAAATGGTTCATCTTCATCGAGCACAAGTGCGCGTAGCCCAACTAAGTGGGGCGAGATCAGCCCCGCGGGAAGCTGCCTGTCTGTGGGGTCTAGAAAGGGCTGATTCCCTAGTGCGGGCACATGGAGTATCATGTGGTCAAACTGATCTAGTGTCGGCATCTGATCGAACAACCACGCACGTGTATTTACCAAAACAAGATTTGCCTCTATGCCACGCGCGAGCAGGAGCTGGCGCAAGAGGATGCTCAGGTCTTTGCAATCTCCTGACTTACTATTGAGAATAAAGGGCACGCTGTTGGGTATTTGCGCACGTACACCAAAGAGCACGCCACGATAGGCATACTTATCCTGGATATACCGCGTCAGTGTGCTGATGATTTCATTTGAGTCAGAAAGATCCGCAGTTAGCTCATTTGCCGTTTGAGCTGCGAGCGGATCTGGCTTAAGGAACTCCTCAAGGCGTTTAAGATAGTCTTTTCCAAGTGCGTCCCAGTCAGTGGAACGCGCGCCAATCCAAACCGACGGATAGATATCGTGATGCTCAGGCAGGAATCGTCCGAACTGGGTTACCACAGGCTCAGAAAGCAGCCATTCCACTGCAGTGGGCGTCACCGTGCGCCGCAGTTTCCCCTTGTCCACGCCTTCTGTATCCGCAAAGAGGATTTTATTCGTTGCGCCTTCAAAGCGCACAAAGCTGAGAACCCTTGGCAAAGAGCCGTGCATCTCGATGTGCTTAAAGGGCATCTCTGGAGGCGAATTGACCGACTGGATGGTGACTACCAATTCAAAACGTCCTCCCGGCTGCAATCCGCGGATTGGAATGACGAGTATTTTCCTGAGTGTAATCAAGTCCGTCGAGGTATCATCCACGAGATAGGCGCCCGTCACATCGCCTTCATTGACTAGGTCTCCGTTTGGCCCATACACGCGAAGTGTATTTACATAGGCCTCATCAAAGAGCGGGGTAAAGGGAATATTGATTTCATTCAGAACGGATACCCCTGCTATGCTGTGTGCGTGGCTATTGTAATAGTAAGTATGGCGTTCGGGTTTTCCTGGTTCGAAGAATATTGATTCTCCCGTAAAGCTGTGCCACGCCCCGAATTGCTCTATAAAACTTTCAGGCGGCTTTTGGTTAATAGCTTCTCTTGTGGCAAGTGGTGCTGCAACGGGCTCTATAGGTTTTTTTGAGAAAAGCATGGCGCTGTTGCGTCCTATGGCGGCATCGCTAAGGCCGACCCAACGCTTCATCTCTGGCTCGTCTAAATTGGATTCGGCTGCTTTATTAAAAAACGCGGTGGCTGCTTCGAAATCTTGCAACAAATAGCTGGCTACACCTGCGTAATAATCGAGATAGGGACTACTAATCTCGTCCCGTAAGTCTTCGACAAGTGGAAGAATTTCCTCAGGGCGTGATTCATCGAGGTAAAGCTGGAAAAGTTGCCAAGCTATTTCAGGGGTTTGTCCCATATTTTTGCGGAGCAACTTAAGCTCCAATTCTGTTCGGGCGGGATTCCCCTCTGCGGCATAGCTTTTGGCAATCACGATCTTCAGGTGATCGCTAGAAAGGTATTTTGCCAGAGGCGTCAGCAGCCTGCGCGCGCGTTCATATTGGCCCTGTTCTATGAGTAAATAGCCATAGGCCACCAGTGTGCTCTCATCCAGTAATCCGTCCTTCACGGCTTGCGAATAGCTTTCTAGCGCTTCTTCAGGTCGGCCTAAGTTTTGTTGCACAAAGGCTAGGCGCGCACGGATTTCGGGTTCGCTCAGGAGAGCGCTTTCTTTAGCCAAAAGGGCTTCCGCATCGGCAAACTTTTCCTGGCCGATTAGGCAGTCCACGTAGTTTTGCAATAGCGTGGCGTTTGCGCCTTCGAGTTCCCAGGCGCGCGCTATGAAGGGCTCCCCTCTGGCCAGTTCTCCTCTGGAAATATTGAAGAGGCCGAGGTTGTTAAAAATGACGGCTGCTTCCGCCCGCTCTTGCGTGCCATAGGTAGGCCCGTTGCGAAAGGCATCATGCACCGTGCGTATTTCAAAACCATCCATAAATGCCCTTGTGCGGGCCACAATGTTTTCGGGATAGCCTGGCGGGATAAAGGCAATCAGCAGAAACCCATAGCTCTCCGATTGTGTGATTCGCATAACGTGCATGCCCTTGGCGCCTTTTGATCCCATTTCTACATCTCTGGACACTTCTCGGTAGGGCAGGCCCGACGGGAAAAGCCCATTTCGTCCACGCTGCAAAACATCGTTGGTGCTTGCTCCGAAGAGCGCTCCCATAGCCGTCGCCAGCGCATCGGGGGTAGGGCGCAGTTCACCCAGCCAGAGCGGCACAACCGCAAACAGGAAGCCTTCATTGGAAAGCATGGTGAAATCAATAAGCTGGCTTGATTCCCTAAGTGTTTCGATGAGCCCAGATTCCAGCACGCCCTCTTCTGCTTTCCCTACTATGCGGTAGCCGTATATGGGGGAGTCATGCAGTATGCCCTCAGTGCGCTTGCTGCTGTAAACAAACGCCGTGGGATTTATCAGGCTAAACACGCTTACCAAAGCTTCCGCTTGGCTACTGGCCAGGGAGGCATCGCTATCTGTCCCGCTCGCTACCTGCCAGACTTCCAAATCATAGGCAATCCCATGCCTATACAACGAATAGTGAAAGCGCAGCTTGCCATTGGCTCGGCTTCGATAGCCCTTCCAAACTAAATTGCCAGGCCCGCTTGCATTGATATCCGACACACTACCGCTTGCTTCTTGCAAGAGGGAGCGCGTTTCATCGAACTGCGTTTGCCACGCTGTTTCCGATTCCATCGGCAGCATTTGCAGGGCGGCTCTCAGATTTTGGGCCGTGGCTGCAAATTCCATATCCAGAACATCGCCCGCCTCATTTGCCTGCCTGCTTACACTCCACCCCTCGGGTAGTGATTCTATGTAAAAGTTAAACTTGCGGCTATAGAGGACGGTGGTTCCTCCGATATCCGTCAGCTTTCCCGACTGTATACGGATGGCGTCGCCAGGGGTGACTGTGCTGCCTGATTGGCAACCCACCGCAACTAGCAAAAGCGCTGTAAAAACACCAAGACAAATTGGAACGGCAAGCCGCTTGCGATTACGAGACGATATCATTGCAAATGCCTGCCAAAATACAGAATGGGTTATTGCTGGCAAGCGGTGTGTATCTTCACGATTGCACTGCATCTTTGCATTGCCAGCTGTACTGACTTTGTTAATACAGTAAGAATGATTAGAAATCGCCTATGTTGGATTGTATTTGGTTTTGGGCTCGCACTTAGCTTTTTCTCTGGGTGCGTGCATCAAGGCGAATCAGCATCCAAGATCGCCCCAAGTATGCTTGGCAGCGTGGTCAGCTCGTGGGCAGAGGTTACGCCCAAGCCTTTATCCTACACTCGAGCTGAGGCGCTAAGAACGGTTCAATCCCTTGAAGGCCGTTTTCGTGACGGAAATACTGGCAGTTTGTATTCAATCTGGCAGGCGGGGGATACTGCTCTTTCCCTCGAAATTCGAGGCTCAAGAGTAGTTGTTGAGCCTGAATTTTTAACGACAGTTTCACCTGTTTTTGCGAGTCCTGTGGTTATGAGCGGTTTTGGCATGAAATCTCCAGTTGTCCAGTATACCACTCCCAAAGTGGAACCCACCGAGTCCGTCGAGACGAACAAATACGTCCTTTCCGCAGAATTGCCCTACAAGG
>CAZHQD010000010.1:26157-30482 GCA_964533835.1 uncultured Puniceicoccaceae bacterium | reverse complement strand
CGGTGATTTCGCGGATTTTCAGGTGAATGTGGAGGGTATCTCCAAAACGGAGAGGAGAGGAGAAACTGCACTCGGCTTTTACTCGTGGCCAACCACGAAGAATGCCTGCGTGCTCTTCAAGAAGTGGCAAGCCAGCCGCCCGAAAGAGATCCCACTCTGCACGCTCCATGTAACGAAAGAAGTTGCTAAAGTGTACGAGACCTGCGGCGTCTGTTTCCGAAAATTGGACTAGGTGGTCGGTATGGATTTCGGAGAGGGACATGGAGGGAGAAAACCTAGGTAGCGAGGCCGTGGGCGTTGGCGATGGAGATGCCGCTATGGAGGGCTCCGATGATGCCTAGCATGCCTTGGTCGGTGCCGCAGAGAAAGAGATTTTGGGCGTGGGTGCGGCCATCGCGGACTTTTTCGGGAGAGCCGTAGACGGCGCCGCCGAGGTGAGAGGTGTATTTCTCGATGGTGCGCGGGGTAAACATGTCTGTGGCAAGGGTGCGCGCTTCGAGAGAAGAATGGCTGGCGCCAGGGATGAAGGCAAGCGCTGCTTTGCGAAGGCGGGAAAACCACTCAGTTTTGGCTGCTTGATATTCATGCTCGCTGAGGCTAGTCCAGAGCTTGTAGTTGGCTAGGGCAGTGAGCCTGAGAATGCCTTCGGGGAGGGACTCGCCGTCTTGATAGCGGTAGTTATTGGGGATGCAAATGACGCCGCTTTGGTCGTCGCAAAGGGAGTGAGCGGGAGAGGCGTAGTGGAATGTATGGGAGTGGTTGAAGAAAATAATGGTGTCTTCGCAAGCGAGGATTTGCGCCGGTGGGGAGTCGAGAATGGTGATGGTCTCGCAAAAGCTAAGGGGACCAACGAGGGGAGACTCCTTGGGAAGATCGGGGTTACAGAGGCGCTCGGTTTCGACTCTGCCGATGGTAGAGAAAACCTTATCTGCGGTGTAAGTGGAGCCATCGTCGAGCGTGACGGCGGAGACGCGATCGCCTGTGAGGTGGAGACGAGAGACTCCGCACTTCATTTTGCGGAAGCCACCTGATTCGCGGTAGCGGTCGAGGAGAACGCGAATGATGCGGCGGACGCCTTCGAGGGGGCGGGCGAAGCCCTCAAGATAGATGGACTTGAAGAGGATAACGAACTGGTCCCAATCCATATCGTGCTCGCGAGCGCATCCGTAGTATTGGAGGGGGCAAAGGAGCATTTCCACAAGGAGCGGGGAATGGGGCAGATACTCGGAAAGGACAGTGCGGGCGCTGACGGTACTCTGGCGGGAATCAAAATATTCAAAGCTCTTGATAAAAGCGACGAGCTTGCGGAATGCGTCTATGGCCTGGGGAAAAGCGCGGGCGACTTCGCTCTCGAGGAGAGAAAAATCGTTACTAAAGTGGAGATCGACGCCAGGAAAGGCGATACGAGAGCCGAGCTGCTCGCAGAGGCCAAGGGAATCGCGGTCTATGCGCAGCTGGCGGCAGATGCGGCCGAGAGGAGTGCCTTTGACGTGCGGAGGGACAAAATTGGTAAGAGCATGGAGGCCTACATCGTATTTGCGCCCCTGGATACTGTAAAAGCTATTGAGACCGCCAGGAGCGTTATGACGCTCGACGATGAGGACTTTTTTCCCATACATGGCCAAGCGAATGCCAGCACCCAGCCCTGACATGCCACAACCGATTATAATGGCATCAAAGTGGTCGGGAAGGGATTGCATGGATGTCGGCTCAGAAACGGCTACATTCCATTCGAGACAAACCTAGCCTGCGGGAAGAGGGAAAAATGCTAAGGGCCTATACTTTGGCCAGATTGAACTTCGGGGTAAGATACTCGCCGCAACTGTCGAGGGAGGCGAGCTTGGGATAATCGTCCTCCGGGACTTCGATACCGTATTTTTTGCGAAGCTCCATGACGATATCAAGGAAATCCATGGAATCAAGCTGGAGCTGGTCGCGAAGGCGCACATCCGGCTTGATATTGGAAAGGTCCTCGTCCGGAGCAATGTCGGCGATGATATCTAAAACGATCTGCTTAACCTCTTCCTGCGTCATGGTAAGTTGTTGATTAGTCAGTGGAACGGATTGTAACCGTAAAGGAAACTACGAACTATGAGTAGCTTTTCAAGATGAGGCAAGAGTTTATGCCAAGCATTCCGAAGGAATTGTTAAGGATAGCGCGGACAGAGGGAAGTTTGACGGGCTGGCCGAGGACAAGATTGGGGAGAGCGCAGTGGGGGTCGAGGTGGTCCACGTTGATGGTGTGGTGGACAAAGGAGTCCTGAAAGGAAGGGAGATTGCCAGCTAGCTCCAGCGCTCCTGCGGCGCCCATGGCATGGCCGATGAAGCTCTTAGTGTTATTGATATAGGTTTCCGGGCAATCGGCAAAGACGTCTCGAATGGCTATGCACTCCTGGATGTCTCCCTGGGGAGTGGCGGTGGCGTGGGTAGAAACGATAGAAATAGCGGATGGGGAAAGCCGAGCACGGCTAAGAGCGAGCCGCATGCACTGGGCTTGGCGGGTGGGCTCGGGGAGGACGGCATCGGCTGCATCTGAATTAATGGCCCAGCCCGCTATTTCGGCGTAGATTTTAGCACCGCGGGCAAGGGCATCGTCCAGGCGCTCCAGGGTGTAGATGGCGCCACCTTCGGCAACGACTATGCCATTACGGTCTTTATCGAAAGGACGGGAGGCCTTGGTGGGATCGGCATGCTGGGCAAGAGCCCCTTGGCTCTTGAAGCCGGCAAAGATACCGAAGCTGCGCACAGATTCGCTAACGCCACCCGCGAAACAAAAGTCTACTTCGCCGAGCTGGAGCATCTGTGCGCCCTGAATGAGCCCTGCATTTCCCGCCGCACAGGCAGCACCGATGGTGTAGTGCGGGCCAGTGATGCCCATGTTTATCGTGACTTCACCCGCAGGGTTATTGGCAACGGTGCGGGGATTGTGGTGGTGCGTCCAGAACTTGGTGTCGTAATTGAACTGGGAAATATTGTAGACCTCGTGCTCTGTCTCGACAGTGCCATGCTCGGTGATGCCGAGGTAAATGCCGACGCGTGACTTGTCTAAAGAGTCCCACGCGATTTTGGAATCGGCCAGCGCTTCGCGCGCGCAGTAGACAGAGATGCTGCCCACGCGGGTGCCGTTACGAATTTCTTTGCGGGATTGGTATTTGCGCTCGTCGTAATGGCAAACGCCCGCATGGACTTTGCCGATGTAGCGAAGGTCTATGTTTTCAATGTGCGCGACGCCGCTAAGAAGATTGTGGCGGAACTCGGCAAGGGTGTTGCCGTTGGGCGCAGTTAATCCAACTCCAGTAATGACTATCCGAGGCAGTGCCATAGGTTAAAGAAACCATTGCAAGGTTTAATGGCGGGGTGTCAATGCTAAGGGAAGGAATCCCCTACCCTGCCACTAAAAAGAACTAGGCACTAGGAACAAGCTTACGGGACTTTTTCTTGGACGCTTTGTCGTCCTCGTCATCAAGTTTGGGATCAATATAATACTGGGCGTAGGATTTATCGTAGTAATTGGAATAGTAGTAACCAGCAACAGCGGTGTTGATGTTGTTGAGGATGGCGCCAAAAACGGGCACGTTGGACTCGCGGAGACGGCGGACATTGAGGTTGGCGGTCTTGCGCTTGGTAGTATTGAAGCGGATGACGTAGATAACGCCGTCCGTAAGGGGGAGAATATTGAGAGCGTCTGAGACGGGAGCCAGAGGCGGGGAGTCTATGATGATCTTGTCATAGCGCATACGGAGCTCGTGGAGGAGGCTCTCAAACTTTTGGCTGCTGAGAAGCTGCGTGGGGCTCTTGGTGCGACCGCCAGCGACGAGAACATCGGTATTTGTCCAGAAATTCTTGATGATGGCTTGGTCTAGGGTGAGGTCACCATTGAGGACTTGGAGGATGCCGTTCTTATTTTCGAGGTCGAGGGACTTGGCTACGTTGGGCATGCGCAAGTCGCAGTCGATGATAAGGGTGCGATCACCATGAGAGGCGTAGGTAAGCGCCATGTTGGTGGAGACAAAAGATTTGCCTTCGCCTGGAATCGTAGAAGTGGTCAGGATGACTTTGGCCTTCTTGCTTTCCTCGTTGAGATTGAGGGTGCTGTGGATGCCACGGAACGCCTCGACGGTGTGCTTATCGGTGCCATCGGCAATCATTTTAGCCTTGGATGTAGCATCAGCACGGGTGATGCGGGGAACGATTCCAATGAGAGGAAGGCCGACAGTGTTCTCAATATCGAAGGCGGTTTTCACCTTGTCATCGAAGAAGGCGAGAAGGAAAACGATACCGAAACCAGCACCGAGGCCACCAAAGAGGCCAAGGCCGAGATTGAG
>CAZHQD010000010.1:5847-26057 GCA_964533835.1 uncultured Puniceicoccaceae bacterium | reverse complement strand
TCTGCTTTCTGCTTGAGGGATTCCATTGCGTCTTTGGAACCTTCGAGCCTGCGGGTCATATTGAGATTTACGAATTCTTGAGCAAAGAGGTTGGCGACATCCGCAGCGAGATCGGGATCCGGGTGCTTGACCTGAATGGCAACCACGAGAGTCTGCCGAATAGGAGTGATGGAGCGGCTATCCATGAGGACCGCTGGAAGGGAGGTATCGCGGAGCCAAGCGAAGCGGTCATCCAAAAAGGGCGCAAGGAAACGGGACTCCATATCGCCTTTCATGCGATCAGCCACATTTTTAACCAACTGGATGCTTTTGAGGAGCTCGACTTGGGTATTAAAGTCCTGCTCGTTTTTGATGGTAAGGTCCACAACATCTTCAAACTGGACACTCTTGTCCTGCTGGCGGAGGACCTGAACCGTGGCTGTAGAGGTGTAAATGGGGGTGGCGTTGAAGGTGTAAATCAGTGCGCCCGTGAAAATAATGAATGCCACAGCGACGAGCCACCAGATACGCTCGCGTAGGATGATAAGGTAATCCTTGACGCTACGAGAGGGAGCAAAGGCATTGTCGGCATAACCTGCGCCGCCTTCTCCGTAATAGTAACCACCGTAGTAATTGGTGTCTGGTGTTTTTCCTGGTTCGCGGGACATTTGCTATAAAATTTAACAGTGAAAAATGGACGCTAAGGTAAGAATCTAGAAGCGACGCTCGGGCACCTCGATAATATCTCCATCTTTGAGGATCCAATCTTTTGGACCGATGGAGGTGGTATCTATAGTGAATTCTCGAGCCGCGCCGTCTTCGTTGCGCTTGAGCTTTACGGCAGTGGTGCGGGCTAGACCATCGGGGCTCCAGCCGCCAGCGTAGGCAATGGCGGTAAGGAGAGTCATTTCTTCTTCCGGTGGGAAGATGACGGGGCCCTGGCGCGCCACTTTGCCGAGAACTTGAACACGGCGCTGGGAATACGAAACGACGAGGAGATCTATCTGGGGATTGACATACCAGTCCCTATCGTAGAGCTCAAAGAGGTGGGCGCGAGCCTGTGAGACGGTCTTGCCAGCGAGCTTAACGCTGCCAACATAGGGAAGATTCACTGTGCCATCGGCAGCAACACGCACCTCGGTAAGGGTTTCTTGCTCGCCGATTATTCGGAAGGTAAGGCCGTCCATAGGCCCTATGGTGTAGCTTTCACTGGCTTTGCCGCGGGCCTCCGTGGATTGACGGGTTTCGGAAGCTGCGGTGGTACCGTAGGATGGAGAGGTACTACCCGAAGGGCCGTATTGGGCAACAGATACGGCAATAGAGAGAAGAAGGAAGAAGAGGGGTGCTAGGAAGCGCATGGTAAGATGGGTGTGACTGCAAAAAGAAAGGAAGGTTCTATCAAGTAGAAACCTTCCTTTCAAGGAAAACCGATAAATATTGATTAGTAACGGAGAGACGCAGTGACGTTGATTACGTTGTTGGTGTAGTCGAAGCCAGCCAAGCTGGAATCGTTGTCTTGGAAGATGTAACCCACGGAGAGCTTAACGTAATCATTAGGTGTATAAGAAGCGCCGACTGTAAAAGAGAGGGTTTCGTCGTCGCGAGTGCCTGTATTGTAGTCAGACTTTTCGTAGCTCACGCCTGCATCACCCGATATAAAGGGGCTAAATTTGTAGGTACCACCGAGACGGATGTTAGTATTTTCTACACCTGCACCCTGACCAGAAGTGCCGAGATCGCGAACAATGTCGAGGTTAAGGCCAATTTTCTGCGTGGGGGTATAAGTCAGGCCAGTAATGAGTGTGAAAGAATCCTCGTTTCCAGCCAAATCATATTCGCGAGTAGTCCAACCTACGCGAACACGACCAGAGACTTTGGGAGCCAACTCACCGCGAGCACCAACATTGAAAAAGTGGTCAGTGGAATCGCTGGGGCCCTCAACATCCGTATCGCGATACTGGTAACCTACGCTGAAGTCGAGCTTCTGTGAAAACTTGTAATAAAGATCGGCAGGTATCGTAAAGACGGTGGAATCAGCGA
Organism: uncultured Puniceicoccaceae bacterium; assembly: GCA_964533835.1. Lineage (GTDB taxonomy): Bacteria > Verrucomicrobiota > Verrucomicrobiia > Opitutales > Oceanipulchritudinaceae > CAZHQD01. The sequence continues at coordinate 24,038 of CAZHQD010000010.1, read as the reverse complement.
AAGAGGGCTGATAGGTCTGGAAGTAGGTGTGGGCAAGATTAGCTCCAGCACCGAAACCAAATTTATTGCTGAAAGTATACTCGCCATAAAAGCCCGCAGTTGTGATTTCACGCTCTACGAGGTCACCGGTGACGGGACCACCAGCAATAATGGCGCGAATGTCTTGAGTGTTTTGATCTACCTCGGCGAAGTTAGCGTAGGCATCGAGCTTGAATACGCCCGTATCGTAGCGGCCGTTGAAAAAGACGTTGGCGGTTTCGTTGTCGAGGCCGTTTTCATCGAAATAGACCTTGATATCTTCACGAAAACCAAAAGTGCCAGTGAACTCAGCGCCCTTGCGGCCAAGCGAGAGCTCTAAGCCAGGGGAGAAGATGAAGGCGGTGTCGCCTCGCTCGTTTGTATCTGTGTAGTAGACGTTGCTCTGGTAACGGAAGCCAGCGCTACCGTTGAAATAGAGGTCGGCGAAGTTACCGATGGAGACGAGGGGAGCGGCGTTGACAGAGCCAACTACAGCGGAAAGCGCAAGCGCGGAGCTAATAAGTCTTTTGTTCATAGTTTTAAGAATTATTGGGATATGGTCAGTTACGTTAAGCGTCAGTTTTGCTTGGCGTCAATCAAAACAGGGGCAAAAGGGCTTGGCAACGAATTTTTAACGTGATGGACGCAAATCAGTCGCAATTCTTGAGAAAGAGCTGGAAGTGACCCGCTTTTTTAATGAAATTACGAACTCGAAATTGCAAATCAGTAAAAATGACAGAAACACGGAGGGTGATTAGATTTTGAGCCTCAGGCGGTGCCGCTATATGGTTTTGTAGGCGCAAAGTGGGTTAAAAGGTGGACAAGATGGGAGTTGATGACCTAATAAGACTACTAAGCAAAAAGCTAAATAAATCCCCTAAACCCTTTGAGGCTATACCACCATGGCAGAGAATAATGAAACGAAAGGAAGAACAGTGTTTTTTGGGCTGGCCCGAGAAGTGCGACTGGAAAGCGGACGCCTAAGGATAAAATTCAACTGGGGGCGGATAGGAATACTGCTAGGCTGCCTAGCCATCGCAGGATGGTTTGCCCTTGGTGGCGTAGTATTTGCCTGGTACAAATACAAGCGGGGCTACGAGGATATTGGGTATTGGCAAGCGCTGGCGTTTCCCGTGAAGAACGACGAGATACGGCGGAGCATGGGCGACTACTATATTGACCAAGCGGAAAAAGCGCTCGAAGCAGGGAACTACAGAGAGGCTAGCATGCTATCGCGAATTGGATTGGAGCGATCACAACGGAACCTGAAGGGCCGTATGATAGTGTCGGAGTTTGAAATTGCTATGGGGCAAAACGAGACGGCTCTCAAGCTACTGAAGGAAGGACTGGCCTATACCAAAGAAGAAGACACCGATTACTGGGTGAGGACCTTGAGGTATATGCTGACGCTGCGTGCCGACCAACAAATCCTTGATATCGCCGCAAAATATCTGCCTGCCGACCCCGATCTCACGCAGCGCAATACGCTCATTGCTATGGCGGCGGCACAGGCAAATGTGTACCGAGGGAATTTCGATACGGCGGAGAATCTTATCCACAGCTACGATCTGGATGAAAAGATAGACGGGGTATTGCTGCTATCACAAATTTACTGGAGCAGGGATCAGCGGACGGCTGCAGTTGAGCGGCTTGAGGCGTTTGTGAATCGGCCCAAGAGTGAGGCGCTGGATCCTATATATGCGGTTTTGGCACGCTTCTGCCGAGATATGGAGCAAGAAGATAAGGCCTTTCGCTACACCGCTGCCCGTACGGCGCTCAATCCATTTTCTGCGGATCCGCGCATAGAGCTGCTCTATTTCTACCATAAAAGAGGCGAGCTGGATCGAATGGATCGAGAAGCCGAGTCAATCATCCAGCAATTTCGCCGCGAGAGTAATTCGATGATGCGCTTGGCCAATTTTGCGACAGATGTGGGCGATATACCACTGGCTAGAAGGGTATATGAAATTGCGCTGGAGAATAACTTTTCTGTGGCGAGCTTTGGCCTGCTATATATTGAAGCGCATCTAGTAGCAAAGCGCTACACAGAGGCGATAGATCTGTGCAACGACTTAGTGAAGGAAAATCCAACCTGGCTGGCTGATTTTGAGCCGACATTTAACAGTCTGCGGTCGCTGGCCTATTTCGGTGCAGGCAATCAGGACTTGGGAAATCTTTACTTAGGCCGCTTTACCGAGGCGAGGAATGTGCGGGTAGATACCCTAATATCCGTGGCCAATCGATTTAAGCAGATTGAGATGCCCGATGCGGCAAGAGCCATATTGGTGTCTGCTTACCAACGAGACAACAAGAACCAAGTCGCCCTAAGTGGGATAATCGAAATCGATCTTGACCAAGGATACTCGCGCGACCTTGCCACAAATCTGCGGAACCTGCTCTTGCTTAGGCGTCCATCCTATGAATTGCTACGCCGTGCCTACAGAGAGCTAAACAGTGACCGCTTTATCTACACCACAAATAGAAGCGAACTGTTGGTAGATCTTTCGACGGTAATTGACGAGGCAAGGCCCGCAGGGGAGCGCGCCGCTCTCTAGAGAGTGTAATGCAGATAGAGCAAGTTTGCGGAGGGAGCCGGAAAATGCTACCGCATCCTGATTCTGCTTTCACGCGCACTGAAATGAGGCTATTATCCTAGTATGCCGAAAGAAGTAATACAGGCTCTGGTAAAGGGAGTGATGCCGACACCGAACGGGTGCGCGGTATTTTTGGGCACGGACGACAAGACCTTCGTAATCACCGTGGATCAGTATATTGGCAGCGCCATAACTATGGCAATCAATGACACCAAGCGCGAGCGGCCTCTGACTCATGACTTGATCATGCACATTTTTGCAGGGCTGAATGTGGAAATAGAGCGTGTGGTGATCAATGACGTAAACGAGTCTATCTTCTACGCACGGCTACTCTTAAGAATGGAAAATGAGTTAGGGAAAAAGATTGTAGAGATTGACGCTCGACCGAGCGACTGTATCGCGCTGGCCATACAAGCGAAGCGTCCGATATTTGTCTCGAAAAAGGTGCTGGATTCAGTGGAAGACATGACAGAGGTGCTGGAGCGCATCCTAAAAGAACAACAGTAGTCCAAAGCCGTGGAACCGCCCATCATCCCAGATATTCCACCAACGGCGCTGGCGCCAATGCAGGAAATAACCGATTTGCCCTTCATGCGGACAGTGGCACGGTTTGGGGCGCCCGATTATTTTTTTACGGAATATTTCAGGGTGCACCCAACAAGCAAGCTGGAGCCGTGGATATTAGCTAGCATAACGGAGCATGGCACGGGTAGGCCCGTGTATGCCCAATTGCTAGGCGACGACCCTGTGGCCATGGCAGCGGCAGCGCGCGAACTACAGCACTACCCGATAGCAGGGGTGGACCTCAATATGGGATGCCCTGCGCCAAAAATCTACCGCAAAGCGGCAGGCGGCGGCTTGATGAGGGACCTTGCCCATGCAGACCGCATGATAGGAGCCCTACGAGATGCATGCCACGGAAGCTTTTCAGTGAAAATGCGGGTAGGCTTCGAAACGCCTGATGCTTTTGCTGATTTTCTGGCGCTCATCAATAAGCATCAAGTAGATCACCTAACTATCCATGGGAGGACGGTACGGCAAATGTATAGGGGTGATGTGGCCTATGACCTAATTAAGATGGCAGTGAAAACAGTGCGCTGCCCAGTGTTTGCAAATGGCAATATCACCTCTGCAGTGAAAGCGCAGGAAGTGGCCGAGCACACTAAAGCTTACGGACTGATGATAGGGCGCAGCGCGATACGGAACCCATGGATTTTTGCGCAGGCGCGTGCCCGACTGGCGCGACACAGGATTTCCCACAACGACGCACTGGGGGCGAACCATGCCGTGCCCGAGTACCCATACCCTACCCTCGCCGACGTACGCCACTACATATCTCTGCTCTGGGAAGCCAGCGATGAGCCAAAACTAACGGAGCAAAGGCATGTGGCTCGCATGAAAAAATACCTAAACTTTATTGGGCAGGCAGTGGACTCTGAAGGGCGCTTTCTTTATTACATGAGACGCACCGTAACGGCTGCAGAGCTTTTTGCCGTATGCGATCGCTACCTTGTGGATAATGACCGCGCAGGCCATGCTTTCCCAGAAGAGCCATACCCTGGGCTGCTGGCCAGACCTACCCGCGAAGGCGAGCAACACCCAGCCCCAAACGAAGAAGAAACCTGCGCCGCAGAGCTTGGATAATCCCCCCAAAGGCAGTGCGCAGATAGCCTTGCCAACACAAATAAACCTGCTAGGAATCTAGCTAACCACCACGGAGAGGTGTCTGAGTGGTTGAAGGTACCTGACTCGAAATCAGGTGAGCTCGCAAGGGTTCCGAGGGTTCGAATCCCTCCCTCTCCGCCAATTTTGAAGCAGGAGAGAATAGCGGAATGGTCGTAATGGAACCAGTTCCATGCCAGTTAACTTTAAGGAAAAGGGACTGTGTGTAGAAACGAGAATATGCACTTATGTAAATACCTCCCTACCCTTATCGTTACCTTAACATGTGGATTAACCGCTAGTTTGCAGGCCCAGACCTATTGGGCATGGCCAACGGATGATGACACTTACTCGCCAACGGCAAAGCTGGATTTGCGCAGCCTAAACGAGGATCTTGCTGGGGATCTGGGGTGGGTCTACAAAGAAGGAGAGAAGCTCTATTTCGGAGACGGATCCGAAGCGCGGTTCTGGTCAACAAATCTCCGCGACTGGGGTGGCTTCCGAGAGGAACAATTAAGGAATTTGGCCCGCATGTCTGCAAAGAGAGGAGTCAACATGGTGAGAACGTTGGGGCGTGTTTATGACCTTAACGGGGTAGAGGCGAGCAGTGTTCGCACGAGCGCAATCGCGCATACCCAGCGGTCTGTGCGCGCATTCAAGGAATCTGGTATTTACACAAAGCTATCGCTTTACTTTGCGCTCACCTATCGGTTGAGAGCTAGCTGGGGGATAGAAGGGTATGATCAGGCATGGTTATCAAGTCGCTCGAATTACGCGCCACACGGGTTAATCTATTTTGATGAAAAGCTGCAGGAAGCATATAAAACATGGGTTAAGCGGGTGCTGCTTGATCCCGATCCAAATGAGCCTGACCAGACCCCACTCGCTGAAAATCCCGCAGTGGCCATGCTGGAAATAGTTAATGAGGATAGCCTTTTCTTTTATACATACGTACCCAGTAACTTTCCTGAAGCACAGCGTCTGAAACAAGAGAAGATGTACGGCGATTGGCTGACGGAAAAATATGGCAGTGTGGCCAATGCGCTTGCGGTATGGGGCACTACGGCTAAGGCGAGAGACAATGCGGCTGAGGGCAGAGCTGAGCTAGATAGCGCAGGCACTATCGGAGGCAACGCTGTGAATAAGCGCCATGCCGACCAGATTCTCTTTTTTGATTATTTGCACAGAAAATTTTACAATGAAATCACCGATTGGCTAAAGGGACCTGAGATTGGATACAAGGGGTTGGTTATCGCCTCAAATTGGAGGACAGCGAGCTATCGTTTCCTTCAAGATATGGAATATCACGGCTACACCGCGGCGGACATAATCGATACCCATTTTTATTTTACCCCTTACATATCAGAACCAAGCACTAGTGGCGCACCCAGTACCGGGAAAAAGTTTTTTGGGATACCCGCTGTGAACAATCCGCGCCGATTGCCACTGGCTGTGAAGCAGGTCGCGGATTATCCCTATGTAATATCTGAAGTTGCATGGGATAGCCCATCCAATCACAGGGCGGAAGGGCCGCTGATGATTGCCTCCTATGCTGCATTGAGCGGTATCGATGGAGTGTATTGGTTCAACAGCGCCGTGGCTGGCTGGGAGAGCGGATCGTTTGAGTGGCAATTGCAAGTTCCGTCCGTCTTAGGCCAGTTTCCAGCGGCAGCGTTGATTTATCGCAAAGGGCTTGTCGCGCCAGCTACGACTGTAGTGAGGGAAGGCAGGACAGTAGAATCTCTCTCGAAGAAGGAGAAACCCTTGCTGGAAGAATATCGTGGTTTCGATCCATTGCGAGATAGCGCCCCTCCCGTAGATCCAAATCCAGCAAACGGAGCTGGCACCGTGGATCCCGTTGCCAGCTTGGTTGGCAAAGTGGAAGTGGCCTATTCCACGGACAACGACTACACTCATTCCGATTTGGCTGAGTATATTGACAACGAAACGGGAATTATCAGGAGCGTCACCGGAGAGCTAGTGCTGGATAGCGAAAATGGGCTATTCACCATCAATGCCCCGCAAGTACGGGCGATTGTTGGTAACGTGGTGGATGCGGGGAATGTGGAATTGGGAAATGTCCGCCTTCAATTGCGAAATGATTTTGCCAGCATGGTGCTGGTATCGCTGGATGACCTACCCATTGAGCAATCCCGCAAGCTCCTATTGCAAACCATGGGACAGGACAGACCTAAAGGCTGGCAAACCAAGCCTGCCACGCTCACACGCGGCACACAGCAATTTGAAGGCGAAGAGATTGTTTCAACGGGATTCAATACCGGATGGGAAACGGAAAACCCAAGAGGAAGCCGATTGACAATGATCACGACTAGGCCCCTGCCAAGGGCATCTGTCTTGGATACCAACGGATATGTTTTGAGAAACGTGGCTGTAATTGAAAACACGGAGGGATTTTCCATATCCGCACCGAATGGGTCTGCATATCTTTTGCTAGAATGGGATGAATCTCCATCACAGCCACCAACGATTACCACCAAAAATTTGCCCATCGGGCAAGTGGGCGTGCCCTATAAAGTTACACTATCAGCTCTGGACAAGGATGCTGACAATCTGGTTTGGGCGCTGGAAGAGGTTGCGCCAGAGTGGCTGACCCTGACTCCAGAAGGAGCAATCACAGGGACACCGTCGGAATCGGATACAATCGAACTTTCAATTAGTGTGACTGGGACAAGCGGTAAAGCGACTGCACAACTACAATTGGTGGTACTGACTGAAGAGGGGTTGGCACCTACACCGAAGACCTATCCCACGCTTTGGGCAGATGATGAATACCCACCGTATAATGGACTGAAGTTTGCTACGTTTGGATGGATATACGACGGCTTTTTCCCGTGGGTGTACCTATTTGCGGAAAATAGCCGGTGGCTCTTTGTGCCGCCCCTTTCAACAGGCGACAATCTGTGGATGTATGACGACTATGAGAAATCTTGGGTGTGGACTATCTTCCAGTATGAAAGATTCTACTACAGCGCCAACGCGAATGAATGGCGGGTGTTTTAGTGTGTAGGTATACGGCGGGATGATTGGCATAAGTTAGTGAGGCACCTAACTTTGAGCAATTACGCGCTGTGATTGAGGTGGCGGGAGGCGGATTGGCAGAGGCCGATGAAGGTTTCTGCCATGAGATTGGTACGAAAAGTTTTGAGGACACTGATTCCCCATTGGCGCTCCAGTTTGCGTTTGCCAGGGACAATGGCCTGAAATGCGCTCGAGGCCAGCTCCTCCTTAACAGTCCAAGTGGGTAAAATGCCGATGCCCATGCCTAGGCGAATGAGGTCCTTGACGGCTTCCACGCTGCCGAGTTCACTGATTTTTCCAAGCTCCATGCGCTCGCGCTTGAGGTGATTTTTGATAAGGGCGTAAGTGGCGTTGCGCTTGCTAAGAAGGAAGAACTTCGCATTGAGGAGATCGGGGCGGCTAAGTTTTTTCTGACGCACTGCAGGGTGAGCAGGAGAGTAGATGAAAAGAAGCTCATCGGAGAAAAGAGGGGAAAACCTGAGAAGGTCGTTGTCCTCAGGAGGAAGGGAAATGGCGAGGTCAATGCGGTTTTCGGCAAGGGCAATGTGGGATTCGTAGGTTTCGAGCGGCTCGATAACGAGGTCGGCCTCGGGAAAACACTCGCGGAATTCCCTGATGACGCTGGTGAGGATATAGTGGCAAATAGTCACACTGGCGCCGATTCGAAAGCGACCTTTGCCCCATGCGGAGAGGTCGGTCACGGCCTCTCTGGCCTGATGAAGGGCAGCAAAAACAGCGTGAGTGCGCTCTAAAAGGACTTCGCCTGCTTGGCTAATGCGCATTTTTTTGCCCACACGGATGAAGAGAGGGCAGCCGAGATCGTCTTCGAGCGCCTTTATAGAATGGCTGATGGCGGACTGGGTGAGGTAGAGCTCTCGGGCAGCCTGAGTGAAGCTGTTTGTGCGGGCTACGGCCTGAAAGGCCTGGAGCTGGCGGAGGTCAAGAAAGTCGGTGTTCATTAAAATGATTCATGAATAAGATGAAAATTATGAATAGCATTTCTTTTGCCATTTGGGGCTAATGGCACAGGCGTAGCTAAAATGTTGGCATGCTAACAGAGCCCATGAGCAAAAGCGCAAATCTGAGCAGCCAGCGGCCCAGAAGAATAAGGAGCCCTCGGGTAATTCGACTGGGCTATGTGCAACTGAGCGATGCGGCCCCATTTATAGTGGCGGATAGAATGGGGCTGTTTGCAAAGTATGACCTGAATGTGGAGCTGAGGCGCGAGCTGGGCTGGGCCACTGTGCGGGATATGCTGGCGTATGGGGAGCTTGATGCGGCTCAATCGCTTGCGCCGATGCCTATAGCATCCCAACTAGGGCTGGGGATACCCTTTCCCTGTGAGTGCAATGCAGCGATGGTAATCAATGTGAATGGCAATGCCATCACACTGGGCAATCACCTGAATGAAATGGGCATAAAGAGCGAGAATGACATGCTGAGGCTAAAGCCGCAAAACTACCGATACACGCTCGGGGTAGTGTCTTTGTATTCATCGCATCATATCTTGTTGATGACATGGCTGGCCATGCTGGGGCTGAAACCAGAGAAGGATGTGAGGATAGTCGTCATACCGCCCGCGCAAATGCTGAGGAATCTGGAGGCAAAAACGCTGGATGGCTATTGCGTGGGCGAGCCATGGAATGGAGCGGCAATCTACCGCGGGTTGGGATGGGTGGCGCAAACAAGCAAGACCCTAGCGCCCAACCATCCTGAAAAGGTACTAACCATACGCAGGGAGTTTGCGAACTTCAGCAGCCAGGAGTGCATCCGCCTGATTGCCGCACTTCTGGATGCGTGCCAGGTATGCCAATCCCCCGAGGGCAGAACGCAAATAATCAAAGAGCTGGCAGAAAAGCGGTATCTGGATTGCCCGCCAGAGTGGGTGGAATACGGGCTGGGGACGGGCTCTGCCGAGAACAATAGGCCACGGCCAAGCATCCCGCTCAATACGGTAATCTTTTACGGAGAGAATATTAATAGACCTACTCCCGCATACCACCGCTGGGTGTGGGAAGGTATGCGCTTATGCAAACTAGTAGGGGAGACAGACACGCAGTCTACCGTAGGCCTGTGGACTGATGAACTTTATCAAGAGGCCCAAAAGATACGCTACTAACAAAAAAACATTTTAACGAAAGAACGCCATGAACTTGAAAACAATCAGCACTATCTGCGCCCTTGCGGGCCTAGCTGCCAACTGCCTAATGGCAGATGGCTTTCCTGAAAAAACGGATTTGAAATTCGGATTTATCCGACTAACGGATTGCGCAACCCTGGTGATAGCAAAGGAGTTGGGCTACTTTGAGGACGAGTTTCTCAATGTGCAGGTGGAATCCCAGTCAAACTGGCGTGTGCTACTGGACAGAGTGATCAGCGGCGAGCTGGATGGAGCGCATATGCTGGCAGGCCAACCGATAGGAGCCTCCATCGGGGTAGGATCCGATGCGCAGATAGTAACAGCATTCAGCATGAACCTGAGCGGGAATGCCATTACGGTTTCCAACGAAGTGTGGGCAAAAATGAAGAAACACAATCCAGAGCTGGATGTGAGCGCCCCACCGCATCCGATCAAAGCAGAGATGCTAGCGCCCGTGATAGAAGAGACACCAGGTTTCAAGATGGCGATGGTTTATCCCGTATCTACACACAACTACGAACTGCGCTACTGGCTAGCAGCAGGCGGAATCAATCCGGGGCTGTACACAGAAACAGACAGCACGGGAAATAGCGGAGGAGACATACAAATCTCGGTGACGCCTCCGCCTCAAATGCCTGCCACACTGGCACAGGGAACCATCCACGGGTATTGCGTGGGAGAGCCGTGGAATCAGGCTGCGGTGCAACAAGGCATCGGCGTTCCTGTGGTAACGGCCTACCAAATCTGGAATAACAAGCCAGAGAAAGTATTTGGCGTGAGAGCAGACTGGGCAGAAAAATACCCGAATACCCATATCGCAGTAGTAAAGGCGCTTACACGCGCGGCCAAATGGCTGGACGAGAGCGAAGAAAACCGCAAGAAGGCAACTGAAATCCTCTCTCGCCCAGAATACATAGGAGCCGACTACAAAGTGCTGGCAGCGGCATTGATAGGGACGTTTGAATTTGAAAAGGGAGACGTGCGAAAGATGCCCGACCACATAGTCTTTTTCCGCTACCATGCGAATTACCCGTTCTACAGTGATGCCGTGTGGTACCTCACACAAATGAGGCGCTGGGGGCAGATCAATGAAGCCAAGACGGACGAATGGTATCACGAAGTGGCAAGCAAAGTATACAAGCCCGAAGTGTTTAAGAAAGCCGTGGAGGAACTAATTAAAGAAGGCCACCTGCCAGCGGATTATTTGCCGGAGACCGATGGCTACAAGGCACCTGACTCCAATTTTATAGATGGAATGACCTATGACGGACGGAAGCCAAATGAGTATCTAAACGGCTTTAAGATTGGGCATCGTAACTAGAAGCAACACGAAGAAAAGGAGCCAAGCTATGAAAACAAAACTACTGCACTTCCTAAACAAAGCGGGCTTCGGCTGGCTATGCCCAGTGATTCGCCTGATCTGCGGGGAATCCCCACGCGAGCAAGCTGAGCAAATACTGAAACTGATTGTAGCGCCAGTGGTGGCAGTAGTGTGCTTTCTGATAGCATGGTCTTTCTTGTCCACGCGAGTGCATACGAATCTGGGATCGCTGCCCGGGCCAGGCGCCGTATGGGAACAAGCGGTGAATCTGTGGAAAGATCACAAGGCGGAAAACGTCCGCAAAGCGGAATTTTATGCGGCACAAGAAGAGCGAAAAAAAGCGTTTCAAGAGCGATTCCCAGACAGAGAATGGACCCAACGCGAGTACAGTGGACGTCCGACCTACATCCATCAAATACTAACGAGCCTTAAAACCGTATTCACGGGATTTGTGTTTGCCTCAGTAATTGCCATTCCCATCGGGATACTGTGCGGGCTGAGCAAAACCTTTTACACGGCGCTGAATCCACTGATCCAAATATTCAAGCCAGTATCACCACTGGCCTGGCTGCCCATAGTGCTGATATTAGTAAGTTCGCTCTACAATGCGGAAAACCCGATGTTTGAGCGCGCTTTTCTAAGCTCGGCCATCGTAGTGGCTCTGTGCTCGCTGTGGCCCACGCTGATCAATACTGCCGTGGGGGTTGCCTCAATAGACAAAGACCATATGAACGTGGCGAAGGTGCTCAAGCTGAGCCTCTTCACAAAGGTGGTGAAAATTGTGATACCCTCCAGCTTGCCCTATATCTTTACGGGTTTGAGGCTCTCACTGGGCGTGGGGTGGATGGTGCTTATAGCGTCTGAGATGCTGGCGCAAAACCCAGGCTTGGGGCTCTTTGTATGGAATATGTATCAAAGCTCCAGCAGCCAAACGCTAGCCCTGATACTGGTGGCTGTTTTCACGATCGGCATCCTGGGATTCATACTGGATCGCATGATGCTAACGCTACAAAAGCTGGTGACCTTTGAACAAGGAACCCTCTAGAAAAAAAGCCATGGCATTCCTGGAATTCGACAACGTAAGTAAAGGCTACGGCAAGGGCACCTCCCAAGCAGTGGAAGTGCTGGATGGCATACGGCTGTCCGTAGAGAAGGGGGAATTTGTGGCGATCGTAGGCTACTCCGGGGCAGGGAAATCCACGCTGATAAACATGGCGGCGGGGCTAATCCAGCCAGATGCGGGACAAGTGAGATTCAAAGGGGAGATCGTAAGCAGCCCTTCGCCAGAGCGCGGACTAGTGTTTCAAAACTACTCGCTGCTGCCGTGGCTCACGGTCTATGGGAATGTGGCGCTCGCAGTGGATAGCGTGTTCCCGCACTGGAGCAAGGCGCAGCGCAAGGAGCATATAGCCCACTTTATAGAGCTGGTGAATTTGACGCCTGCCACACACAAATACCCCAGCGAGCTATCGGGCGGGATGCGGCAGCGCGTGGCAGTAGCGCGGACGCTGGCGATGGACCCAGAAGTACTACTGATGGATGAACCGCTCGGCGCGCTGGACGCGCTGACCAGAGGGGAACTGCAAAAGGAAATCGCCCGCATCTGGGAAGCCCAAAGGAAAACGGTCTTGCTGATCACCAACAGCGTGGATGAGGCGCTGCTGCTGGCCGACCGCATCATACCGCTGACGCTCGGGCCACGGGCCACACTGGGGCCAGAGTTTGCGGTGGATCTGGAGCGCCCCAGACACGCGGCGGGGCTGAACCATAACCCAAAGTTTATGCGGCTCCGCAATCAGATTACCGAATACCTGATAGAGATTGGACGCAAGGCAGAGCGACACGATGACGAAGTGTTAAGCCTTCCTGAAATACAGCCGCTCAACCCCGATGAACGCCGTACTTACGCATGGGTACGCTAACTACATAAAGCAATTCCAATGGAAATCGCCGAAATCAATCCACCACCTCTCCCCGACGCTGATCTGCTAACGCGCAAGCCGTTTGTGGAGTTTTCCCAAGTGGGCAAGATTTATCAGACAGCTCGTGGACCCGCACAGATAGTAAAGGACATGAACTTAAAGATAAAGCGCGGGGAGTTTATTGCGCTCATCGGGCATAGCGGTTGCGGAAAATCCACGGTGCTATCCATGCTCGCGGGGCTAAACTCAATAAGCGAAGGAGTGATCATCATGGACGGGAAGGAAGTGACAGGGCCAGGACCTGACCGCGGCATAGTGTTTCAATCACCCTGCTTGCTGCCGTGGCTCACGGCGCTGGGAAACGTGATGCTCGGGGTAAATCAAGTGTATTTCCATGCCACGGCCAAAGAGCGCAAGCAAATAGCCGAATACTACCTGTGGCGCGTAGGTCTGAAAGATGCCATGCATAAGCGGCCAAGCGACCTCTCCCAGGGCATGCGGCAGCGGTGCGGCATAGCGCGAGCCTTTGCGCTCTCACCCAAAATGCTGCTGCTCGACGAGCCGTTTGGCATGCTGGATCAACTCACAAAGTATGAGCTGCAAGAAGTCCTTCTCGATCTCTGGGGCAAAGACCAGAAGACCGCACTGATGGTGACCCACGATGTGGATGAAGCCATCTATCTGGCAGACAGAGTGGTGATGATGACCAACGGCCCTGCCGCAAAAGTGGGGGACATCCTGCAAATCGACTACCCTAGACCGCGCCACAGGCAAACGCTGCTCAACGACGCAAACTACTACCGCTATCGCGAGCACCTGATTAGCTTTTTAGAGAACTGCGAACAGGAGAAAACCAAACTGGCCAAAGCAAAAGGCGGAGCGAAGCCACCCGCAAAAACACCGCAAGCAGCTCTCGTGTAAATGCACAAAACGCTTCTATGCATACGCCTCATTAAGAAATTTTAATTATAACAAAATCCTGATATTGATGAAAATAATCTACGCCAACGAAGCCAAGGACGCTCCATCAAGAGCGCCGGAAGTATCCGAGAAATTGGATACACCCGTGGCTCGATTTGCGCGTAATTATGCCGGAGCGGCGAGCAGCCGATTTTCCGAGCTGATACCACTCTCCATGCCGACGGGAGATGAGCAGTATGCGTTTGAGGTGGATTTGGATCGATGCACGGGGTGCAAGGCGTGTGTGGCCGCTTGCCATAGCCTGAATGGGCTTATGGATGAAGAGACGTGGAGGGACGTAGGCCTGCTAAAAGGCGGAAAAAAGGCAACGCCCTACCAACAAACCGTGACAACCGCGTGCCACCACTGCGTGGAGCCAGGCTGCCTGGAGGGGTGTCCAGTGGACGCCTACGAGAAAGATCCGAAAACAGGTATTGTAACGCATCTGGATGACCAATGCATAGGGTGCCAATACTGCGTGCTGAAATGCCCCTACGATGTGCCCAAATACAGCGAGAAGCTGGGCATCGTAAGAAAGTGCGATATGTGCCACTTGCGACTGGCGGTTGGCGAGGCTCCCGCCTGTGTGCAGGCCTGCCCTACGGAAGCGATCAGAATCACCAAAGTGAGCCGCTCTTCGCTAACCGTAAGCTACCGAAGCAACACCAATGAACGCCTTGTGCCGAGCACGGTCACTTCCAGCTACACGCTGCCTACCACCAGGTATGTGACTAAGAAGGCCATGCCCAAGGACACTAAGGCGGCTGACCATGCCGTGCTAACCCCTCAGCACGCACACTGGCCGCTCGTATGGATGCTGACACTTACCCAGGCATCTGTGGGGACTTTGCTCTTTGCGCTCTTAACAGGTAAGGAAAGCAACCCATACGCAATGGGAATAAGCGTGGCATGGTGCCTGGCAGGATTAACAGCGAGCATCTTTCATCTGGGCAAACCACTCAAAGCGTGGCGGGCGTTTATAGGGTTTGGCCACTCTTGGCTCAGTCGAGAGATAGTGGTCTTTGGCGTGTATTTTCCACTTTTGGTGAGCCTGTTGGCATTTCCATTTGCGGCGGAATATTTCCCACAACTTATATCAGTTAGCCCATCGCTAAAAACAGTGGCGCAGAGCGCTTTTGCGGTTGGGCTGGCGGGCGTCTTCTGCTCAGTGATGATTTACCACGACACGCGGCGGCCCTTCTGGAATTGGAGAGAGACAGGAGCGCGCTTCTTTGGCACGAGCTGGCTACTGGGCGGCATCTCTATGATGATCCTGACTACGGGAGATCCAATTTTCATTAAACTGATGGCAGCAGTCATGCTTGGAGTGGCATTCAAATTAGGCACTGAGGCGCGGCACCTGTTGCACGGGGCAACTCAGGAGAAGAATCCCACTTGGGGAACAGCGCGGCTTTTGCAAGAACGATTCAATGGAGTGAACCGTGCGCGCTATGTAATGGCGTTGATAGGGGGCGTGGCCATGCCAGTACTCAGCCTGGCCTTCCCTACCCTAGCCGTGCCGATGATGTTACTTGGGCTAGCACTACTAACGGCAAGTGAACTATGTGAGCGCTACTTGTATTTCAAGACAGTGGTCCCCTTCAAAATGCCAGGAGGAATGATGCCATGAGTCAGACAGATATTCCAGTAACCAGAAAGGAGAACCATCTCTTTCGCCAGTGGCAAGGCCCACTGACAGCCACTTTGGAGCGGGAACAAAGCGCGGTAGTTGCCGCGCAGGTGCCAAAGGCGATCGCTCCCGATGCCGTGGTGGCCTCGGTTTGCGGGTTTTGCTCCACAGGATGCTCACTAAAGATACATCTTAAAAACGGCGAAGCCGTGAACCTGAGCGCCAATGAAAGCTATCCAGTAAATCTGGGAATGGCTTGCCCTAAGGGCTGGGAAGCGCTGACGCCGCTCAAAGCAAACGACCGTGGCATCTCCCCTCTGATAAAGACCAAAAAAGGTACACGCACCCCAATAAGCTGGGCAGAAGCGTCGCGCCACTTCGCGGACAAGATGAAGTCCATTCAGAGCAAGTATGGAGAAGATGCGCTCGCATGGATAGGGACAGGGCAGATGCCAACGGAGGAGCTGGCTTTGCTGGGCGCGGTGGCAAAGATAGGGATGGGAATACAGCATGGGGATGGGAATACGCGGCAGTGTATGGCCACGGCGGCCACCGCCTATAAGCAGACTTTCGGGTTTGATTCACCGCCATTTACTTACGCTGATTTTGAGGAGTCCGATGTGATTGTGCTAGTGGGGTCGAATCTGTGCATAGCGCACCCAATCATGTGGCAGAGGGTGATGCGGAATAGGCGCACCCCTGAGATCGTGGTGATTGACCCACGCTATACAGAGACGGCAATGGCGGCGACGGCGCACTATGCCATCAAGCCGAAATCGGACCTGGAGTTCTTTTACGGCATCGCTAATCAGCTTATCCGCAACGGCGCTGTGGACGTGGCATTCGTGGAAGCGCATACGATTGAGTTTGAGGCGTTTAGTAAATTTCTAAAGGATTACCCTCTTAGCCGCGCCGCCAGCGCCAGCGGAATACCGATCGAAAAGCTGGAGTGGCTGGCCAACCAGATTGGCAGCGGTAAGCGGGTCTCCTTCTGGTGGACGATGGGAGTGAACCAGAGCTATGAAGGAACGCGGCTGGCACAGGCGATAATCAATCTGGCACTGATGACGGGCAATATCGGCAAGCCTGGGACAGGGGCGAACTCCATAACGGGTCAATGCAACGCGATGGGTTCACGGATACTATCGAACACGACCAATCTGTATGGCGGGCGGGTATTTGAGAACGAAGAACACCGAAAGGAAGTGGCGGCTATCCTCAATGTACCTGTGGAGCGCATCCCCACCAAAAGCTCTTTGGCCTATGACCAAATCATAGACGGCGTGGAGAGCGGCAAAATAAAAGGCTTGTGGGTTATTGCGACCAATCCCGCGCACTCATGGATAGATCAAAACAGAATAAAGAAGCTCTTGGAGAAGCTGGAGTTCCTGGTGGTGCAGGACATGTATCATTCCACCGAGACCGCCGTTCTGGCCGACCTCTATTTGCCAGCTGCGGGGTGGGGCGAGAAGGCAGGGACATTTATAAACAGCGAAAGACGCATCGGCCTCTTTCGCGCAGTAGCCAAGGCGCCTGGGGAAGCTCGTACGGATTTCGCCATATTTCACACTCTGGCAGAGGCATGGGGATGCGAATCCCTTTTCCGCGAGTGGCATTCGCCTGAGGCCGTCTTTCAAATTTTGAAAAGACTAACACGCGGTAGACCCTGCGATTTTAGCGGCATACAAGACTACGCCCATCTCGACGCATCAGGAGGCATACAGTGGCCCTACTCACAAGAAGATTACACTAAGGACGGAAACAAGAAAGCCGTAAGCGAGCGCGAGCGAAGGCTATTTGCTGATGGACACTTTTTTCACGCAGACAAGAAAGCGCGCTTCTGCTTTGGTGCGCCCACACCGCCCCCAGAGCAATGCTGCGAGCGCTACCCTTTTACCCTGCTTACGGGAAGGGGCACATCGGCGCAATGGCACACGGGAACGCGAACAGCAAAATCCGATGTGTTGCGGAAGCTCTACCCGCAAGAAGTTTATGTAGAACTCTGTGAAGAAGACGCCGAGCGGCTACAGATACAGCCAAGCGACACAGTAGAAATACGGAGCAGGCGGGGAGTGATAAGAGCGAAGGCTTATGTCTGCCAAACGGTTCAATCTGGACACGTTTTTATTCCGATGCACTACGCGGAAATCAATCAGCTAACGCTTGGAATTTTCGACCCGCACTCACGCCAGCCCTCCTACAAACTGGCGTCTGTAGCGGTGCGCCGAGTAACACCAACCCACTAAGAAATCCATACCATGAGCACATTCACAACAGAGCAACAAGAGTATCTCAAGGGATTTTTTGCGGGCGTGACACAAAGCGGAGACCTCGGCAGGGTGTTTGTGGGAGAAACCGCAAACGGGCTAATTACCGCGAGCGCGGGAGAAAGCGCGATCAACCAAGCTGCGCCTAGCGTGCATGGCACCCTCATCGACGATCTCTGCAAGGAAGAGCGCATAAAATACGAAGAGCATGGACTGGATATCTGGGATAAGCTACTGGACAATGCAGCCCGCAATCAATTCCCCGAAGGCGGGGATGTATTTCGGTATAAATTTCACGGCCTATTTTATGTAACACCCGCTCAAGAGGCCCTGATGCTAAGATGCCGCATACCTGGGTGCGTGCTTCGGGCCGACCAAATGGAAGGCTTGGCAGACATAGCTGATAATTGGGGCGGTAAATACGCACACGTGACCACACGCGGCAATTTACAAATCCGAGAAATAATGCCCAAGGACACCGTGGAAGTACTGCTAAAGCTTCGCGATATAGGCCTGACATCCCAAGGCGCAGGCGCGGACAATATCCGCAACATAACGGCCTCTCCAACAAGCGGTTTCGACCCCGATGAGGTAATAGATGTGCTGCCTTATGCGCGGGCCATGCACCACTACATATT
>CAZHQD010000010.1:0-5747 GCA_964533835.1 uncultured Puniceicoccaceae bacterium | reverse complement strand
CCGATGAGGTAATAGATGTGCTGCCTTATGCGCGGGCCATGCACCACTACATATTGAATAAGCGAGAGCTCTATGATCTACCCCGCAAATTCAACATAGCCTTTGACAATGGGGGGGCGATCAGTGTGTGCGCCGACACCAACGATATTGCCTTCTACGCCGTAATGCCAAAACAGGATAGCGGCCTGGAGCAACGGGCACACTTTCGAGTGCAGCTTTGTGGAATCACTGGGCACAAACAGTTTGCATGCGACACTGGCTTGCTCATCCCGCCAGAGCAAGCAGTAGCCGTTGCCGCAGCCATGACTATGGTATTCCGTGAGCACGGAGACCGCACCAACAGAGGCAAAGCACGCCTGAAATACCTGGTGGACAAATGGGGTATGGAACGCTTTTTGGAAGAGACTCAAAAGCGGCTGGCCTTTCCGCTAAAGTATGCGGCTCCGGAACTATGCGAGCCACGGAAGAACACCGTGAAACACGGCTACATAGGCCCGCACCCGCAAGCGCAACCAGGCTATAACTATGTAGGGATAAATGTGCCCGTGGGCCGATTGGATACAGAGCAAATGAGGGGCCTGGCTGCCTTGGCAAGAGAGTATGGCCGAAGCGAACTCCGCCTCACGGTTTGGCAAAATATTTTATTACCTTACGTGCGCACGGAGAAGCTAAGCGAGTGTCTAGCCAAGATACACGCTCTGGGGCTATCCACCGAAAGAGCCTCCATACGAAATGGCCTTGTAGCCTGCACGGGGAACAAGGGCTGTAAGTATGCGGCAACCGACACCAAGGGCCATGCGCTGGCGTTGGCAGAAGCGCTTGAAGCAAAAATTAAACTCGATGAGCCCGTGAATATCCACTTCACGGGATGCCCGCACTCCTGTGCCCAGCACTACATCGGGGATATCGGCCTGGTGGGCTGCAAGGTAGCTGTGGGAGACACCAGAGTAGAAGGATACCATATAGTGATAGGCGGCGGAGTGGACAATGACCAAGGCATTGCCCGAGAGCTGGCAAACTCGATCCCCTTTGCCAAGGTGCCGCAGGTGGTGGAACAACTGCTCAACGCCTATACGCAGAACCGCGCAGGTGAAGAGCGCTTCGTGGATTTCGCGCGCAGGCATGACGTGGCAACACTGAAATCATTTATAACTATCTAACGCATGAACACACAAATCGCTCCCTACATTCCAGATAACGCTCCCTTTACACAAGAGCAACGCGCTTGGCTGAACGGTTTTCTGGCAGGAATCTTTTCCAGACAAGGGAGCGCCCCCGCAAGCCAGCCCGTAGAGAAAAAAGCCGTCACCATTCTCTACGGGTCGCAGTCCGGCAATACGGAGACGCTGGCGAAAAAGTTGGCAAAAGAAATAGCAGCAAAAAACTTTAGCCCAAAGCTCGTAAGCATGGGCGAATATACCGTGAGCAAACTGGCTGAAGAAAAAACCGTACTCCTAATGACGAGTACTTACGGGGACGGGGAACCACCCGATAATGCGCGTGCCCTCTACGATGCGCTGCACAGTGAGAAGGACGTTGCTCTGTCCAATCTGCAATTTTCCGTTCTAGGGCTTGGGGACTCAAAATACCCGGATTACAATAAGTGCGCACGCCAGTTTGAAGAGCGTCTTATAGCGCTGGGAGGAAAGCGAATTGCCCCTGGAGTATTTTGTGATACCGACTACGAGGCCGATTATCAAAAATGGAAGGAAGCGCTCTTTGCCGCGATTGCCACAAACGCAGGCGATACCGCCACTACTACAAGCAACACGGAGCAGGCAAGCAGCCACGAGGAAGCACCCTATGGGAAGCACCGCCCATACCTCTCCACAATCAAGGCCAACCATTTGCTGACGCATCCCGACTCCACGAAAGAGACACGCCACGTAGAATTTTCAATAGAAGGCTCGGGAATGAGCTATGAATGTGGCGATGCCCTGGCGATCTTGCCACGGAATTGTCCATCATCGGTGCAGCGCCTGATTGAAATACTGAATGAAAAGAACACGACTAGCGTGAAAACAGCACAAGGCAAAGAGCTGACGCTTGAAGAGTGCCTGATGAGCGAAGTCGAGATAGGATTTGTAACTCCCGCATTCCTAAAAACCTACGCGGATTTTTCAGCCAACGACGCACTAAAGATAATCGTTGAAAAGCCCGTTAATGAGGTAAAGGATTACCTAGCGGGAAAGCAACTGGCTGACATACTGAAAGAATACCCCATGAAAGGAAAATCGGCAGCGGAGCTCGTGAGCCTTTTAAGGCCTATGCAACCGCGCCTGTATTCGATCTCCTCCAGCCCCAAGGCGCACCCAAGCACGATACACCTTACGATGGGCATAGTAAGGCATACCATAGCTAACGGAGTTCGCGAAGGCATCTGCACAGGCTATATCGCCAGGCAGGCCATAGGAAGCGGAGTCAAAGTGTATGTGCACAGCAATCCCGCCTTTAAGCTGCCAGCCGACCCCAAGCAGCCTCTCATCATGGTGGGGCCGGGAACCGGGATCGCGCCGTTTAGGGGATTTCTACAAGAGCGTGCCGCCACAAATGCGAGCGGCAAAAACTGGCTCTTCTTCGGAGAGAGAACCAGCGCACAAGAATATCTCTACCGCGCTGAGCTTGAGCAATGGTTTAGCAGTGGCCTACTAACGCGATTTTCTACCGCATTTTCCAGAGACCAGGAAGCAAAAATCTATGTGCAAGACAGGATGCTGGAGCATGGCGCTGAGCTCTACCAATGGCTGGAAGAGGGCGCCGCGCTTTATGTGTGTGGGGATGCCTCACGCATGGCCAAAGATGTGGATGCCGCCCTTCATAACCTGATCGCTACCCACTCAGGGAAAGACGCTGCCTATGCCACGGAGTATGTGAAAGAAATGCGGGCGAAGCGCCGCTACCTGCGCGATGTCTACTAATTAATTTTCGGGAAAATACTGAACTACCTACACCAATGAAAACAAAACACTGCCGCTTGATTACGGCCACCGCCCTGACACTAGTCACTATGGGCATTCTCTCACATTCCGCTCTCAATGCGGAAACGACTATAAAGCCTGCTCCGCAAGGCACTGAGTGGGGAAAAAAACTGCTGGAGCCGCTGGGCGATCCCATCAACCAGGGTCGCTTGCTTTATGACGCAAGGCTGCGCTACGAATATGCCGACCAGGAATCTCTACTAACGGCAAATGCATTTACCTTAAGACAGCGCCTGGGCTACGAGACGCCTCGCTTTTCGGGTTTCTATGGCCTTGTGGAAGGCGAGCACAACTGGGCGCTTAATGATGACTACTCTGCCTATCCGCCACCGTTCAATGCAGGCCGTACCGTCATTGCCGATGGGGAAAACTTTGCCTTAAATCGGGCGTACCTGGGATTCACTCATGAATACGGCACGCTCACTGCGGGACGTCAGGATATGAACCTCGGCAACCAGCGCTATGTGGGCACAGTGGCTTGGAGGCAGAATGATCAGACATTTGATGCATTACGACTCGTCACGGGAACCTACGCAGACTTCTCTCTCGACTATACTTGGAACTGGCAAGTGAACCGTGTATTCGGAACGAAATCCCCTACCCTCGCTCTGCGCCGCATCATTGCGGACAACCACTTTGTGAACCTCAACTACAAAGGCATAAAGGGAGCCACACTCTCGGGCTATTACTACTCGCTTAATCTGCGAAATCTAAAGGCCATGTCGAGCGACACGGGGGGCGTATTTATAGACGGCACTTACAAGCTGGATGACACCTATTCCATCGTGTATCGCGCAGAAGCTGCCCTACAGACAGACAATTCCCACACGGCGGGCGCTGGCTACGACGAGCTGTATTTGCATTTCAGGCTGGGCCTGAACCGCGGGAAATGGCAAGGGGGAATTGGCTACGAGAGCTTGGGCGGCGATGGCACGCAGGCATTTCAAACGCCACTGGCTACGCTGCACGCGTTCAACGGATGGGCCGACACCTTTCTCACTACGCCTGCCAACGGGCTGCGCGACTACTATGCATGGGCAGGCGGGCCGCTCTTTGCGGGCGTTGTGGGCAGGCTGGAAGCGCACTACTACACTGGTGACGAAAATTCGACAACCTATGGGCGCGAATACTCCCTGCTGCTTACACGCAAGATTAACGACAACGTAAGCGTGCTGCTAAAAGGCTCCCTTTACGATGGGCAAGGAGCAGGTGCAATCGGGGCCGACAAGGAAAAAGTCTGGCTTCAGATTGACTTCAAACTCTAAGCTTACCGCATGACTGCTCACCTGGTGCATATCCACCACATTTATATTAGCCCCGAACACAACTACTTTGGCCATCATGGGCAAGGAGCGGGGGAGTATGAGGCGGTGGAGTGCGCCGAGGTGAGCTGCGTAGCGGGAAGCGGTATAGCAGGGGATCGATTTTTCAACTATAAGCCCGACTACAAAGGGCAGATTACCTTTTTTGATTGGGCGGTCTATCTTGAGATGCTTGAGCAATATAAGCCAAAGTGCTTTCCTGCCTCCGCCTTCAGAAGGAACGTAATAATGGCGGGGATACCACTAGACCAATTGATAGGAAAACGGTTTCGGTTGGGCGGAGTAGTGTTTCAAGGATCCGAGGAGTGCAAGCCCTGCTACTGGATGGATGAGGCTGTAGGCGCAGGTGCGGAAGCCGTGCTCAAGGGAAGGGGCGGGCTGCGAGCACGCATCGTGGAATCGGGACTATTAGCGAAGGGCGCGCACACACTTGAGATAATCTGCTGAAGCATTCCATGGCAAAAGCATTCAAACTGGTGTCCGTGCAGGAAGCTGATGAGCGATTGGCTCAGATCAAGGCTGCGTTTGGCACCGAAAAATTGCCATTGGGCAAAGAGCTGGCGGGACGCCGTTTGGCGCAGCCCATAATAGCAGACAGAGACTTCCCGCCCTACAACCGCGCAACGATGGACGGCTTTGCCGTGCGAATGGATTGTGCAATCTACCAAGAAGGAACTGAGCTAGAGGTAGTGGGGGAGCAAGCGGCGGGGGATAAGCCGATTGAGACTACTCGCGACGGAAGCGCTATCCGCGTGACAACGGGCGCCATGCTTGGCAAAGGAATAAATGCCGTAATCCCCAAAGAGCATACTGTGGCGTTGGAGAAAAATACCGTACGGCTAATTACAAATGCAAACGCAGGACAGTATATCCACTTTAGAGGAAGTGATGCCACGGCAGGAAGTGCGCTCATCCCCGCAGGCGCAATACTGGATGCAGCAATGCTGGCAGTGGCCGCTACCGCAGGAACGGATTGTTTGGAGGTCTTTCGCTTGCCACGGATTATGCTGCTGACTACGGGCGACGAAGTCGTGACGGCAGGGACCTCTCCCCGCGAAGAGCAAATACGCTCTTCGAACGGAATCATGATAGAAACCCTGCTCCACAAGAGCGGGTTGAGCTGCGATCGATTTCATTGCGAAGACAATCGGGCGGCACTGTGCGAACGTCTGGAAGATTTTCAAAACAACTACGACCTACTCATAACCACTGGTGGCGTTTCCCAGGGAGAGAAGGACTACCTACCTGAGCTATTTGAGGAAGCGGGCATCACCCCATACATCCACGGAATAAAGCAACGGCCAGGCAAACCGCTCTGGTTTGGGCAAAGCAAAGCAGCAAAGACAGTATTTGGGCTTCCGGGAAACCCGCTCTCGGCGCATCTTTGCATGATGCGGTATGTGCTGCCATGGCTGCGTCAACAACTAGGCAATGCCATTTTGCCCCG
>CAZHQD010000009.1:0-31285 GCA_964533835.1 uncultured Puniceicoccaceae bacterium | reverse complement strand
TAGGTGAAGCGATAGTAACCGTAACTATTCAAGCACCCGGTTCTACAAACAAAACAGCAACCTTTAGAGTTGCTTCTTTGGCGAGGAATGCGGCCGCCGCGTCTACTGTAACAATTGACCAAGCCACGCAGTATCAAACAATTTACGGATTTGGCTCTTTCAGTAATACGCGTGCCCTAAGCGATGAGTACACAAAAGAGCTAGGAGGTTCAGCCATGAGAATTGGTCTCATAAACAACCAGCTGGAGCCGATCAACGACAATAATGATCCGTATTCGCTAGATCGTTCAAAGCTGAATTACGCAGCCTTAGACTGGGAATATTATCGCTCGTTAAAGGAAAAAGGAGTTGAGACATTTATTTTAACAAGTTGGTCTCCGCCTGCCTGGATGAAAGATAATCTTTCGGAGGGATACGGGTTTGCCGATAATGTCACAAATACCAATACAACTGATAATCGACTGGCCTACCACTACTACCAAGAGTTCGCGGAATCTATGGTAGCTGTGTACAGACTATTTCAGGAAGAATGCGGTATTAACCTAAAGGGGATAGGCTTGCAGAACGAACCTACTTTCCATGAGCCATACCCATCGGGCATATTGGACACTACACAGTTCCGTGAACTTATAAAAGTTGTTGGGGCAAGGTTTGTTGAAGAAGGCATACAATGCGAGCTGTTTATGCCCGAGCAGGTGTTTTCACAGACAACATCAATGAATGCCTATATTGACGCCCTTAATAGCGACCCTATAGCTATGCAATATTCGAAGGTTATCGCCACCCATGGTTATGCATCTGATGGAGTAGGGCAAGGGCAACCCAATTTCACCGCATGGACAAATATGTATAACCGCTCCCAAGGGGGAGGTGTTGCCAAAGAACTCTGGATGACGGAGACCTACCCAGAATACAGCAATTACGCTAGCGCACTGAACTATGCAGCGTTTTTGTATGGTGCACTGGAATACGGACAAATAAGCCTTTGGACTAGCTGGAGCTATGAAGGGCAATTCCATGTGGCAGGTCAACCAACCATGAGTCTATATACATTTAGTCAGTATGCACGGCATATTCGTCCAGGTGCCAGGCGCGTGAAAACAACTGCTCCGCAGAGCATTCTGGCTACGAGCTATCAAAATACACCTGCAAAGGGCGGTAAGTTAGTAACGGTATTCACGAATCAGCAAAATACTGTACAGGTGGTAAAACTAGCCAGCGTGGGAGGTAGTTTGCCTGCTCAATACGCAGTATCTTTGACTGATCCTAAATCCAAACATCGCCTTTTACCAAATATGGCAGGAGATGATTTACTTATTCTGCCACCCCAAAGCGTCGTAACAATATCTTCGTTGGAAGGAGCGAATGAAAATCAGGCGCCAGTCGTATCTAGTGATCTTACAGCACCAGCTGAAGTAGCCGGTACATCGGCAAATCTGTCCTTCACTGCAACAGATCCAAACGAAGACCCACTTACTGTTTCATGGTCGATCGCAGAATCTCCTTCTGGAAGCGCGCCATCGTTTAGTGAGGGTACACAGACAAATGCTACCAGTGGTGTTTCCTCAACAAACACCATAATTTTCAACAGTCTTGGTGTTTATAAGGTGCGTGCGCTCATTACCGATGGAAGTGCCAATGTGAGTACGCGTGAGGTTACGATCAATGTGGTAGCAGTGCCTACCTCGATTATCGTCTCTCCCGCTGCAACGAATGTATTCATCAATCAAACAGCCACTTTTGAAGCTTCTGTTCGCGACCAGTTTAATGGCACGATCGCAGGAGCAGAGTTTACATGGGAGGTAGATAACGGAGTACTCCTCAACAACGCTGGCGCTACCGTCACTTACCAAGCACCTGCTCAAGCAGGGAATGCAAACTTATCTGTTGCTTCAGGTAGCTTGGAGACTAGCAGCGCTGTTAGTGTAGTTCAGCCAGAAAATCCGCCTGAATTCTTAATAACGAGCCTTCCTGATGCAAGACGCCGTGTAGCATACGCTCAAACAATTTCAGCAACAGGAGGTGAAGGTGGCCTCGTTTGGGAGATTGTTGAAGGGAACTTACCGGTAGGGATGTCTTTCACTTCGCAAATCGGAAGAATTACAGGTGCTTCCAGGGTATCGGGAGCATTTTCTTTCACAGTTGAAATTAAGGATACCAGAGGCGTTGTTGCTACCAGGCAGTTCACTTTGGTCGTGAAAGATACGGCTCGCTTTGATCTCTCTGGCTTGCCCCAGGGTGAGACTAGTGGCTGGATACAGCATTGGTATGGTCTTTTCTATTATAACGCTGACTTCTACCCTTGGTGCTTCCATCTTAACCATGGCTGGTTCTATCCATTTTATTCTTCCGATGAAGAAGGAGATGGACCGTTCTGGAGCTACGCTCCTGGTGAATGGACACAGCTTGGCTGGCAGTGGTTATCGAATGGCATTTATCCATTTGTTTACAGCACAGAAACGAGTGGATGGGTCTATTACATTGAGGACTCTAGCCCCACAACGTACTGGGATCCACAAAATCCTGAGCAAATGATTATCATTGAGTAGATTTACGCGTATCAATTGGGGCCTTTCCCCAAATACGTAATTATTTCGCCCATACTTTGAGCTCAATTCTTTATTTGAGCTTGGAGTATGGGCGATTGTTATTACGCTCTGGATATGAACTTAGAAACTGCTACCTCACACATAGAAAAGGCTTTTGCCAAGATGGCGGACAAATTTGGGGACACGATTTTTGACGAGTGGGTTATTGTAGATTTTTCAGCAAAGAATGATCCAGTAATTCATTACGCTGGTCCCCGCAGAGAAAAACTTGTGGCAACTTTTACAGAGGATACTCGCATTCTGCGAGGCCTTATCAGGGACAAATCGTTATCAGCGGGGGATTTCGAATTTACGAAAGAGGCTGACGGCGCAGGCTACGATGCAATTCTTTCACTTGGGTCAGGGCTTTTTTTACTTTGTAACAATACCAGGACAGACATGGGTGCGGTCACTAAAGATCCGGCATGGAAACTAGCACAGGTAGATTTCGTTACATTGAGTGAAAAATTTCAAATGGACGAGTTGGCGCTTTAACCGCATATGGCAGATTTCTGCAAATTCGACTTCTAGTGGCAGAAGGTTTGCTTTGCTCAATTACTAAGTTGGGAGTTTTTGATGTATAGGATCATCGTCAGGGTTGCATTGTCTCCTTATGGCTACCATTATTCCACACCATTGATTGCAAAAGATGTCGCTTATTGACCAGTTGCAGGTCCGCCTTCAGCACCATCCAAAAAGGATAGTGTTCACTGAGGGCAATGATCCACGAATTCTTCAGGCAGCACGACAATATGCCACACGCAAGCTTGGGGTTCCCATCTTGCTTGGTGACAGGACCGATATAAAGAATCGAGCACTGCGCCTAGATGTAAGGCTTGAGGGAATAAGGATCATTGAGCCTGAGAGGAGTGATGATTTTGAGGTTTTCATGACATTGCTCGGCCAAATGCCGCGTTTTCAAAACTTATCAAATGAAGCTAAAAGGGAGCTTCTCTTGGACAACGGCTACTTTGCGACACTTATGCTCCGCACGTCTAGGGCGGATGCATTGGTCGGAGGGGCGACAGTTGTTGCTTCAAGTGCGCTCAGACCGATTTTTCAAATTGTCGGAACACAAGAAGGGGTAAAGTCGGCCTCATCTTTGTTAATTTTGGATCAAGAAGAATCCAAATTGGGCATAAACGGGGTTCTGTTTTTGGCTGATTGCGGCGTAATTCCCGAGCCAACTGCGGAGCAATTGGCATCTATTGCCATTACTACCGCTGATATTGCCCAACACCTGACAGGCGCTATACCAAGGGTTGCACTGCTAAGCTTTGCTACACGTTCACGAAACCCCGCACATCCTTCGATTTTGAAAATAAGAGAAGCCTTATCTATAGCACAGCGTATGGCGGCAGATAAAAGAATCGTTATGGAGATTGACGGGGAGATGCAGGTAGATGCCGCATTGGACGCCGTGGTAGCACAGAATAAACGTGTCGGAGATTCTCCGGTAGCCGGAAGGGCAAACATACTCATTTTCCCTGATTTGAATTCAGCCAATATAGCATCCAAGCTAGTCCAACAAATAGCTGGAACGCGTTCTTACGGACAAATTATTACGGGACTAAATCGGCCTTGCGCTGAAATATCCCGTGGGGCGCATGCAATAGACATATTTGGTGCTGCGGTGATAGTTGGTTGTCAGGCTTTGGATAAATCACTTTTAGGTACAATCTAGGACTGATTCCAGTGGCACGATTTTGTAGCCTATTTGTAACTTTTCGGCTTGCCATTTTTTATACTTAGTTAAGTAAAGGCGACGGACTCTTGAACTGAATTATATCTGCCAATTCCGCATAGCCGATGCCGGAACCTACAGTCTCTTTACTTATCTGTACTACGCCACGCTCGGGTAGCACCTATTTCGCCAACACACTCAGAGGTGCGGGCTGTTTTGGTGTACCTGAAGAATGGCTTCACCCATACAACTATGAACCTGTATTACAGAAAAAAGGGTTTTCAGCTGATGTTTCAGCACGCACACTAATCGAGTGCCTGTGGGAGAGCGCCACCACAGAAAGCGGAGTGTTCGCAATTAAAACGATGTGGGACCGCTTTGAGGTTTTTCTTAAAAAAGCACGCGAAGAGTATGAAAGAGCCGATATCCTCCGGGGAGGAATTCCCGACAGGCTGGACTGGCCGAGCGTAAAAGACTATTTTCCTTCCTCACGAATAATTTTGCTTACCAGGAAAGACAGGGTAGGGCAGGCGATATCCTACATACGTGCCCATCAAACAGGAATTTGGCATAGGATTGAAGGTACGCATGAGGGTATTGAACAAACATCAACAACGGAGTTCCCTGAGCAACGCCAACGCAACTATTTCGATCCCGCGTTTATTAAGCTCATCATGGATAATTTCCGATGGCAGGAAGAAAGTTGGCGTAAACTATTTTGGCTAGAGTGTATAAAGCCGCTGGAGATCGAATACGAATGCTTCCTACAAAACAAGGACAGTGTTATTCGTCAGGTGGCAGAGTTGATGGAATTACCAGTGGACGTTGTTAATAGCGTTAAGGAGCCTCCGAATAAACCAGTCCGTGACTCGCTAAACAAGTCCTGGCGCTCTCTCTTTGCGGAGCTGGTTAACGACCAAAATGAATTTAACGAGAAGAGCCCCCCTCTTAGTTGTAGTGGCCACTGGCTTTTTCAAGGGCGCAATATAAGCGTAGAGACTCCATATCCTGTATTTCATGGAAAGCCAGGCACAACTGTACATCACTATTTCTCCGTTAAAAATTTAACTGCAGACAGCTTATTTTTCTTTGTTGAGGAAAATGGGCAAAGTTTACCTGCTGAATTGAGACTGCAGGCAGTCTGGACTGATAAGGAAAATGCGATCCACCGTGTGGTAGCAGGCGAGGTATTATTGCAGAATGAATTTAAGCCCTACGAGCAGGATATAATTAGGCTACCGATACAGATACCGAGTGATCCAAGCAAATGGGTGCTACGCATTTTGCCAGTTATATCTACTGAAAATTGTGATTACCGGTTGCTCGGTACGCAGGTTGTACGCATGCGTTACCACAAAAGGCCACTTCTGTAAGAATGCGTTGCTAGAACAGTAGCAATTTTATCTGCTCCGTATGGTTCGCGCCACAATAACGAACTCGGCACCATCTTTGATATTTTGCTTTTTCCCGTACACGATTACTGGCTTCCCGATATGTTTCTCCAAAGGCTCCGCCAAGATACAATTCGAAACATCAATGTATGCCAGTCTTGAGTCATCAGGACCGATTAAGATGTAGGGATAAGGGGGCTGTATTAGAAGCAAAGCACGTGCACGTGCCAAAGTACCAGTAAACTCCAAGTCAATGTCACGAGCAGCTTCTTTTGGGGGAGCAGCTACATTGTGTTGTGATTGGGTACCTGGGCGAGTAGGAGGAAGTGCGTTTCGCGGCCGTGTAGGAGTAGGTGTACCAGCAGTTGGCACTGCGGTAGGGATTGCGACTGGTGCCACAATAGTGGGCGTGGCGGGCGGGGGAGGCGGGGGTGACTTGAAAAAAACGGGCAAAGTTTTTTCAAACTCAAACTCCCACCAATCACCAGTCCAGAGGGGTTTAAAAACATCACCCATCTCTGCGGTAGTGATTACAGGACTTTCGGCATCAGGCCTAAGGTGAACGGGTGCCCCAGTGGAAGGTTCCAGACTTTTGGCAATATTAAGACTTTCAACATAGCCTCTGTAACGCCCACGTAAGTTTGCGGTATACCATCCCTCATTTGCCAGCGCTGGGTCGGTTACTTTCGATGCATTACGGACCAATGGGTCGTTATCAGGTACAGTAAATACAGGCTGTCCGTTTGCAGATGGCTCCAAATAGACGGCCACCTCGGCAGACAGAGGCAAAGCAAGGCCTAGAAATAGGGAAAGAATACCGACAAGTTTAAGTGATTTCATGCAGTAGGTAGCAACTTCGTAACTATCAATAGCAAACGGGTTCCCTTACGCAAATGAAATGAGCAAACTAAGGCTTTCTACGCGCACAAACCCAGGTATGCCCCATGCCTATTTCTTTGAAAAGCTATCCTTTAGGGATACTGTCCTGTTGAAAACCAGATGCCCGCGTGTGCTATCTTTATCCACGGTAAAGTAACCTAACCGTTCAAATTGATAGCGTTCGCCCGATATTGCTTCGGCGAGTGCAGGTTCAACTCTTGCAGTAAGGATTTCCAGAGAATGAGAATTTATATTGTCCAGAAATGTTTTGCCCTCAGGTACTTCTTCGGGATCGGAG
The DNA here is from genome assembly GCA_964533835.1 of uncultured Puniceicoccaceae bacterium. Taxonomy (GTDB): domain Bacteria; phylum Verrucomicrobiota; class Verrucomicrobiia; order Opitutales; family Oceanipulchritudinaceae; genus CAZHQD01. Next base: position 24,445 of record CAZHQD010000009.1, on the reverse strand, counting down.
GATTTAAAAAGGTTTTCGTAGAGGCGTGCTTCAGCAGGTACAGAGCGCTTTGCGTCAACCCAATGTATTGTTCCCTTAACCTTTCGTCCGTCGGGCGAATTTCCACCGCGGGAGGCAGGGTCGTACTTGGCTCGGACTTCAACAATTTCACCAGTCACAGGATCTTTGATGACATCCGTGCATGTTATAAAATACGCCCAACGTAGCCTGACTTCATTACCAGGGAAGAGACGAAAATACTTTGGAGGTGGAACTTCCTTAAAATCATCCTGCTCAATGTAAATCTCTCTGGAGAATGGCATTTTGCGGGTTCCAAGCGATGGATCCGTGGCGCTGTAAGCACAATCAAACCACTCTACTTCTCCTTCGGGGTAGTTTTCGATTACTACCTTTAGTGGACGGAGCACAGCCAAGGCCCTGGGTGCCCGAACCTCTAAATCCTGCCTCAGGCAATACTCAAGCAGAGCAAGCTCTATTGTATTTTCTCTTCTGGCTACTCCTACGCGGTCGCAAAACTCCCTGATAGCCTCGGGGGTGTAACCACGCCTTCGGAGACCAGAAATCGTAGGCATACGTGGATCGTCCCACCCGCTCACATGCTTATCCTTAACGAGCTGCAACAATTTACGCTTACTCATGACTGTGTGAGTAAGGTTTAGTCGCGCAAATTCATACTGGTGGGGACGAGCAGGTAAATGCGCTAAAAGATTTTCTACGCACCAATCGTAAAGTGGACGATGTATCTCAAACTCAAGAGTACAGATGCTGTGTGTTATGCCTTCTAGTGCATCAGAGATGGGATGCGCATAATCATACATTGGGTAGATGCACCACTTGTCTCCCGTTCGATGGTGGTGTGCCCGCATTATGCGATATAAAACGGGGTCTCGCATATTAATATTGGGCGAAGTCATATCTATCTTTGCCCGTAGCGTGCGAGAGCCATCTGCAAATTCGCCAGCTCGCATCCTGCGAAAAAGGTCGAGATTCTCCTCAACGCTACGGTTTCGAAAAGGGGAGGGCGTGCCAGGCTCCGTGAGATTTCCTCTGTAAACCCGCATTTGCTCTGGCGATAAATCGCAGACAAATGCCTTACCATCTTTGATCAGGATTTCAGCAAAATTGTAAAGTTGCTCAAAGTAGTCAGAGGCAAAATAGAAATGCGCCCCCCAATCGCCGCCAAGCCAGCGCACATCTTCCTGTATGCTTTCAACATACTCCGTATCTTCTTTTGTGGGGTTGGTGTCATCCATTCGGAGGTGACAACGACCACCAAATTTACGTGCTAACCCGAAATTCAAGCAGATGCTCTTGGCGTGCCCAATGTGTAAGTAGCCATTTGGTTCTGGAGGGAAACGTGTTACCACGGCCCCCTCCTTGAGAACACCTTTAGCCAAATCATCAGTAATCTGCTGTTCCAGGAAGTTCTGCGAAGGCGCTGAGGCTATGGCGGGAACTTCATTTCCCGAGCTACTGAGATTGGACTGTATAGGAGCGGAGCTCATAAATAATTACAAAAGTGTAAGTTTGGGTAATGACTGCACTGGTGGCAAGAGGTCATTGATTGTTTCTTTGTGTGTAGCGAAAGTTAGCCGTTTTTTGCTCTTCGAAATTAAGGAAAGAGAATGTAAAAATAGTAAACCCTGCCGATTTTGACAAATTACAGTTGCGAGTCGCTGCTGCGAAGGTTTGTCTACGAAGACTTATCCCTAGTTCAGCACTATGTCCGATCACCCTAATCCCCCGAAAGATGGCAGTAAAATAGCGAATGCGGAAGGCATTCACAGTCAACCGGTGCCAGAAGGCGTAGTGCCTTCAGATGCGGTAGGCATCGCGACCGCGGTTGATGAACCGCCGAAGGAGAAAAAGAAGAAAGCTGAAGAGGAAGATGCCAGCCGCACCGAAGTTGCAATCTATGCATTCGGGAATGTGGAAGGTGCTATTGCAGACAGGGTGCCTGAGGTTCTTCAAAACATTTTGATCGTCGCTGCCCACGTAAATCCGCTCTTACTGGGTCTCATAATGGGCATAAAAACACTATGGGACGGCCTCACCGATCCCATTATGGCCTATATAACAGATAACACGCAGACAAAGTACGGAAGGCGGCTACCCTTCATCTTAGCTGGCGGAGTATCGCGTGTTTTGTTTCTGGCCCTGTTTGTGTTATTTCTCCCGACAGGTGCCCATCTCGCTACCAATGAAGTAATGGAAGCCCAAAAGGCCGCTAACGACAGTATCACGGAGGCTGAAAAACTCCACGAAACTGTTGTTAAAACGCACGAACAGTTGCCAACTGCAGGGCCAGATGTCCGAAATAAAATGCTCGGGATGGTTAGCGGAAATCTCGAACTCTCTGCTTACGGCAAAATCATATCGTTTTTTAGTTTTGGAAAAGAGAAGGAACCACAGGACATTCCTGGCAAGGCTCAATCAATAATGGACGTGGTAGAAAGCCAGCTACCCATACTAGAAAGGGATGCGGATGAAAGACGCCAGATAAGAGACCAGAAGATCGCAGAACTAAAAGCGCTCGAAGACAGTGGGGTCGCTGCTGACGACAAGAGAATGAAAATTGCGGTGGGTCTACTACAAACAGCGGAAGACAAACTTAAAAAAGCAGATGATCTTCTGGAAAATATTAAAAAAGCTGAGGCTCAAGCTATAGCTGCACTTCATGGATCGCTCTATATTCTCGCATCCAATGGAGCGGGCTCAGTACCGATGGCTACTGAATACAGCAATGTGGAATCAGTAGAATCGCTCGCAAAAACTCAAATGACCGCAGAGGGACTCAATCCTATCGGCGTATTTAGCATTCCCCCTAAACCTGCTCCGAAGCCAAGGGAAATCAAACCACCCTTTAGCGGTATTACGGAAGGTTTTCAGGCATTCGCGGACCCGAAAAATTATGACCAGCGTGGACTTATTATCTATGTGCTGATTGGAATGCTTATTTTTACGACGCTCACAACAGTTAACTCCGTCCCTTACTACGCTCTCGGGATTGAACTCAGCCCCTCATACAGCGGGCGAACCCAAGTAGTAGTCTATCGTTCGATAATGAACAAGGTGGCCGGCCTCCTTTCTCCCTGGGTTCCTGTATTCTGTTTTTCGTTGATGTTTACCTCTGCCTATACAGGCCTGTTTTGGGTTGCGATCTTTGCATGTTTGATAGGAATTCCGAGTACAGTCCTGATGTTCTTTAAGACAAAAGAACGCACAAAAGCCAGGGTGAAGAAGGCGGGTGAACGCCCGAGCCTGATCAAGGCGATGTGGCAAATAGGCAAAGAACCTGATTTCTTGCGAATTCTCTTCCTTTGGGTGTTTATCGGTTTGGTTAATGGCCTATTTCAGCAAATAGGCTTCTTCTTAAACGTGTACTGGGTCACGGGGTCTGCTCTTTCGGGGGCTACTCTAGGCGCACAGGTCGCTATGCTTGCTTGGGCAATTGGCTTTATCCAGCTACCAATCATTCGATGGGCTTGCGATCGCTTCCAAAAGCATCGCGTTTTGCAATTTTCACTTATTTGGATGTCCATAGGTACAGCACTCAAGTGGTGGCTTATGGACCCCGAGCACCCTGAATATCAGTTCATATTGCCTTTCTTCTTTTCAGTAGGAATTGGTAGTGTTTACACAGTTCTGCCCACTATGATGGCAGACGTCACCGACCTTGATGAGCGTAAATATGGGGTTCGTCGCGAGGGAATGTTTGGTGCAGTAATGGCGTTTCTAATGAAAGTTATCGGAACCGTCGTGCCAATCGGCGCGGGCGCTGTTTTGGTGCTTTCTGGTTTTGATCCGAGCCTTGAGTATCACCAAGACCCAGAGACGATAACAAATATGCGGTTGATGTATTCCTTCGTCCCCGCATTTCTACTGCTTTTTGCCTTGGTTGTATTATTTAAATACCCACTTACAAAAGAGCGTGTGGCTGAAATAAAGGCCGAACTCAAGGCGCGCAGAGAGGCTGAAGAGGATTAATTCACTGCTTTAAGCCCCTCAAACGCAAGAACGGAACATTTCTTCCTGCTAAACCACTATTTTCGGCTGGCAATCAGACTGGCTTAGTTACAGTTTAGCGATTTTTCTACCTTCAACTTAACAAACTGTCATGCCCTACCAGCATATTAAAGCCCCAGCAGGCGAAAAAATAACCATTGAAAATGGCAAACTTAGCGTGCCAAACAACCCTGTACTTCCCTACATTGAAGGAGATGGAACAGGGCCTGATATCTGGCGTGCTTCTCAGCGTGTTTTTGATGCTGCGGTACAGAAAGCCTACGGAGGCAAGCGCAAGATTTCCTGGTTTGAAGTCTATGCAGGGGAAAAGGCATTCAATAGTTTTAAGGAGTGGCTACCCCTTGATACGCTGACCGCCTTCAGGGAATATTTAGTGGGTATTAAGGGCCCATTGACCACCCCGGTCGGAGGCGGGATTCGTTCTCTCAATGTGGCATTGCGCCAAGAGCTTGATCTCTATGTTTGCCTTCGCCCAGTGCGCTACTTCAATGGCATTGAGACTCCTGTAAAGCGTCCGCAAGACGTGGATATGACTATTTTCCGCGAGAATACTGAAGATACCTACGCAGGTATTGAGTTTGCCGCAGGCACGCCTGAACTTGAGAAGGTGAAGAACTTTTTCAAAACTGAATTCCCCAAGTCTTTTGCCAAGATTCGGTTCCCTGATTCTGTAGCCATCGGATTAAAGCCCGTATCTCGCGAGGGTAGCCAGCGACTCATAAAGGCTGCCATAGATTTTGCCATTACCGAAGGACGCAAGAGTGTGACTCTCGTGCACAAGGGTAATATCATGAAATTCACCTCTGGAGCCTTTCGCGATTGGGGTTATGAACTTGCCCGCGATGTCTATGGCGCAGAAGTTATTGACGGTGGCCCGTGGTGCCGCATTCCTGAAGGGAAGCCTGGAGCTGGTATCGTCATCAAAGATGTGATCGCGGATGCCTTTTTGCAGCAAATCCTCACCCGCCCAAGCGAGTATGACGTGATTGCCTGCATGAATCTCAATGGCGATTATATTTCCGATGCGCTCGCTGCACAAGTTGGCGGTATTGGCATAGCACCTGGAGGTAACATCAACTACAATACTGGGCACGCGGTATTTGAGGCCACTCATGGCACTGCGCCGAAATATGCCAACCAAGACAAGGTAAACCCTGGTTCGGTAATTCTCTCCGGTGAAATGATGTTCCGCTATATGGGCTGGATCGAAGCTGCCGATCTAATTATTAAAGGTATGGAAGGTGCAATAACTGCCAAGACGGTGACTTACGATTTTGCTCGTATGATGACAGGCGCTAAAGAGCTCAAATGTTCGCAATTCGGCGATGCCGTAATTGCAGCAATGTAGCGCTCCTTTCTAAACCGCTTTTTACAGAGTCGGCTCCAAAAGGGGCCGACTCTTTTTTTGGATTACTTCTACCGCAAACAAATCGTTGCCAAATTGTTTACCACTGGCAGATTCAAACTTTCTACAATATGAATGATACGAACATAGATACGTCCGATCTTTATGCAGTGAGACTGGCCAAGCTGAATGAGCTACGTGCCAAGGGAGCGGATCCGTTTTGCCAGAATTGTGAGCAAACCCATACCTCTGCTCAAGCGATTGCCATCATGCCTCCAGCAGCAGGCGAAGGTCATGAAGAAGTTGATGGGCCATCAGTAAAGGTGGCTGGCCGCATTGTGGCGGTTCGCATAATGGGCAAAGCATCTTTTGCCAAAATTCTAGATCGTGACGGCTTAATACAAATTTATTTCAAGAAAGACCTTCTTGGAGAGGAAGCCTATGCGGAATTTAAGAAGCTTGACCTCGGCGATATAGTAGGAGCAGAAGGGCCGCTATTTCGCACAAAGACAGGTGAAGTAACCGTGCGGGCTGAACGCTACACGCTGGTTTCCAAGGCGCTTCGGCCACTCCCTGAAAAGTGGCATGGCCTTCACGATAGCGACCAAATTTACAGGCAGCGCTATCTCGATTTAATTTCAAATGAAGATTCACGTAAGCGGTTCCTTTTGCGCTCCAGAATAATCTCATGCATCCGCAGGCATTTGGACGCTAAAGGCTTCCTTGAAGTTGAAACACCGATACTGCAAGCCGAAGCGGGTGGGGCAGCGGCGCGGCCATTTGTGACTCACTTTAATGCCCTGGATTGCCAGTTCTATCTAAGAATTGCGCTGGAGCTCTATCTCAAGCGTTGTTTGGTAGGAGGGATTGATCGGGTCTATGAGATTGGGCGTAACTTCAGAAATGAGGGGCTATCCCGCCGCCACAATCCTGAGTTTACTATGCTCGAAGTCTATCAAAGTTATAGTGACTTTCGGGGCATGATGGCGCTAATTAGATCCCTCATTCACTCTATTTGTGAGGAAGTTCTGGGCACCACAAAAATAACTCGCTATGACGGTGTCGAAATAGAGCTAGGTGGTGAGTGGCGCGAAGTCCGCTACCGCGATTTGATTATAGCTGAGACAGGTGATGCCGAATGGTTTAGCCGTACTAGAGAATACAAGAGGGATAAGGTTCGAGAACTTGGCCTGGATGCTCCCGATGATTGGCAGGACTTTGAATACACACAGGAAATCTATTCAAAGAAAATAGAGCCTACGCTCATTCAGCCAACATTTGTTACACACTTGCCAAAAGAGCTATGCCCACTCGCCAAGCTCAATAAGGAGGATCCTTCGCTTATTGATGTTTTCGAGCTATGCATAAACGGGCAAGAGATAGCGCCCGCCTATTCCGAGCAGAATGATCCTCTCGTGCAACGGCAAATGCTCGAAGCGCAGGCAGGTGAGGAAAAACAGAAGATAGACGAGGAGTTTTTGTTGGCATTGGAGCATGGTATGCCTCCCGCAGGGGGCATGGGAGTAGGTATAGATCGATTGGTGATACTGCTTACGGGCGCTCCAAGTATCCGTGATGTCATCCTATTCCCGTCTCTCAAACCATTGAATAGAGAAACCAGCGCACAATAGCAGAAAATAGCAGTCTTAACCATCAGCAATGCGCTGGCCCATCTACCTTGCACTCAAGCAGCTCTTCCCGAGTGGGAGGCGCTGGCCCTCGTTCTTCTTTACCATGGCAGTGCTGGGAGTCGCTCTCGGTGTCATGATACTGGTGATTGTGCAAAGTGTGATGGGTGGCTTTGGTCAGACTTACAGAGAAAAAATAGTCGAAACCAGTGGCCATATACGAATCGAAACAGGGGCTATATATTACGAGTACGAAGATCTACTGGGTAAGCTTGATGCCGTTTCTGAAATTAAGGGCGCTGCTCCTTATGCTCAGGGCGTAGTTATGCTGACTCACTACAATCGTCCTGCTTTCCCTTTCATCAAAGGGATAGATATTGATAGGGAAAGTCAGGTCGTCGCTCTGGAAAAGTTTATTACACAGGGGGCACTAACGGATTTCGATGACGAGTCTGTATTGCTCAGCCAAGAGCTGGCCTACAAAGTTGGGGCGTTTGTAGGCGACACCGTTGAGGTTTATACTCCGTTAATGTTAGAAAAACTAAAGGAAGACGAGGTACTCCTGCCTCGTGAGCTTAAAGTGGCCGCGATTTATCAGACGGGGTGGAATCAGTTCGACACTAGCACGATGGTTGGATCGCTCTTTTTAGTACAAGAGCTGTATGGTATGGAGGGCGGTGTTCACGGGATCACAGTAACGGTAGAGGATGGAGAGGATGAAATAGCTGTCGCATCCTCACTAAACCAGTGGCTACCGAAGCCAAACTACGCGTTTACTTGGCTCGACCTCTACGATGATTTTCTTTGGGTGCTTAAGCTTGAGAAAACCATGATGCTTTACCTACTGTTGTTTATCGTCCTGGTAGCTGCATTTGCCATAGCCATTGCCCAGCTACTAACTGTTATTCGCAAGACAAGAGAGATAGGACTACTCGGAGCAATGGGGGCATCACGTGCGGGCTTAGGCCTTTGCTATTGTTTCCAAGGATTTTTCATAGGCGTATTGGGAACTACTCTGGGCATAGTATTTGCGCTTGTGGCACTCTATTTCCGCAACCCCATTATACACACCCTATCCTCTCTCACAGGTACACGCGAAACCCTGGTCAAATTCTACCAGTTTGCCAACCTGCCCGTCCATTATACAGCGGCTGACTTTATTGTGATATCTGTTTCTGCTGTTATTTTGGCAACCGCAGCCGGAGCTATACCAGCCTACAGAGCGGCTAAGCTGCTCCCAGCTGAAGCTTTGCGAAGCGAATAATCCCATGGATACCAACGGCACACCTATCTTAGAACTTCGGCACGTCCAGAAATCTTTCCTAAGTGGAGAAGAGCGTGTGGATGTGCTCCAAGACGTAAATATCTCCATACGCGAAGGAGAATCCATAAGTATTCGCGGTGAATCAGGGAGTGGTAAAACAACAATGATAAATATCGCCGCCGGCCTTGAATCGGTGACAAGTGGCGAACTGTTTTGGAATGGGGAAAAAATGACAGGGCTTTCTTTGGATAGGCTCACAAATAAACGGCGCACATTCCTGGGTTTAGTCTTTCAATCCTACTATTTGATACCTGAGTTGTCCGCGCTTGAAAATGTAATCCTCCCCATGCGCCTTAGCGGAAAGCTCTCAAGTAATGCATCACTCAGAGCCCATTCCCTGTTGGAGCAAGTAGGCCTTTCTCATCGTATTCATGCCATGCCCGCTACGCTATCTGGTGGGGAGCGCCAGCGTGTGGCCGTGGCAAGGGCATTGATTAATCAGCCAAAAATAGTTTTGGCTGACGAGCCTACAGGTAATCTTGATGAAAGGTCTGCGGATACAATTATCCAGATGCTTCTCCAGACCTGCCAAAATGAAAAAGCATCGCTAATCTTAGTTACACATAGTCCCCATTTTGCCAGCCTCACGGCACGCCAACTTCATTTGCAAGAGGGTAGGCTATAGTTAGTAGGCCAAAGTAAGTGAAACAAAATAGGTGCGTGGTTGCCTGGGTCCGTAAAAATAAGTTGGATCGCGATCCGCGCCAGATTCAATGTCTGATTGGCGTGTATCGGTGATATTTTTTACCCCAAGTGTGATGTCACCACGCCAGCTTCCTAATGACAGACTTCTTGAAGCAGAGAAGTTAGCCACCAAGAATTGCTTGGTTTCAGAATTTAGAAACCCAATACGTTCATTTAGGGCGGCCATAGAACCCGTGTAATTTATGGACAAAAGAAATGAATAATCAGGCACTGGATTCCAGTTTATTTGAGCTAAACCGTAGTGCCTTGGTGTTTCGGTAAAATCTCTAGAGGTAATCTGATTTCCGCTTTCATCATCATAGAGAACGATTGCTTCATCATATCGAGCAGATTGTATTACCCATCCTAAGTCTGCCCGTAGAGTTGAATGCGGCTGGCAGCCTACAACCAACTCAATACCTGATACCGCTGCGTCTGGGCCATTGAAACGGGAGCGAAACGACTCTCCGTTGGCGTCTTCCATTATCTCTGATAACGTAAAAGTACCGTAGATCTCGGTGTGGAAGAGATTTGCTTCCAGTGTTAACCACTCTCGGATGGGTTCAGGTGACCATTGGGCCGATAGCATATAGGAGCGAGATCGCTCCTCTTCTAAGTCGTCCGCTTGACGGGTAACGGCTGTGTTTCCTGAAATGACTTCAATGTGCAGATCTTCGTCGAATGCTTGTGGTGCACGAAATCCCTCTGAATAGGTAGCCCGAAGCGAGACAAATTCATTTGGGGTATATTTGATTGCCGCACGGGGTGAGAATATTGGATCGCTTAGTTCAGAGTGCTTGTCCAAACGTGCGCCATAGAGTGCGCTCCATTCTTCTGAAAGCTGCCATTCATCTTGTAAGAAGCCTGCGTAGTTATGCGTTGTACCAATTTGGGGCAGGGAAGGGTACCCTACTATAGATGAATTAACTGGAATCACGTCTTCCACCGCATCCGACGCATGTTGCAAGCCAACCGTCAAATAATGCTTATCAATCATGAGTTCATACTGAGCATCGACTGAAGTAACTAAGTTGTCCGTAAAACCAAATTGATCATTAGCTATCTCTCCGTAAGTGCGGTAGCCTCTGTTAAGGAACGCTTGGTCGTTATCTCCAAGGCCTAGTTCAGACTCGGGTATAAGGGCCTGATTTGGGTCCTTTCCGAAAAGCCCACCGTAGTAGGATTCGCGATTAATTTTGGCAAATCCACCCACTATCTGTAGTGCCCAATCCTCCTCACGCTGAAGACGCCAGTGAAGACTTGCTGCATCACGCTGTGTCTGTATGCGCTCGGCGATATCCGCAAGAGGTTCCGGGAACTCTATTCTGTTGCCGCCACGGCGATACTCATCAAGCCGGTTGTAATCAAAACGAAATTCACCAATAGATGATTTATGGTGAGTGCGAATACCTCCTGTTTTGAGTGTTCGTTTGGATATTTCGGTAAATCCGTCCCCATTAAAGTCAACGGGACTTTGTCGAAACCACTGACCATAAGCAGAAAGGCTATTAGCACGATCCACAGTTACGTAGTCTGCGAGGGTACTTACCGAATGTACTGGCTTGCCCAGGACACTCTCATGCCTGACTTCAGAGTATATGCCTGTCGCAATCGGTTTGTGCCCGATAAGATTTATGATACCCGCAACAGCGCCGCTTCCATAAGCAGGTGCAGAGCCACCCTTAATCACTTCGATTCTATCCAAAAAAAGCGTAGGAATTTGGTCTATACCATAGACTCCCTGCAAACTCGACCCTAGCGGTACGCCGTCAAAAAGAATTTGGCTGTAGCGCTGTCCTAAGCCCAGCAACAAGATTTCAGAAGTGCCACAATTTTGGCAGTTGTTTTCCACCCGAGCGCCAGGGAGAAGCTCTAATGCATCACCTATGTTCCTGGATGCCGACATCTGCAGTATATCACCACTGATTAATTCAGCGCGCACAGGAAGCATTTCAACTGGTCTCTCCGAACGGGTGACCGCCGACACTACTTGCATAGTTGGTAACTCAACCACATCTGCCTTCAATCCACACCCTACTAGGGTAGCGCAAAGCACTTTGTAACACTGAATTTTGCTCATATAAATTCTGTTATTAAAATTCAATATTTTGAGTAGTCAAAGTAAATTATACAGATATTCAAATAATGGTTAAACGGCGATAGCACTTATCTTTATAATTAGATTATCTAATCTGTTATCTTCTTACTATTAACAAACTTTACTTTTAGGGGTAATACTTGAAAATGCATGCACTACACTCGCACGCGCAATTCATTCCAATGGAAATCCTACTCCTCACCGTCTTTGGAAGCATCTGGCTGGCAGCTATCTTTGTGGTTCTTTTTGTTTGGGATCGCCATCGCAACCACATGGGAAGCCTGGAGAGAGACTCACTACTGCCAATAATGGAAGAGGATAAAATGCCAGAACAACAGACCTACAAACGGCGCTAAACGTAACCATAAACCTACTTTTAGATGAATACTTCGCAAAACGGGAAAGTTACTATCACTTACGATGATAAGATCGTACGCTACTTCATGTTGGCGGCGATGCTATGGGGAGTCGTAGGGATGGCGGTAGGTGTCCTGATAGCCACACAGCTCAACTATTGGCAGGCAAACTTCGGATTGGAATGGCTAACTTTTGGCAGGTTGCGCCCTTTACATACCAATGCGGCTATTTTTGCCTTTGTGGGCAACATGATGTTTGCAGGCATCTACTACTCTACTCAGCGACTGTGCAAAGTACGCCTAGCTAGCGATACACTTAGTTGGATCCACTTTTGGGGTTGGCAGCTAATTATTGTTGCCGCAGCGGTAACACTGCCACTGGGATTCAGTCGTGGGAAAGAGTATGCCGAGCTAATTTGGCCCATAAACATCGCGGTGGCTGGCATTTGGGTTGTATTCGCAGTTAACTTTTTTTGGACATTGGCTCGGCGCAACGAGCCTACCCTTTACGTAGCAATATGGTTCTACATCGCGACAATCGTCACTGTCGCGATGCTATACATCGTCAACCACCTCTCCATACCGACCTCGATTCTACACAGTTATCCGATATTTGGGGGCGTCCAAGACGCGCTTGTCCAGTGGTGGTATGGGCATAATGCGGTGGCTTTCTTCCTTACGACACCGATTTTGGGCATTATGTATTACTTTGTTCCCAAAGCTGCGGGGAGACCCGTTTACAGCTACAGGTTAAGTGTTATTCACTTTTGGTCCCTGGTATTTATTTATATCTGGGCAGGTCCGCACCATCTTTTGAACACTGCCTTGCCACACTGGCTACAGGCATTGGGGATGCTGTTTTCTCTAATGTTGTGGGCTCCCTCCTGGGGTGGCATGCTCAACGGTCTTCTAACGCTACGTGGCGCTTGGCATAAACTCCGCGATGACCCAGTCCTAAAGTTTTTTGCAGCAGGAGTTACATTTTATGGAATGGCCACTTTTGAGGGACCGCTACTCTCAATCAGAGCAGTTAATTATCTTTCCCACTATTCGGATTGGACAATTGGGCACGTACATAGCGGCACTCTTGGTTGGAATGGATTTATGGCGGCAGGAATGATTTATTGGCTGGTTCCGAGATTATGGAAAACACAGCTCTATTCGGTGGCCATGGCCAATTTTCACTTCTGGATCGGTCTTATTGGCATACTGTTCTATGTGGCAGCAATGTGGGTAAGCGGTATTACCCAAGGGTTGATGCTGAACGCCACATCTCCTGATGGGACCACGCTGGTCTACGGTAACTTCTTGGATACTCTGAATGCAATAAGGCCAGCCATGCTATTCCGTGTTATAGGAGGTGGATTGTATCTTCTAGGGTGGTTCCTCATGGCCTACAATCTTTGGAAGAGCATTGCAGGCAAGCCTGTCTATAATGGCACTGTTGAAGTTACTCCAGCTGAGCGAAAGGCTACTACGGATATGGAAGGATCTATTGGGTGGGTTCGTACACTCATAAACGCTCCTGTTGTTTATACTTTCGTTGTTATGGGGTGTGCTTACTTGTGGATGTTTGGAGGAGACACGGGAGCTGTACTGGGACTCTTTTTGACAGCATTCTTTATGTTGTTGGCGATCGTTCACTTTAAGGTGAGTAATGCAAAGTGGAATGACTGGTATGAGAAGCTAATTGGCAATTGGGCGCCGTTTACTGTGCTGACTTTCATAGCCGCAGCCATCGGTGGTGCTATTCAGATAATTCCAACTGTTACTCTTGAGCGTGCTCATAACATAGAAGGGCGTATCCAAGTGCCCTATACTCCGTTGGAGCTGGCCGGTCGTGATATTTATATCAGTGAAGGCTGCTATAATTGCCACTCGCAAATGATTCGCACCATCGTACCTGATGTATTGCGCTATGGTGAGCATTCTCGTTTAGGAGAATCAATCTATGATCATCCGTTTCAGTGGGGCTCAAAACGAACTGGGCCTGATCTCGCAAGAGAAGGCGGCAAACGACCTGACGCATGGCACTACGATCATATGCTTGACCCACGGAGCACTTCACTAGGCTCAAATATGCCAGCTTATCCATGGCTTTTTGAGAAAAATACCGACTTTGGCGCTCTGCCCAGGAAAATCGCCGTTATGCGCAAACTTGGGGTTCCTTATCCTGATTGGAGCGATGAGGAGATTTTGAAACTCGCTGAGCAGCAAGCTACGACGATTGCCATCGGACTTGAGGAAAACCTTAAGAGCATTGCCCCTGAAAAGGAAATCGTAGCGCTGATTGCCTACTTACAAAAGCTTGGATCAAGTGAGGAAAAAGTTGCCCAAGATACTGCCATTAACCGCTAAATCCCAACTACCATGTGGAAACGAGTATTTTTTGAGAATTCAGCTGCAGTCATCACAATGATTGCATTCGCATGCACCGCAACAGCCTATGTGCTCATACTTGTCCGTGCGCTTAGCACACGAAAAGACGAGCGTGATCGCATGGCGGCCATGCCTCTTGAAGATGACTCACTGTAGACCATCTAGTACCTCTCAAAATTAAAACCATTTTTGCCAATGAGCCCGAGCGAAAAAGAAAACTTGCCCAAGGGTGTTACACTGCGCGACCACGTTTATGATGGCATTGAAGAATACGATCAACGCCTGCCCAATTGGTGGCTCTGGACTTTCTATGGCGCCATAATTCTTTCGGTCATCTACTGGATTTCATTTTATCAATCTAGAGTAATGATGTCTGACGAAGCACGCCTCAATGCCGCAATGGACGTAATAGAGGCTAAACGCTTGGAGCAGGTCGGGGAGTTGAGTGATTCTGCGCTTACTGATATGAGCAAGAACGCTCAATTCTTGGCATCCGGCAAGGCAGTTTATGAAGCGAACTGCGTGGTCTGTCATTTAGGCAGTTTACGTGGTAAAGAAGAGGGTGGAATAGGGGAAAGCCTGGCTGATTCTAACTGGCTTTACGGCGGCACGCCTATGGACATCTACAAAATCATACACGATGGATCGCCAAACAAAGCCAGCGGCATGCAGGCATGGGGTTCGCAACTTGGTCCGCAAAAAGTTGCCCAAGTAACGGCTTATATATTAAGCCATCACGAAACAGAATAGTGTGGCACGCATAGCTCCCAGTCGTGATTCCGTGACGACCATCCGCAAGGATGGTTCGCGCGTTTTCCTGCACCCTGCTGACACCCGTGGGAGATGGACAGTGGCTCGCAGACTGACTGCTTTACTCTTAATTGGGGTTTATGTTCTTTTGCCGTGGATTCCAATTGGAGGCTATCCCGCTGTTTTTCTGGATGTTTTAAATCGTCGCTTTCACCTCTTTGGATGGACGCTTGCCGCACAAGATATTTGGCTGCTTTTTTTTGGCATAACAGGATTAGCATTCTCTCTTTTCTTTGTTACAGCATTAATAGGCCGAGTGTGGTGCGGCTGGGCCTGCCCACAGACGGTTTTTCTGGAGCATGTTTACCGTCGCATCGAGCGCTGGATTGATGGTGATGCTGCCGAAAGAAAACGACTTGATGCGGCCACTTGGTCATCATGGAAGATTATGAAGCGTCTGCTCAAGCACACGCTATTCCTCGGTATCTCTTTAGTAATTGCGCACTTATTTCTCTCTTACTTTATCTCAATTCCCCAGCTTTGGGAGTGGATGCGCCAATCACCAAGTGAACACTGGAAGGCCTTTTTGTTTGTGGTTTTCTTTACATTTATTCTCTACGGTAACTTTGCGTGGTTCCGTGAGCAGCTTTGTCTGATTATCTGCCCATATGGGCGCCTACAATCTGTTCTTGTGGACGACGATACGATAAATGTCGCTTACGATGAAAAACGTGGTGAACCGAGGGGAAAACTAGGGCACGCGGCTGGTGATTGTATCGACTGTTTCCGCTGCGTTCAAGTGTGCCCTACAGGCATAGACATACGGCAAGGCCTGCAAATGGAATGCATTGCCTGCACCGCATGTATTGACGCTTGTGATGAAGTGATGGAAAAGCTTCACCGCCCCAAAGGACTGATTCGATATGCGTCCCTAAATGCACTGAATCGGAAACCTCGCCGTTTCTTTCGACCGCGTGTGCTTCTTTATTCAGCTTTTATGCTCTTGGGACTCACCGTCGCCGGGATTGCGTTATCTCGTGTCGAATCGGTCGAAGTTTTCTTGTCTCGAATGCGCGGTATGCCTTACTACGCGACCGAAAGTGGGGTTCGGAATCAGTATATGATTCGCATCGTTAGTAAGGAGACTAAAGATATTGCTCTCCGTATTGTGCTAAAAGATGCCAATGGGGTTAATTTGGCTGGAGGCGGAGATAATTTCGTTGTGCCTGTGATGGGCGAAATTGAACGACCTGTAGTGGTAATTTCTGCATTGGATGAATATATGGGCCCAGCCAAAATAGTCCTCGAACTTGAGACAGAGGCAGGGGAATTTGTTAGAGATATCCCTGCAGATTTTCTTGGCCCCGATCCTGTATTACTTCGCAAAAAATTCCCTATTGAATGAGTACCACAAAAGAGAATTCTACTGAGCCAAGGAAACGCCGTGTTGCGCCTTGGTGGGCCTTTGCCGTTATTGCGTTTCTAGTGTTAATCGCTGCATGGGGCACACTGATATTCTTAGCATTAAGCAATAAACCTGCACTTGTGGAGTAATCAGATTACAGCTTAATATCGAAGGGTATATACTTCTCATGACCGTTAATCTTGAGCTGTGTCCAAAGGCGGTAGCGTCCCGACTCAGTTGGTGCAAATACAAAGCCTAAGTCTGGATTTCGTGGGTCTTGCTGACTTACAAATGGATTGGTAGGATGCAAATGGGCAAAACCGTTTACCCCATCTTTGAAAGCTACTACGTGTGCGTAAGCGCCCATGACTGTCTCATAGATGAGCTCCCCGCCAGTAGATTCCGCTTTGAGTCTGAAGCGGTTCTCCTGTCCCAATCGAAAACCCTCGGCCTCAGGAACAAGATTGTAGATCATTTCACCTTCAACGAAAGTAAGGTTTTCGTGGTCTTTTTTTGGTGCGATACTTGTCGGTGATTCGCCGTCCGGAGGTGCTACCAATAGCTCACCTGAGGCCAAAACTCGCCGTCCACTCTTTAATGCGATAAAATCTAAGTAAGATTGGTAGATACCTGTCGACTGTGGTGTAAATGTGAATGAATAAACTCCAACACCTCCCGCGGGCGCGGGGTGTACGTGTATGTAGTCTTCAAGTGTAGAATCTATAAGCAGCAAATGTAGTTTTTGCGTATGGCTGATAGCAATTTCATCGGGAGTTATGGGGGAGCCCTGGCTATTTGTCAGATGCAGAGTTACTGTGGTTGCTTGGCCAGCCTTAAGGGGTTCTTTGGGTTGCAGCTTCATCACTATTGGATAGCGATATTCTGACAGGTCGAAAAATGTTGTTTCGCCCACGCCACATTCCTCAATAGCACCATCAGCTCCAATGTAGTCTCTGTAGTGGACAAATTCGCACTGCTGAACCGGAGCAGCACGTATAGCAAAATAGAGCGCAACTGTGCCCAATGTTATGACGATACTTGATGAAAGCGGAGACATTTTCTTTATGTGGTAGTTATTGGGCGATTGAAAAACACTGGATTAAAAGTCCATTGGTTTTATGATCCGTCATTGGCGTTTCGATGGCGTTGGATCTGGTTAAGAAAATCTTGGGGCGACCATTGGCTGCCTGGAATTTGGTATATTATCTTACCTTCCGGATCAGCCAAAACAGTCATGAGCGTATGCTTAATAATGAGTTGAGGATCTTTTTCTGCAAGCAATCCTAGTTGAAGTTTGAGATCGTCTACAACGCTGGCGGGTCCAGTAAGGTATCTGAAGTAAGCAGAATCGAGTCCATATGCGCCTGCATAAGCACGGTTAACTCCCGGCGTGTCGAATTCTGGATCAAGGGTAATAGAAACCAGCTGCGCAGTTTCGGGGCCGATAGAGGCCAAGCGTAATCCCTCCTCCAGTTCCTTCATTTTGCGAGTGGAGGCAGGACACATATTGGGCATTGTGCATCGGGTGAATACAAAATTTATGACCACATACTTGCCTCGTAGCTCCCTACTCGGAAAAACTCTAGCAGACTGATCCCACAGCGCGAATTCGGGCAACCGCTCACCTGTAGCACGAAACGCCTTGTGCCCGCGTATGTTTGTGTCGTAGCGCAACCGTTTTCCCAGAGTGGCAATTAGTCCCTCGCCAGCTCGATCTTTAGGCCAGATTTGCTCCATCCTAAGCCGGCCCTCACTTGGAAAGACTCTGCCGCTAAGCTCACTACCGACTGCGTAAATTTCCCAGTCTGACACGTCCACTCGAACTTGAATGGGCACTACGTCTTCTGTTATCCCAGTTACTTTCCTTGGTTTAGCACCTTTTACAACGTGAAGAACAGGTTCAGTTTCGTGCTTAGCAATTACATAGCCGCTAACGATTTCTCCAGTGGTTTCAATTTGGGCGTATAAATTCGACAACGTAGTCGTTAATGCAAGCAACAGGCATAAACAGCTTATATTCAATGTGTTATATCTTTTCCAAGGAGGCATTTTGTTAAGCTATTAGATTTTCTTTGATTAACTATAATTTATCCTAAAGCCTGAGAACCATAAGCAAGGCTAATCAATCGAAGGACCGCATAAAAGCTTTGGTTGTTCCTCGAAATCAAGACAATTTCGCATTGAAATGTAATCAATTTACTTATGTTTATAAGTGTTCTGTCTAATTATGCAGAGTAAAGTGAGGCAATCTGCTGAAAAAGCAACCCAAGCAAATCATTCCGACGCCAATCACAGGCGAGGTTTGATGCTTTTTTGCGTAGTACTCTTTGCGGCTACTTTGCCACTCATCTACATGGGGGCATTTACCACAACAATAAAGGCAGGAATGGTTTTTCTAGACTGGCCGCTCTCGAATGGTTCAATCAATCCCGATGGATGGCTTCAGGATGAAGCAATGCTAGCTGAGCACAGTCACAGGCTTTTTGGCGCGCTTGTCGGATTACTCAGTATCGGGTTGGCGATTCTACTGCAAATGCGTGAGCCACGCGGATGGGTTCGGAAGCTTGGTTGGATTTGTTTGATTTTGGTTATAATCCAAGGTGGTCTTGGAGGTGCGCGAGTTCTCCTCGATAGCATACCTTTTGCGGCAGTCCATGGCTGTGTTGCGCAAATATTTCTTTGCTTGGTTGCTACTATTGCGCTCACACAAAGTAAACTCTGGTGGCGCTTAGTGGAGTCTTCCAAGCCCAATACGCAAGACGATACCCCCTATCGTAAGCTCTTTGGGTTAGGCATGGGCGCCTCTTTTATGGTACTCGTCCAGTTAGTTGTTGCAGCCGTGATGCGGCATAATGATGCAGGAATGGCCATCCCTACTTTCCCACAAGTTCCAGGCGGTGGACTCATACCTGGTTACTGGAATTCAGATATAGTCCTTGCCTTCACGCATCGCGTCTTAGCCTTTCTAATTTTAGGCCACTACTGTGCCTGGATATGGAGAATTTTGGGCACCGTAAAAGATAACGCAATCAAATGGTGGGCTATGGTCCTTTTTCTGCTGATCGTCATACAGATATCCTTGGGCATAAGCATTTTATGGACAGGGCGAAATGAAGTGGTCACCACGCTTCATGTTCTTAATGGAGCGCTGTTTTTGGCGGGAACTTGGTCGCTCACTTTCCTTTTTGGCCGCCTTCGCAAATCAGTGTCCGCAACAAATGCCATAGAAGCCCCAAAGGCGACGCCTCTGGCAGCATAAATCATGAAAGACCTTAATACCATTTCACTACCCACATCTACTTCGCTAGAGCAGGAACATACCCGCCGTAGCCGTTGGAACGATTACTATGAGATGACAAAGCCTCGTCTCAGTATGTTGTCTGTAATCACTGCTCTCTTTGGCTATCTTGCCGCACGCCCTGATCGCGATTGGGTAGAGATGATAGGACTTCTAACAGGCACCTCATTGGCAGCAGGAGGGGCTGCGGTACTCAACGAATGGATGGAACGCAGAGAAGACGCGATGATGCGGCGAACTGCTTCTCGCCCTATACCCAGTGGCGCCGTAACTCCTAAAGAAGCGCTTATTTTTGGAAGTTTTCTGGCCATTTCTGGTCCTGCATTAATTTGGTTTTGCGCCAGCATGTTGCCTGCATTGCTCACGGTTGCTACGCTTGCAGGCTATTTGCTTGTCTATACCCCGCTCAAAAAGCGCACCATTTGGAATACTGAGATTGGAGCCATACCAGGTGCGATCCCCCCACTCATTGGTTACGCGGGTTCAGGCCTAGCGCTAGGCGCTCAGGCATGGTATCTTTTTGGAATCCTATTTGCCTGGCAAGTAGTCCATTTCATGGCGATTTCATGGAATTATCGTGAGGACTACAAACGTGGCGGGTTCCGCATGATTTCGCTTGCCGACGAAACAGGCAAACGCACTTCTCGCCGTGCACTGATTTACGGGGTACTCCTCTTCATACTCACTCTTGTCCCCTTAGCCTATGGATGGGCGGGCCTTCTCTACGGTGTCGGTGCATCGCTACTGAGCGGATGGCTGCTCTGGCAATCCTTTCTGTTTTACCGTCAATCCAACAAGACTCAGGCGGCAAAGCGTCTTTTCTGGGCTTCCATTGCTCATCTTCCCCTTTTCTTGCTCGTCCTCACCATCGATCAGTATTTCTTTCTATGAAGTTGTTTGATTACTCCAAAGTAACGCGGTGGGCCGCAATGGCACTGTGCGTATTTTCCCTTGCGCTTGCATGCGCTGGTTGTTCTTGGGATCAGAACCAGTCCGCACTAGACCCTAAGGGCCCTGTCGCAAAAAATCAGTATGACCTGTTCATGCTCACGCTCTACATCACAATAGCTTTGTGGGTGGTTGTGGGAGGCTTCCTGATTTTTACTGTTATCAAGTTCCGCCTCAAAAAAACAGACGACCCTACTGAAATCCCCGAACAATCTCACGGGCACCCATTGATTGAAGTCGGGCTCATTATAGCGTCTGCGCTCGTCCTCGTTGTTTTGGCTATCCCTACTTTCAAGGGTATCGTCTTTATGAAAGCTCCACCTCCTGAGCATGGTGCGGACGATGCCATGGTGGTCAACGTATATGGCCTTCAGTGGTGGTGGCGATTTGAATACCCGGAGCTGGGTATTGAAACAGCCAATGAGCTTGTTTTCCCCGCAGGCCGCGCAATTAAGCTCAATCTTCGTTCCGAGGATGTCATTCACAGCTTCTGGCTTCCCAAGCTCGCCGGAAAAATTGACCTTATTCCTGGCCAGGAAAATTCCATGTGGATCAAGTCCGATGAGCCTGGCTACTTTTGGGGGCAGTGTGCTGAATACTGTGGCGACTCCCATGCCTATATGCTTTTCCGTGCAATTGCTCAAACAGAAGAAGAGTTTAACGACTGGGTGAATACTCAAAAGGCAGGCCCTCTCCTGCCACTTGCAGGTGAAACGACCGCACTAGCTCAGCACCCCAACTCCGTACAGATAGAAGAAGGGCGAAACTTGTTCATGAGAAACTGCGCAAGTTGTCACAAGATTGGCGCGGTTGGTGGCGAAACTGGTCCAAACTTAAGCCACGTAGGAAGTCGCACTACAATAGCAGCTGGATGGATGGAGAATACACCTGAAAACTTGCATAAGTGGATTCTAGAACCGCACAAGGTAAAGCCTGGTAATCATATGTGGAAAGGTGTGCCACTGGGTTTGAACCCTGACGGTTCACTAAATATCATGGCTGGTCTCGACCAGATGGGGCTCACCTCCACAGACGTAGATGCTATCGTGGCCTATCTGATGGAGCTCAAGTAAGTGCCATTTTAACTAACTCCCAAATATTTATTTTATGTCTCAAGCTCATACCGCCAAGTCTGTTGTCGCCGTCCCACAACCTGAGACAGATACAGGACACGATTCTCACGAGGAACATGGTCATGCTCCGCAAAAGAGCTTTTTCGGCCTACTTCGCCGTCCTGGTGCTGACTGCCACCCAATTATTGATTGGCTGACAACTGTAGACCATAAAAAGATCGGTATTCTGTATGCCGTTTTTTCGCTGTTTTTTCTTCTACTGGGTGGATTAGAAGCGCTCATTATTCGCATCCAGCTAGCAGTTCCCGAAAACGACTTTATTACTGCGCAAACATACAATGCCATGTTTACCATGCACGGTACGACTATGGTATTTCTGGCAATCATGCCCTTGAGCGCAGCCTTCTTTAATTATTTAGTTCCTCTGCAGATTGGCGCGAGAGATGTGGCATTCCCGCGCATGAACTCATTCAGCCTCTGGTGCTTTGTGGCAGGGGGCATTTTGCTAAATGTGAGTTGGTTTTTCAATATGGCGCCCAATATCGGTTGGTTTGGCTATGCGCCTTTGACGTCGAAGATGTACACACAGGACATGAATGCCGACTTCTGGATACTATCTCTGCAAGTGCTCGGTGTCGCCTCCTTGGTGGCTAGCTTTAACTTCATTACAACTATCATAAACATGCGGGCGCCTGGCCTTTCCATGATGAAGCTTCCAGTATTTACATGGATGACACTCATCACCGCTTTCCTCATAATCTTGGCCTTTCCAGCTATTACCATAGCACTGGTTGAGTTGATGTTTGACCGCAAATTTGGCACCCATTTCTTTGAAGTCGCGGCGGGCGGGAAACCAATTCTTTGGCAGCACCTTTTTTGGATATTTGGCCACCCCGAAGTGTATATTCTAATTCTGCCTGCAATGGGCATTATTTCTGAAATTTTGCCCACATTCGCGCGCAAACCACTCTTTGGCTATCCACTCATTATTTTCTCAGGTGCCGTGATCGGATTCCTCGGCTTCACCGTATGGAGTCACCATATGTTTACGACGGGGCTTAGCATCGTGGCTGCAACTGCGTTTTCGTTCCTTACGATGCTAATTGCTATTCCTACGGGAGTAAAAATCTTCAACTGGATCGGAACACTTTGGGGCGGCAAGATTCGCTTCACGGTGCCTATGCTTTACGCGCTTGGATTTGTTTGGATGTTCATGATGGGTGGCTTCACCGGCATCATGCACAGCTCTGTTCCCGTTGATGCCCAGCAGCAAGACAGCTACTTTGTTATTGCCCACTTCCACTATGTGCTCATCGGAGGTAGCTTGTTTGCTCTATTTGCGGGCCTTACTTTCTGGTTCCCCAAGGCTACGGGGCGCTACCTCAGCGAATTTTGGGGGAAGGTGGCCTTCTTTACCATGTTTGCTGGTTTCAATGTAGCCTTTTTCCCTATGCACTTCTTGGGTATGACTGGTATGCCACGCCGCACTCACACCTACAAATCTGATATGGGATGGAATGAATGGAACATGTGGTCCACTGTGGGGGCACTTGTTCTGGGCGCAGGTATTTTCTTCTTTGTCTGTCACATGATCTGGGCCGCAAAGAAGGGTAAAAAAGCGCCCAACGATGCATGGGACGCTCGCACACTGGAATGGGTTACTGACAGCCCACCAAAGGATTACAACTTTGCCACTACACCGGTTGTAAAAGTTCGTGACCAGCTCTGGGCAAATAAGTACGGAGCTCCGGAAGAGAAAATGGGTAGCGTCCCTGCGGGCAGTCACGGTATCCACATGCCTGACCGTTCCTGGTATCCGCTCTTCGCCAACATCGGCTTCTTCATTATGGCATTCGGCCTAGTGTTGATGGGCAACAAGCTCACTATCGGTGGTACCGAAATCCACTTCGGCATAACGATGCCAATCGTTGGAGGCGTCTTTATGTTCCTCTGTTTTGTCCTCTGGTCCCTCGAAGGACCCGCTGGATATCATGTCCATCCAGAAGACGAAAAAAAGCACTCCTAATCTAAAACCTTTATAAAGCACACCGATGTCAGCGCCATCTCTAGCCAACGACCCTTTTGCCGATACCCACCACCCGGGGGAAGATACCGTGACTGGTATTCCAAACAAGAAAATAGCCATGTGGGCATTTCTTGCTTCGGATTGTATGTTCTTCGGTACCTTAATCTCCACTCACCTTATTTACCGCAAGGTTAATCCAGATGTAGTGGATCCGAAGGCGATATTCGATATTGAGCTCACTTCGTTTTCAACATTCATCCTACTCATGAGCTCTTTGCTTATGGCGATGGCAGTTTCTGCTATCCATAAGCACAACATAAAGAGTATGCAAAAGTGCCTAATCGGAGTTTTAATCTTCGGCATTATTTTCGTAGGGGCACAGGTATATGAGTTCATGCATTTTGTGAAACACGCTGAGCTTACGTTAAGTAGCAGTATCTTCGGTTCAACTTTTTATGTGCTGACAGGTACGCACGGTGTCCACGTTACTCTGGGCCTCGTCTGGTTATTTGGATGGTTGATTTTTTCTTTTACAGGGAAAATGAAACCCGAGCACGCACTCGATATTGAGGTGGCGGGTCTTTACTGGCACTTTGTCGATATTGTGTGGATCATTATCTTCCCATTTGTCTATCTGGTTGAATATATCTAGTCTCAATAACCTTTCTTTTTCCATATATGGCACACACAGCACATGCAGACTCTGGCGGCCTGCCACCTATTCCCAAGGAATCCCTCAAGGCTGAATCAAAGCGCTACTTTACCTTTATCAATGTGATTTTGTTCCTGACGGGGCTAACTTTCATTGAGCTTATTTTGATTATATTGCCTTTCCATGGGGTCTTCTTGCTGACCTCGCTTATCATACTCTCCATAATTAAATTTGCGGCCGTTATCTGGTATTTCATGCACTTGCGTTGGGATAAGAAGCTCCTAACCGCAATTTTCATGGTGGGTCTTATTATCTCATTTGGAACAGTGTATGCGCTGATGCACCTCTTTGACGCACCAAAACCTGTCGTCGAAGAAGAAGCCGTCGGCCACCACTCCACAATACCAACTGGCAGTTATGTTTTATAGGCTTTGGCTAGACTTGCTTGAAAAG
>CAZHQD010000008.1:15927-32877 GCA_964533835.1 uncultured Puniceicoccaceae bacterium | reverse complement strand
TACACATGGAAGGACTGGCAGATACAGCTCAATGTGACGAACGTATTTGACAAGCTATACTTTAACAAGGGCGCGTTCTACTGGCTGCACCCACGTATGCCACGCAGCTACGAAGTAACGCTACGGTATAACTTCTAGTTAGTTGTCACGATCCAGCCACATATCCGCCATTGCATGGTCCGATCCCATCGATGGCCTGTTTTTGAAGAAACCAGTTTAGGATAATTTTAACGGTTAGAAAATTTTTAACGCTTTTCCTTTATGCGCATACCCACTTTTTTCCTTTCTGTATTCTTACTGAGTGCAAGCATACTGGCTGCACAGAATAGCTTGCCCACTATCTACCTTATCTCCACTGGCGGCACGATAGCCAGCAAGGGAGACACACGAATGAATCTGGCCAACTACGGAGGGCCGGGATGGCAGGTGGAAGTAGAAGAATTTTTACGGGATTTGCCCGAGATGCACGAGATAGCGAACGTAAAGACTGAGACGATTAAGCCACCACCAGATAGCGGAGGCATGACGTTTGAAAACTGGTTTCGGCTCGTTAAGCGAATCAATGAGATTTATGCGACAGAGCCAGAAGTAGTGGGCATCGTAGTGACTCACGGTACAAACACCCTAGAAGAGACAGCGTTCTTCTGCAATATGACGGTGAAGTCGGACAAGCCCGTGGTGTTTGTAGGCGCACAACGCCCATGGACTGGAATCAGTGGCGACGGGCCGCTGAATATGTACAATGCCATACGAGTGGCCATAGATCCTGCATCTAAAGGACGCGGCGTGATGGTGGTGCTCAATGACCAGATCAATTCTGCTCGCGATGTGACGAAGGCGAGCGCCTATCGCTTGGAAACATTCCAATCGCCAGAAGTAGGGTTCCTGGGAATGTGCGACCCGGATAGAATCGTTTTTTATCGCAAGCCTGAGCGCAAGCATACCTACCAGAGCGAGTTTGACATAGATAAGATCGAGTCGCTGCCTCCTGTGGAAATCTTAATGGGCTACACAGAAGCGAGCGCCGCCCCTGTGCGCGCCTTTCTGGAAGATGGCGTGAAGGGCATAATTGTTGACGGCCATGGGGCAGGCAGCCCCACAGGCAAACAGACCGAAGCGCTGAAGGGTGCGATAGCGCAGGGAGTGCCCGTTGTGGCCACTACACGCACGGGATCAGGGCGTGTAATACAGACCATTCGACGCCGTGAGGCAGGTATCATTCCCGGGGATAATTTTTACGCGCAGAAGGCACGCATCTTACTCTCTCTGGCGCTTACGAAGACGGCGGACCCAGTAGAGATCGAACGCATTTTTAACGAATACTAAGCCAACCCTTAAGCTACCAATCCATGAGCCAACTTTCATTTCCACTACAGAAACTCAATAGCCGCACTACACGGCGACGCTTTATAGCGACGACAGGGAAGGCTGGAATTGCAGCATGGGCGCTTGCTGGTTCGATAAATATTATTGGGAGCCAGCGTGCCAAGGCCGCAATAGCCTCTCCTGCACCGGATGACTTGATATTTACATCGGCCAAGCGGATGGCTGAGATGATAAAAGCAAAGAAGGTATCCGCCGTGGAGCTGCTGGATGCGCACTTCAAACGGATAGATGCAGTGAATCCGAAGCTGAATGCGATCGTCATGTTTTGCAGGGAGCGGGCGTACAAAGAAGCCAAGGATGCCGACGATGCGCTGGCCAAAGGCCAGATCAAAGGGCCACTACATGGAGTACCCTTCACGATTAAGGATTCGATAGACACAGCAGGAGTGGTAACTACGGGCGCAACCATGGGGCGGAAAAACTATGTGCCAGGAAAGGATGCAACTACCGTGGCACGACTGCGTGATGCCGGAGGGATACTGGTGGGAAAGACCAACACACCAGAGTTTACCCTATCAGGAATAACGGATAATCTGATCTACGGAAGAACCTATAATGCCTACAAGCTCACGCATAGCGTAGGCGGCTCCAGTGGTGGCGCGGGAGCGATTATTTCCGCAGGAGGGGCACCATTCGATATCGGAACCGACTTCGGGGGTAGTATCCGCGGGCCTGCACATTTTAACGGGATTACGGGAATTAAGCCTAATAGCTTTCGAGTGCCGAGAACGGGCCATATAGTGGATTACGGGGGCTTTTTTGACGGTTATCAGCAACTTGGGCCTATGGCCCGATGGGTGGAAGATTTGATCTACCTAATGCCAATTATATCGGGGCCTGACTACATAGACGCGGGAATAATCCCGATGCCACTCGGAGATCCAGAGGCAGTGGATATAAAGAAACTACGCTTTGTGTATTACACAGATAATGGAAGCACGGTAGCCTGCACGCCTGAGACCAAGGCAGCTGTTATGAAGGCGGTAGATTTCTTCAAATCTATGGGTGCCAGCGTGGTGGAAGACTCCCCAATAGAGCTCTTCAAAGAATCTGAAGAAGTACGCCGCCAGGTTCGAGTAGCCGATGGGCTAGCATGGGTGAAGCGCCATGTGGATAAGCACGGCACAAAGCAGACATCGCGCAATCTGGCACTGGATTGTGGCGCGGGAGTGGATGCGGGTGAGTTCACTGCTCTGGCTGAAAAGCTGGATTCTTGCCGAAGCCGATTTGAGCAATGGATGGTGCCCTACGACGTAATCCTATGCCCTACCAACCCAGAGCCAGCAAAGGAATACAGCGAACAGCTCTATCAAGGAGCAGGGCCAGGAGCCATTGGCTACACGGGCACCTACAATATGACAGGCTGGCCAGGATCGGTAGTGCGCGCGGGAACATCACCAGATGGCCTGCCGATAGGCGTGCAAATCGTAACGAAGGCGTGGCGCGAGGATGTATCTCTTGCAGTTGCAGCCGCGCTGGAGAGCGCAACGGGAGGCTGGCAAAAGCCTGCCATATAGATTCGAAGCTCAAACTCACCACAAACCCATTACGCCAATGTCCATTTCCATCACAGAAAAAACACCAATACTAAATACTGGGCGACGCGCCTTTTTGCAAAAAGCAGGAGTACGCCCAGCCCTAGCAGCGCTTGCTGCTACAGGCATAGCTCATAGCGCAAGTGCGCAGTCGAGACCGACAGCAAGCGCCGACTTGCTAAAGCTATCTGCCACTGAGGTGGCCAAGCTGATCCGTGAAAAGAAGGTATCTTCAGTTGAACTTGTTAAGGCATGCTATGAACGGATTGATGCGGTGAATCCGAGGCTGAACGCAGTTGTCATGCAGTGCCGTGAGCGAGCAATGAAGGAAGCGCAAGAAGCAGATGCCGCTCTGGCAAGGGGGCAGATTAAAGGCCCACTCCACGGAGTGCCAATGACAATCAAGGATTCTCTTGATACCGAGGGAGTAGTGACAACGGGAGGCACTCAAGGACGAGCCAATTTTGTGCCCAAGAAGGACGCGACCTGCGTGGCGCGGCTGAGAGCGGCGGGCGCTATCTTGCTGGGCAAAACAAATACGCCGGAGTTTACAATAGGTGGGATTGGCGGCCTAGGCACAACAGCTAATCTCGTATATGGATTTTCCAAGAATCCATACGACCTGGAACGTAGTACGAGTGGCTCCAGCGGAGGCGCAGGGGCTATCGTGGCAGCCTATGGAGCCTACTTCGACATCGGAACGGATTTTGGCGGTAGTATCAGAGGCCCAGCGCATGCAAACGGCATTGCAGGTATCAAACCGCAGACAGGACGTGTGCCCCGCACAGGGCATATAGTAGACTATGGAGGCGTGTTTGACTCCTATCAGCAGGTTGGGCCGATGACACGAACCGTAGAGGACCTAGACCTGATTACCAAGATAATCTCGGGGCCGGATTCGATGGATGCTGCGATACAGCCCATGCCCTGGCCCGACTATAAGGCGATAGATGTGAAGAAGCTACGTGTGGCCTACTACCTTTCTCATGGACCTGGCAGTGTTGCGCTCACGCCGGAGACCAAGGAGATGGTGCTACGCTCTGCAAAATATTTTTCTGATTTGGGATGCAGTGTAGAGGAATCGCTGCCGCCACGCTTGCAGTTTGCCACAGAGCTAAACAGGCAACTACGTGAAGGCGATGGCAATTCCTGGCAGAAGCGGCTGGTGGAGCGCTATGGGACAAAGGTGCCTGGGCCCGCACGCCGATTTGATTTTCCAATGCTCCCTACGGCGGAGTTCACACGGCTTCTCGAAGAACGCGACGCGTGGAAATCCGAAATGCTGCAATGGGTTAAAAATTATGACGTGATACTGTGCCCCGTGAGCTATCAGGAAGCACCACTAATAGGGGAGCAAGGTGGGCCATCATGGGGTACTCCCGGCTCTAGCTATACCAGCCACTACAATATGACAGGCTGGCCCGCAGGAGTAGTGCGTGCGGGAACTGCGGCCAACGGTATGCCATTGGGACTGCATGTAATCGCACAGCCATGGCGCGAGGATGTGGTTTTTGCCGCTATGCAGTATGTGGAATCCAAGACAGGGGGCTGGAAGGCCCCGCTCATTTAAGTCACAGCAACCTATTTGGAATTACAAAAGCTTTTTCTCATGATGTATACACTCATTTCACGAATTGCAGTAGGGCTAGCACTTTGCGTAGCAGCGGCGCCGACTTACGCGAATACGTTAGACATCACGACGGCCAACGTAAAAGAAATGCAGGCCGCGATGGAGGCGGGCGCCATTACATCGGAGCAGCTAGTGCAGCTGTATATTAAACGTATTGAGGCCTATGATCAGAAGGGACCTACGATAATGGCGGTGCTTGCCATGAATGAAAAAGCGCTTGAGACCGCGCGCGCTCTGGATGCCGAGAGGAAGGCGAGTGGCCCACGCTCGCCACTCCACGGAATCCCAGTAATCGTGAAAGATGTCTTCGATACCTATGATATGCCTACAACAGGAGGCTACTTGCCTCTTAAGGGGGTTATTCCTGCGAGAGATGCCACGATTGTGGCAAAGCTGAGAGAGGCAGGCGCCATTATGCTAGCTAAGGTGAACCAGAGCGACTGGTATTCATCACCCGAGATGGTGGCCAGCAGCTCACTGGGTGGCAACACGAAGAACCCTTGGGCATTGGACCGCACGCCAGGCTGGTCGAGCTCCGGGACATCCGGGGGACTGGCGGCTCGGTTTTCTCCAATAGGACTAGGCAGTGAAACAGGGTTTTCCATAAGAACGCCAACTGCGGATGGTAATCTCTTTGGCCTGAGCACTACATCGGGGCTGATAAGCCGCGCCGGACAAATGTGGAGCTACATAACGGGAGAGCGCGGAGGGCCGATGGCTACCAATCTTTATGACATGACCGTGACGCTGGATGTAATCGCAGGATTCGACACTGAGGATCTTTGGACTGCGCACTCACTTGGACAGATGCCAATGGAGCCCTACGTGTCGTTTCTGAAGACGAATGGATTACAAGGGAAGCGCCTAGGCGTATTGAAAGAAGGCTGGGATTTCACACCTGTGGATGCCGGCGCTGAGCCGTTGGTAAAAGCTGCATTAACGCTTATAGGAGAGAATGGGGCGATACTCTACGATCCAGTTTCGCTGGGGCTGGATTTGCCCCAAGTGCTGCGCGCCAATGGCTTTCCTAGCCGCTATGAGCGCATCCATGCGATCAATCAATATATCATACGCCAAGGGCCAAGCTATCCGTTTAAAAATGCGGAAGAATTGCTCAATCAACCAGGAATCATACGCCGTGAGGCAGATACGGCTGCGCTTGCTAACCCATTTGATCTCGACCGTAATCCCGGCTACCGAGCTACACTAAAAGGCAAAGCAGCGCTGCGCGAAGCGGTGGTGGAATTAATGGACCGCTATCAACTGGATGCGCTCATCTACCCACACAAACTGGGAGGTCCACTAAAGCTGGGCCCAAGAAATGACCCAGAAAGGCAGTATGTGGCCAACCAGCTGAGTCCCCTTACAGGGCTACCCGCGCTGATTGTTCCTGCGGGATTTACGCATGAGGGGCTGCCTATAGCGCTAGAAATCCTAGGGCGTCCGTGGTCTGAACCAACTTTGTTAGAAATAGGAGCGGGATATGAAGCGCTGATAGACCACCACAGGAAAGTGCCTGCCACAACGCCTGCACTGCCGGGTGAGCGTATCACCTACTAATCATATAATTGCCGAGCACGTCCAGTAAACATGCTGCTTCGATTTCTACAATCTCCCACTTAATTACGGTTACTAGCTCAGGCTGTAAGCGCCTGAAATACACGATAACTCTATGGCCAACGCCAAGCGAACTTTACCGATAGTCATTTTCCTATTTGCGCTGGCAAGCGGCATTGCATGGTGGTTTACCAGCAGCCAAGCGAATACGGATAAAACAGAGAAGCCTACAGTGGCTCGGCAGGGCAGTGGTGGCGGGGGAGGGCAACCGATTGTGGTGGATGCCGTGAAGCTTAAGTCGCAATACGTAGAGGAAAATTTTGTGGTAAACGGGACCGTATTGGCGTGGGAGACCGTCTCTATACAGCCAGAGATAACAGGGAAAATCACGGGAATCTTCTTTGAGGAGGGCAGTCCCGTAAGCAAGGGGGACTTGCTGGTGCAGCTCAACGATGCGGAGCTTCAGGCTTCGCTGCAACGCGCTCACTACAGGCTGGAGCTAGCGCGCGAGCGCGAGCAACGGCTACGGAAGCTGGTGGAGCAAAATAATGTGAGCCAAGATGATTATGACCGTGCGCTGAATGAGCTAAATGTGCAGCGGGCAGAAATTGAAGTAATCCAGGCACAGATTGATAAGACACAGATTTATGCGCCATACTCCGGAGTAATTGGGCTTAGACAAGCCAGCGTGGGCACTTCGATACGTAACATCGACCCGATAGCCACGCTGAACGTAATAGATAGGATCAAGCTGGAGTTTTCTGTGCCAGAGAGGCATCGCTCATCACTGAAAATCGGGCAACTGGTTAATTTTCGGGTTACCGGACTCAATGAGCTCTTCACCGCTGAGGTTTATGCTTTCGAGTCCTCAATTGATGTCAGCACACGCTCATTGACGGTAAGAGCGAGGGCGACCAATGACCATGGCAAGCTGTTGCCAGGGGCATTTGCCACAGTTGACCTAAAGCTAGGCTCATTCCCAGAGGGATTACTTGTGCCAACCATTGCTGTGATCCCAAGCTCAAACAATAGCTTTGTGTACTTGGCTCGAAATGGGAAGGCGGAGATGCAAACCATAACGCCAGGTTTTCGGATGAACAATGAGCTGCTCGTTCTCTCGGGCGTTAGCGAGGGCGATATTGTAATTACATCAGGACTCCAGCGCATCCGCTCAGGCGCTCAAATAGAGGTTCGATTAGCCAACTAAGCGCATGTCACTCTCTACGATATCCATACGCCGCCCCGTCCTTACGACAGTATTCTCTGTCGTTATAGTAATATTTGGCATAATAGGATTTTTATCGCTGGGGGTGCGCGAGTATCCCGCAATTGATACGCCGACCATCACGATAATTACCACCTACCCAGGCGCAGGGGCGGATGTGGTGGAATCACAAATCACAGAGCCGATTGAGGAGGCCGTGAGCGCGGTGGCAGGCATAGACAGCGTATCTTCCACCAGCAGAGAAGGCAGCAGCCAAATACGAATTGAATTTACGCTAGAGACGGACCTTGAGGCGGCGGCGAATGATGTGCGCGACCAGCTAGGGCGTGCTTCACGGTACCTGCCACCCGACGCAAACCCGCCAATTGTGTACAAATCCGATGCTGATTCGTCGCCAATATACGGGGTGGTAGTACGCAGCGGTTCGCGCGATTTGATGGAGCTATCGTATATTGCGGAGCGGGTAAAGGAACGACTGCAAACGGTGCCAGGCGTTAGTTTTATCGACCTTGTGGGAGAAAAGCGCTACTCGATGAAGCTTTACCTAGACCCACAGAAACTAGCCGCATACAACCTGACTCCGCTTGATGTTCGCAATGCTATTCGGCGCGAGAATGTGGAATTGCCAGCGGGTAGAATTGAGGGAGAGAGCGTGGAGCTCGCGGTGAGAACGCTCAGCCGCCTGTCAACGGAGGATGAGTTTAGATCCATCGTATTAAAGCGGGAGGCAGATCGTATTGTGCGGGTGTCTGACGTAGCCGAAGTAAAACTGGCACCACTCAATGAGCGCTCTCTTCTTCGTGTGGGCTCAGAGGCGATGATTGGTGTTTATATACGCTCGCAGCCCGGTTCCAATCAAATAGCAATCGCAGACGCACTGGAGGAAAAGGTAGCTCAGCTACAGCTCGATTTTCCAGAGGATATCACTATCGAGACTGCCTACGATAACACGGAGTATGTGCGTGCTTCGATATCGGAAGTAAAGGAAACGATCCTATTGGCGTTTGGTCTGGTGATAGTCGTTATTTTGGCATTTTTTAGAAATTGGAGGACAACGATTATCCCAGTTGTAGTTATCCCGATATCTATTATTGGCACATTCTTTGTGCTCTACATGCTGGGCTTCTCTATCAATATTTTAACGCTACTTGGTGTTGTTTTGGCGATTGGACTGGTAGTGGATGATGCCATTGTAGTGCTAGAAAATATCTACGCAAAAATCGAGCAAGGCGCGAATCCGATAGATGCGGGGATAAATGGGACGAAAGAAATATTCTTTGCCATCATATCCACGACGGCGGCGCTCGCATCGGTCTTCATGCCGATACTCTTTATGTCGGGAATGACGGGCAAACTGTTTAGAGAGTTTGCGCTGACGGTGTCGGCTTCCGTTGTGATATCTGCATTTGTGGCACTAACGCTGACGCCGATGCTATGCACCCGATTGCTCAAAGCGGGTAATCATGGGCGGTTTTACAACGCTACCGAGCCGTTTTTCGTTTTTATCAATGAGGTTTATGGGAAGTCACTTGGGTTTGTGATGAAGCACCGCTGGACGGCGTTTGTGATGCTCATCGCTTCAGCGGGGGTGATTCATTACGCGTTTAAGAGCTTACCAAGGGAGCTTACACCACTGGAAGATCGAGGGCGAATCTGGGCACGTATTACGGGGCCAGAGGGAGCGTCATTTGAATACATGGACAAGTTTGTCACGGAGATGACAGCGCTTGTGGCAGAAATAGTGCCCGAAGCGCGCTTGATGATGACACAGGTGCCAACAGGAGGGCCTGGAGGGATTGGCGCGATAAACAATGGATTTGTGCGAGTGTTTCTCCCTGAGAAATCGGCTCGCGAACGCACGCAAATGGATATAGCTGCTGCACTGCAAAAGGAAGTAAACAAACTGCCGGGCGCGCGCACAAACGTAGTGCAGGAACCGAGTGTGGGAGAGCGCCGAGGGGCAGGCTTGGCCGCTCAGATTGTCATACTAGGGTCCACGCTAGGCGATCTGGAAGATGTGGTGCCGCTCTACATGGAAGAGATTCGCAAGAGCCCAGTTTTCTCATTTGTTGATATAGACCTAAAGTTCAATAATCCAGAGGCGCATATAGAAATAGACCGTGCACGCGCACGCGCACTGGGAGTAAGCCCGCTTGATATTGCCGAGACTGTGCAAATTGCCATGGGGGGCCAGCGAATCGGCTACTTTTTAAAATTTGGCAAACAGTATGAAGTACAAGCGCAAATGGAGCTGGAGTCCCGAAGAAAAACGGGTGACCTAACCGGACTAAAGGTGCGCACATCTTCGGGAGATGTGATACCACTGGAGAATCTTGTAACCGTGCGTGAAACATCAGGACCGCCACAGCGTTTCCGCTATAATCGGTATGCAGCAGCCACAATATCAGGCACGCTAAATCCAGGATACACACTAGGGGAGGGCATTGTGGCTCTGAACGAGGCAGCATCAGCCTCGCTGCCGCCACAGTTTGCCACCGACGTGGTCGGAAGTTCGAGAGATTTTCTTAAGAGCAGCAGCAGCCTAGGCTTCGGCTTTGTACTGGCACTAGTGCTCATCTATCTGGTGCTGGCAGCACAGTTTGAGAGCTTCCGCGACCCATTTACTATCATGCTCTCGGTACCGCTATCTATGGCGGGAGCGCTCGGCTCATTGCTGCTGCTAGACCAGTCTCTGAATATTTTCAGCCAGATTGGGCTCATTATGCTGATTGGGCTTATAACGAAGAACGGCATTCTCATTGTAGAGTTTGCCAATCAGCGCAAGGAGGCAGGCTTGCCGTTGTTCGATGCCATTTATGGTGCGGCAAAGGCGCGCTTCAGGCCGATCTTGATGACGAGCATTTCAACAATCCTAGGAGCACTGCCGATTGCACTGGCTCTGGGCGCTGGGTCGGAGAGCCGAATGTCTCTTGGAATTGCGCTAATAGGTGGGCTGGTAGTGGGGACCACACTCACGCTGTATGTGGTACCAGTGATGCTTACGTTCCTATCTCCAAAGACGCCCGCACTTGTTACGGAGACAAGAATTACAGAGGCCGCGGCATTACCGCTTTCGCCGATTGCCCAAGTGAACATGGAGAAGACTTCCTAGTGCCTTTAACCAATCAACTAAACACACACATGACCGCTACTGCTACACCCGCAAACAAAGCCAAACTGTCGCGCCGCTCATTTCTTCAAGGAACGGGGGGCGCATTCTTCGGAGCGCTAGCCGTCGGGATGATGGCTAGAAACAAGGCCCACGCGCAGGCTGTAACGGGCAAGGAGATACTCTTTGTTTCCGCAGTGCGGCAGGCCCAACTAATCAAGGACAAGCAGATTTCCTCCGTGGAATTGGTGAAGATGCACCTTGCTGCAATAGAAAAGATCAATCCGAAGATTAACGCACTCGTGACGCTCTGCTCGGAGCGGGCGCTGCAAGAGGCTGCCGAGGCCGATGCCGCACTCGCAAAGGGACAGATAAAGGGGCCGCTCCATGGGGTGCCGTTTTCAATAAAGGACTCACTGATGTGCGCGGGAGTGGTTTCCACTGCGGGCACAGTGGGCTACAAGAAGAACATACCTGCACTTGACGCAACTGCCGTGGCCCGAGTGAGGGCAGCGGGAGGAATCTTACTTGGGAAATCGAATACGCCAGAATTTACCTTAGGCGGGGGAGGGCGGGGAACATATAACCTACTCTTTGGGCAAACCCGCAATCCCTACAATCTTGATCACCATCCTAATGGGTCCAGTGGCGGCGCAGGGGCGGCAGTATCCGCGGGCATAGCGGCATTCGATATCGGGTCCGACTTTGGCGGGAGCGTGCGCTCACCTGCTCATGCTTGCGGGATAGTAGGAATGAAGCCCACTACAGGACGCATACCACGGACTGGACACGCGCCAGGCTACGGCGGCGCATTCGACGCCTATCAACAGCTCGGCCCCATGACCCGCTTTGTGGAAGACAATGAGCTGATCTACAATCTTATAGCAGGGCCTGATGATTGGGATGCAATCATTCATCCCGTGGAGCTTTACGATCCGAGCAAGGTGAATCTTAAGTCACTTCGCATCGCCTACTACACAGACAACAAAGTTGCGCCTTGCACACCTGAGACAGTAGCTGCAATTGAAAGGGCCGTTAAGCTGCTCCAAGGAGCAGTCGCATCAGTGAAGCAGGATTACCACGGGGGCGACTTGACCACAGCGGACTTACGAGACCAGCTAACTGAGGCCGATGGCGGTGCATGGCTCAAGCGGATGCTGGATGAGGCAGGAACCACCGAAGTTTCGCCAGGATTTGCCAGACGCTTAACGGGTGAGACGATCAGCTCGCCGGAGTTCTGCGCCCTTATGGAGAAGCAGGATGAAGTGCGGGTGGAAATGCTAAAGTGGATGGATAACTACGATGCCATCATTTGCCCTGTAGCCTCCGGACCCGCAGGTAAGGCAGACGCCCCCGTTGTGCGCACAACTTCAGGGGCTGTATACGCAGGCTACACACGAATTTACAATATAACCGGCTGGCCGGCTGTGGTGATACGCGGCGGCATATCCCCTGAAGGCGTGCCGCTAGGAATCCAGATAGCAGCGAAGCCGTGGCGCGAGGATGTTTGCTATGCGCTCGCACGGTTCCTCGAAAAGCCAATGGGCGGCTACCAAAAGCCAGCTCTAGCATCCTAACACTTACCACTCACCCCATAAATAAAGCGCATTTCCATGAATACTTCCAGCACGCTTAAATTTTCTCCTTCAACGATTCTTCCATTGGTATCGGGGCGCCGTCGCTTTCTTAGCGCTGGCGGCAGTTGGGCAGCATTGGCCAGTTTGGGTCTGCTATCCAGCAATAAGCTCTTTTCTCAGACCACAGCGCAGAAGTACCTCTCCTCGACAGATAAAGAGACGGACATCATCTACATGTCGTCCACCAAGCTGGCGCAGCTTATTCGAGAGAAGAAACTCTCATCGAGTGAAGTAACTGCGGCCTATATTAAGCGGATTGAGTCTGTAAATCCCAAAATAAACGCAATAGTGGCGACCTGTTTTGAGAGAGCCATTGCGGAGGCCAAGGCTCTTGACGAGATGCAGGCACGCGGACAAGTAAAGGGCGCATTGCATGGAGTCCCTATGACTATCAAGGACTCATTTGACACCGAGGGTGTAGTGAGCACAGGCGGCACAGTGGGAAGAATGGATTATGTGCCAAAGACGGATGCCACGGTGGTTGCGCGCGCACGCGCAGCGGGGGCGATTTTGCTGGGCAAATCCAATACTCCAGAGTTCACGCTTGGCGGGGGAACGATTGCGGGAATAAGCACTACCTCAAATATTATCTACGGACTGAGCCGCAATCCCTACAATCTTGAGCGTAGCACTGCGGGTTCCAGTGGTGGCGCAGGAGCTATAGTGGCGGCAGGAGGGGCGGCATTTGATATTGGGAGTGACTGGGGTGGCTCAATTCGCGGACCGGCCAACTTTAACGGCATAGCAGGCATCAAGCCCACCTACGGATCATTGCCGCGCACGGGACATATTGTGGACTTTGGCGGCATGTGGGATTCCTGGCAAGAGGTTGGCCCGATGGCCCGCAAGGTAGAGGACTTGCTCTTGATAACGCCTTTGCTGTGGGGACCCGATGGGCGAGATTGCGCGATGGCGCCTGTGCCCTACGGTGATCCGGCGAGCGTGGAACTATCGAAGCTCAAGGTGGCATTTTACACCACAAACGGAGTTGCCGACCCGACTCCAGAAATACAAGAAACAGTTCGGAAAGCAGCCAAGTATTTTGCCGAGCTTGGGTGTGAAGTAACAGAAGATTTCCCAACCGAGCTTATGGCTGAGCTGGAGGATGCGCGTTTCAAGATTGCACGCGCCGATGGGTGGACATTCCTTGAGCGCCTTGCCAAGAAGCACGGGAGCAAGGCGATATCTGCGACTATAGCTCAGCGAATTCAGGATACGCCCAAAGCCACTTCGCCAGAGGTCACGGAGCTGCTCTTCAAGCAGGATTTATCTCGTGCCAAAATGCGCCGCTGGTTTCAGAAATACGATCTTATCTTGTGCCCCGGCAACAGCACCTTGCCGACGGAAATCAATCGCGGCACAGACACTGGGCCTACCGGGCCAGGCACAAGCTACACGGGTGTATACAATACGCTCGGATGGCCAGGCACAGTGGTGCGCGCAGGAACAGCCGAGGGGCTACCCATCGGTATCCAGATTATTGGAAAGCCATGGCAAGATCATGTCACGCTAGTGGCGGCCCAATTCATTGAGTCCAAGACAGGTGGCTTTGTGCGCCCTGCCATCTGAAATATCAAATAACTTATTCATCTTAAAAACAGAATACTGTCATGCTTGCTAACATTCGTTCGATTGCTGCCGTTTGGGTAATCTCCGCAATATCTCTAACGGCAGGTTCCATAAACCTGGAAACGGCTACCATACTGGACCTGCAAAAAGCCTACGATGAGGGATTGACGGCGGAAAAAGTAGTCGAGGTCTACTTGAAGCGGATTGAGGCTTATGACAGGGCAGGACCAAAATTGAATTCCATACTGGCCGTAAATCCAAATGCGCTGGAAATTGCTCGGCAGCTCGACGCAGAGCGCAAAGAAAAAGGGCCACGCTCCATCATGCACGGAGTTCCCGTGTTGGTGAAAGACAACTACGATACCTTTGACATGCCAACAACTGGAGGCTCGAAGGCGCTGGCGGGCTCCACCCCACGCTACGACGCATTTACCGTAAGAAAGTTACGTGAGGCAGGCGCCATAATTTTTGCAAAAACAAACCTGGATGAATTTGCGCGTGGCGCGACAGGCACAAGCTCACTGGGGGGCCAAGTGCTCAATCCTTACAACCTCAGCAAGATCCCCGGAGGCTCTAGTGGGGGATCGGGTGTGGGCGTGGCAGCACTTTTCGGTTGGGTGGGATTGGGGACGGAGACGGGGTCCTCTATCCGCAATCCCTCTACAAAGGCCAATCTGGTGGGCTTCTCGCCTAGTGAAGGCCTGGTATCCCGGCAGGGCATCATCCCGATTTCCATAACCTATGATCGCGCGGGGCCGATGACACGGAGCGTGACTGATGCTGCCATAACTATGAGTATTATGGCTGGCACGGATGCAGGCGACCTATTTACCTACAAGTCTCTTGGCCATGCTCCTACGGACAACTACCTGACGGCCCTGAAAAGCGATGGACTAAAGGGCGCGCGCATAGGCGTACTGAGGGATCTCTTTGGTACGGATCCACAAGACCAGCCCGCCGTGGATTTAGTGAATGCCGCAATTGCCAAGCTCAAGGAGCAGGGCGCATTCATACTGGATCCAGTGGAAGCGGGTGTAGATCTCCATGCCGTAATGCGCGAGACAAATACAGGAAGCGGTGAGTATAAGGCGGCGCTCAATAACTATTTGGCTGCTCGCGGAGGCGACCTAAAGGTTAATAATCTGACGGAGCTCATTGCATCGGGTGGCTATCTTGGCCGCCTAAAGCCACGCTACACTGAAGATGATCTGGTAGGAGAGATGTCCTACAATGCTGACTATATTGGGCGGTACAAGGGCAAGTATGCTGTGCAGAAAGCTATTCACGAATTAATGGATAGGTGGTCACTCGATGTGTTGGTGTATCCCCACGAGACGAAGCCAGTTCGCACTATTGAGGAAGCTGTGCCGGGTGGCGGCGAAGTTCCTGCTCCGATAAGTGATCCCGCACGCGGCAATGGCAATCGCATAAGTACAGTCACGGGAATGCCAACAATAACGGTGCCTGCTGGCTTCAACACAGATGGCGTGAGCGTGGGGATAGAGTTTCTTGGCCGACTTTACGACGAGGCAACAGTCATTCGACTGGCTTATGCCTACGAACAAGCCGCTCCCAATCGCAAACTGCCACCGACTACGCCACTGCTCGGGATAGAAACAATAGACTACTAGTAATCCTGCAAAGCCCATGAGAATGACCGATCTACTACGAACTGTTTCGGTGTGTCTACTTAGTACGGCGTGCGCGCTCAATGGCTTGCAGGCAGAGGCGAAGCCAAAGATAGCGGTCTTCTCAGGCCCAACGGCCACCATACAGAATTCCAAGCCACTCATCACGAGCAATAAGGCGCGAGCCCAGCACAATTTACCACTGCTTAGAGATGCCAGTGGCGAGGTGATACCTTATGATGAGTTGTTCATGCAGCGGCTCGCGGCACCAGTTACCGTTTATATTGAGCAATTTTCCGCGCACCCACTAGAGGCAGATGCGGCTGAGCTCTATGGGCAACCCGACGGCTATATCACCGCCGATGGCAGCTTTTCCAAGTTGCAGACAGCGCCTACGGATAAGCCTGTGTATGTGGCAACACTTTTGCCAGAGGACGGGCTATACCCACTACCCTACATGGCAAGGCAACGCGATGGGTCCGCGTGGGACAGCACCGCACGTCGCCCAGGAGCGCCATTTGAGCAATCACGCCAGACATTCTATCCTGATGCATCGCGTATTTTTGAGGAGATAGAGCGCTCAGGAACCTATCTCTCTAGTTATGCGAGTTTTGATTTCTACAGACCGGCCCCGAGTGCAGGTTACACAAAAGGGCTGCCTGAGGCGAAGCGAACCGATAAGGGAACAGGTGACATCCCACCTGAATCGCTCGGCAAAGATTTTTTTACCTATGGGCCCTACGCCGCCTCTACCTCGCGACCACATCTAGCACGCGCCACGAATATAGTGCAAAAGGCGTTTGATACGGGTGAATACGAAGGAGGAATATGGTTTGAAGGCAGCCCAAATATAGAAGACTCCATGTATTGGCTGAGTTTGCTAATTGACACTGAAAAACCGCTGGTAGGGAATGCCGCCCAGCGAGCCCACGGCTACCTAAGCGAAGATGGGGACGCAAACATCTATGAGTCCGTACGCTACATAACATCGCGGGCATGGGTTGATAGCGCTGGCAAAGATAAAGTGGGCGCAGTGCTGATACAAGATCAACAGATATTTAATGCGCGAGAACTCCAAAAGGCGGACGCTAGACCCGGCGGCTACACCGATACGGGTGGCCATGGAGGTATCGTGGGTTCGGTGGGATACGATGTAAAACTCAGTTTCATCTCTACACGAAAGAGCACGCATCGCTCGGAGCTTAAGCTGCCATTACTGCCTACCACTGTAGAGGCCGTGGCACGAACCGATGGCGGGCTTTCCACGGTGCCCTTTGCGGTAAAGGCAGGAGACGGTTCATTGCTTCCATCTGCTATACCATACGTTACGATTCAGAAGTCGGCTCGATGGCAAACAGACAATGATGCGGTGAGCGATCCTGCGGGGCAGGTTGAGCTACTGGCACGGCTGGATGCATTTCTGGAGCAGCCAGTTTTAGGCGGCATAGTTGCTGAGGGGATGGTGTCGAGCGGTGGAGTGATTCGGCCAGCAGATGCGGCTTTGGAGCGGATCGTATTGAGCGGTTTTCCCGTAGTGAAGGCTTTGCGTGGAAACGCGGAGGGATTTCCTCGTGCCAATGAGACAAATCTTTTCATTGAGGCCAATAATCTGACCGCAACAAAGGCTCGCATATTACTAATGGCTAGCCTGCTAAAGCTGGGCTCATTGCCACC